>NZ_SCNZ01000070.1:0-33435 GCF_005502655.1 Burkholderia sp. 4NA327C6 | reverse complement strand
AAAACCAGCGGGTAACGAAGAGTTATCCACACCGGAATAGATGTACTACGCTGTCTCGGGGTGGGTCAGATTTAGATGAAATCGGTGGGTTAAGACTCGGTGGAAATCAACAGTGATGTTGACAGCAGCATCGGTGACACCGAGCAGCTTCGAATGAGAGGGCACCTCGATCACGAACAGATGGCTGACCCGCAGGCCCGGCACACGCAGTCCCCGTTCAGCGTCGAGCAGCGCGTGCATCAGCGTATCGGTATGCAGGCGCCCCTTCATCACGACATCGGCAGCACCACGACGCACCAGCTCCACCGCCTGGGCCGCCGCGTGGCCATCGCTCTCGGCAGGTGCGATCCACTCGTCCTGCACCCGCCATCCGGCCGACCAGGCAAGCTGCTGAATGGCCTGAGACACGCCCACGAGGCGCGGTTCAATCCATCCCTGCTCCTGCGCTTCGCGCATCGTCTCGATGACCAGGTCCTGTTCCGCGCCCGCTACCGCAACGCGGATGGGGGCAAGGGAGCGGGCTTTGTCCACAAGCTGATGCAGGGACCGCGGTGTCTGCATCACGATGCTATGCCTTGGCGCGAGCCGGTGTCGCGAGGGAGCCAAACAGCAGAGAGAAAGCCTGCTCCTCAGCTGCATCACGTTGCCCGCGTGCCGTCACAATGGTTTCAGAAACCTGCTGGATGAGGGCCCGTTCCTGCGCAAGGAAGGGGTTGCCGGCGGGTAACGGTGTGCGGCGCTTTTCCAGCAGTCTGGCGAGCTGGGCGATACCGTTCATCCATGGGCTGAACATTTCCGAGAACATGTAACGACTGGTTCGCATCGGATGCATCCACTCCAGCATCGCGGCACTCCACGGATTGGCGAAGGTGCGCACGAGCGGACTGATGAACGTGCGGTATGCGCTCTCGTTCAGCTCGGAGAGCTGGCGCACATGCTCGAACGCTTCGTGAGGTGTCCCAAAGTCGAGATCCTGGACCTGTCGTTCCTCGAAGCGCACGGCGTACTGCGGTTGACGACAATCCGGATTTCCCGTGGGATTGTCGATCTTCATCTCGTAGAGGCCCGGTGCAAGGGACTCGATCTCCTCGAGACTTTCGAGAATCGCCCGATGCTCGAGGCGTGCCACGCTCGCCGATACGAAGAGTCCCAGATGGCCGGCATGAGGGTTCGTCAGGTAGACGATCCGCTGCCCGGCCGCCTTGAGATCATCGGTGTTCCGGTAGACCGCCGGAATCCACCCCAGCGCCTGCTGGGGCGGCGTGATGTTATCGCCCCAGGACGCGAAGATCACGAGCGGATTGCGGATGCGCCGCAGGTCGGCGACACAGTCTTCGCAAATCCGGACTTTTCCCTCCTCCAGCCGGTTGCCGATGAACAGATTTTCGACGATGGCGAGGATTTCCTCCCGGCTCAGGAAGTAGAAGCCGTTCCACCAGCGCTCGAATTCAAGAAAGCGCTCGCGCTCGGTGTCGATATGGGTGAACAGGTTTGCGTACTTGTCCCAGACCGCTTCCGGCTTCAGG
Source organism: Burkholderia sp. 4NA327C6 (assembly GCF_005502655.1). NCBI lineage: Bacteria > Pseudomonadati > Pseudomonadota > Betaproteobacteria > Burkholderiales > Burkholderiaceae > Burkholderia > Burkholderia sp. 4NA327C6. Next base: position 31,909 of record NZ_SCNZ01000070.1, on the reverse strand, counting down.
TTTTCGAAGTTTGCCGCGAGCCACGCGCCGTCGAAGCGGCCGGCATCCATATCGGCAAGCAGGTGCGTGAGCCAGGCACCGCCGACCAGCCCGCCGGCAATGCGCATGGGATTCACGCCGGACTCACCTGCCCAGTAGGAAAGCGGTGAGCCGTTGAGCACCGCCGGGCCGACAAGCCCTTCGCAGTCGGCTGAAAGCAGCGTGATCGCCCAGCCCGCCTGGCAGTTACCGTACAGGACCGGCGGCTTGCCGGGGTGCCGTCGCGCGACTTCCCCGACGAATCGCCTCAGTGCGTGCAGCACGTCGGCGAGCGTCTGGCCCGGACAGGGCTCTGGAAAGAAAGTAACGAAGTACACCGTATGGCCTTCGTGCATGGCCATGCCCACTTCGGAGTCGCGCTTGAAGCCGCCGATGCCGGGGCCGTGCCCGGCACGAGGATCGACGATGACGACGGGCGGCTTCGACGGATCGAAACAGGCGTCGAAGCAGACGTCGCCGGCGCGCGTGATCCGCAGCAGTGCGTAATTGGCTGGGCGCTCGAAACGGCGCGCATCGAGCAGCAACTCATGGTCGAAGTCGAGGAGCGGCGGCTTTCCCGCGCGCTCGTGCCCGATCATGTTATCAGCCCGCTCCCGCAATGCGTCCCAGAACAGCACGCTGCGTTCAGTGAAGTCGCGCAGATAATCCAGCGCGTCCCGGAGGGCGTTATCAGTTTCCGTTCCAGCCAGTCCCTCAGGCGGTGAGACCATGGCAGACTCGCGCGGCGCAGGCGTCGCCTTGCTGCGTTTCGAATGTGCGGTGGACTGCACGGGCAAGTTCACCTCGGTTTCAGACATTGATCCGTTCTCCATTCACGGGGAGTGGCAGTGCGGCACTTGGCAGAAGGGCACCTGCAGAGGTCCGGCACCTTGCATTGGCAAAACAGCCTCACCGTAGCAATTGTGGGTTCGGCGTGCTTGATGTGGATCAAGCTTGACTTTCGCCCGCGAGCGACGACCTGCACGGCCCCCGCGATCACGCCAGAGCAGTGTCCGCAGGTCATATCCGGTACTTGCAGTTCGATGTTGAAACTCCGTTTGTTGGTAAGACAGTTTTATTTTCGACATTCCAGCGCTGGGAAGGTCAAGGCTTTTCCCGCTAACGGGGGACGTTCCCATCGCGAGACAAAAGTTCGGGCATTGGCAGTCGCGGAGCGACGGGCAGTGCGTGCGCAGGACCGACGCACGCCTAGTGATAGACTCGCAGCGGCAACAGAAACAAGCACACACGAACATGGACACCCTTCGTACGCTGATTGAACACTGGAAGACAGACCCTGCAGGGACTTTCCAGACATGGTTTTTGTGGCCGGAGCGCTTGAAGAACTTCCGCTCGATTCGCCAAGGCATCCGGCAGGTCGTGAAGGAAATCGAAGCCGGCACTTTCGGGAATGCATACCGCGGCTCCACGCTAGAGACGGTTGTTGCATCGGTTGCGGAGCAGCGCCAGATATTCAAGGGCGCCGATCATGCATTTCTCTGGAAGCCGAAGCTGCGCATCCCCGATATCTACGAGAATCCGGCAAACCAGCGTGCGTTCGGCAAACTGCTTGATACATGTGACTGCTGCAACGAATCGGAAGAAGTTCTCTCCGCGATCCGGATGCTGGATTCCCACGGCATAAAGGGGCTGGGGCCGGCAGTGGCAAATCTGCTGTATTTCATACACCCGACGCTTGTCAGCCCGTTCAATACCGCCATCGTAAAGGGCTTCAATGCGATCATGCGGGCGAACGTGAAACTGGGGCGCTGGGATCACTATCTGGCGATGCGCGAGGGCATTCTTGGTCTGAATCGCGAACATCGAACGCTGCTGTCAAACGACCTTGGCGCCATTGCTGGCTTTCTGTTCGATGTCGGCATGGACCGCTACCCGTTGCCACCGGTTGCATACGGCGACGCCGCTTCGCACGACGCTTGGATAAAGGATCTGGACGCGGTGCGTGCGCAGTCGGCTGTGCTCATGAAGCAACTCGAAGCAAACCGGCAGCAGGACGCCACTCATACCGAGGTTCAGGGCTGGTTGCGTGATCTCGGGCACGCGCTCGGCTTCCGGGTCTGGATCGCGACCAACGACCGTTCGCGCCCGTATGCTGGCGGCAAACTCGCGGACGGATGCGTGGCTGAGCTGCCCGCTTCGCTTAGCATCAATGGAGCGGATACAGTGCCGCTCATCGACGTGATATGGCTTGATCCTGACGGGTCCGTCGCTGCGGCGTTCGAGGTCGAGCATACGACCTCAATCTATTCGGGCATTGTCCGCCTGCTCGATCTTGCACTCGGCTCCGTCACGTCTGCACAACGGCATCTTTACTTGGTCGCCCCGGACGCACGGGAAAACGACGTGCGAAGCCAGTTGGCTCGCCCGGCGTTCTCGCGGGTCAGCGAACTCGGCATCAAGTACCTTCCATATGGAGCGCTCAAGGAGCACCGTGCGAGCATCGAGCGCTTTGGTGCCGGTATGAAGCCTGTCGAAGCAATTGCGAAAGCACTTTAATGCCTTCTGACGTGGCTCGGCAATCGCAGCACGAGCAGAATGTGCGACACGTGAGCGAAATGGCCTCCCGGGTGTATGCGAGATCGTTGCAGTATTCGCTGAAACCAGACCTGTTGCCTCGGGTCCTACGTCTGGACCGTTGGGCGGGCGGGAATGTGAAAAAGGCGCAGTCCCACGCTGCCGACTGTGACCGATGTGAGATTGCCCCACAAAGCGCGCATCCTGCGTATAGATGGGCACCGTGACGCAGCGTCCAAAGGATAGCAATCTGTGCGATCGCACTCCCCAGGGCGCTCGCGCAAAAGATCAGGGCCTATGCCCCCCGTGGAAACCATGAGGCACGTACCCGCTTCCCCCTCGGCCGTCCAGACTGCCAAACGCGCCGAAGGCGGCCAAATCGGCCGAACCGGCCACAGGTCTGCCACGAGTTTGTCAACTATCCGAATCTTTATTTCTAAATAAGTTGGAAAGAGGCTGAGGCTAGCCCAATCGCACGGCGCAGTCATTTCAAGCGTGATAATGCACGGCCGTTGCAGCACCGCCGGTCCGCGTGATCAGTCCGCCTTGGGCTGACCGGTACCCCGAGACGATTCCACGGAGTAGGCATGCGTCCGTTGCGCCGAAGACGGATTCTTGGTCGCTCGATAGTCGGCTGCATAGGACACGTCATCGAACTGCCAGCGGTCGTATTCGCGCATTGCGTGGCGGCTGAAATCGTGTTCGCCGCGCAGGTGGACGTTCTCCACCTCGATACCGGGCACGGCGGCCAGAATCGTCTCGAACTCGAGCACCACAGGCTCGATCGCCTCACGCACCGCGCTGTCTGTGTAGACATCGCGTCGGCACAGCAACACGACGTCGCACTGGTACGGGACGGATTCATCCGTCAATTCCGCGTGGCGCGGGTTCAGCAGCAGGAAGATCTCCGTGATCGCCGGCGCGGCAGCCAGCGCCTTGCGCAGCTTGTCCTCGGCGCCGGACCGCTTTAGGCGCTCGTTGAACGCATCGGGCAGCGCGGCCCGCTTGTAGCGCATCGTCAGCCAGTCGACCAGATCCTGGCAGGCGCGTCGGTCGATCGCGAGATCGTCCGACGGGGTCGCGTCAACCAGCGCGGCGCGGCCCACCAGACAGCGATCCCACGGGCGAAACGTCAGGTGCCGGGCGCCGTCGGTGAGCCGTGCCGCGAAGCGGCGAAAGCTTTTCAGAAACGTGTCCTGGGGGTTGGGCGCCCCCGCGCGGATCGCCGCGACCGCAAATTCGAGATACGGCTCGGCCTCATCGGACACGCAGACGATGTCGCAAGTCTGGCTGATCGCGATGGCACACGCGTCACCTCGTTCGAGCTGATCGGCAAGGTCATCGCGCCCCTGCCGCCGAAGTGCTGCGACCACCGTCGCGGTCGCAGCCGCCCCGGCAATCGCGCCTTGCTGCCATCCCTTGTCGTTGAGTCGGCTACCAATCGCGGGCGGGTTGCGGGTCTCGTCCAATCGTGACCTCTCAGACGCCAAAGCCGCGCGCGACGAGGTCGTCGACGCGGCGCGACGCCGCGATCTGCGCGCGGCACTGATCGGCGATCGCGCGCAGCGCCGCTTCGCAGCGCGGGAGGTCAATCGGCGCCTCCTTCAGCAGCGCGAACAGGCTTCGACCGTCCTCGCCCTCCAGCGCCATGCCGTGCAGATGACCGCCCAACGCGCCGACTCCGTAGGCGTTCCAGATCTTCGTGAGCTTTTCAAGCGCCGCCAGGCGCTCCATCGCGTCATCGTTGACTTGTCCCTGATGGGACGGATCCAGCCAGTTGTACACGGAAGCGCGCACGCAGCGTAGCGACTCGGCCAGCTCCTTCGTCGACAACCCAAGACCCGCCTTCACGGCCATCAGCCGTTCGCGCAGCGGCACGGCGCGAGCAGGCACGGCCGACGACGGGGCCACCCGCGTCCGAAGGTGGCGGGTGTAGGCGGCATAGTACTCGACCGGCAACGCCTCCTCATCGATCCGAATTTCAGCCGGTTGGTCCGAGGCGGAACGATAGCCCGCCGCGATCGAAATCACGTCCGGCGCCACGCTGGACATCGAGATCGCCCCGCCGGTGGAGATCGCAAAGTCGTCGAGTGGCCACCATGCGGGCGACCATACCGGCACGCATGCGTCAATCAGCTGGATCATGATTGCGCTCCATCTTTCCAATAGGCCTGCCCCCGTGCGCTTGTCAGCCCCTTGAACAGCGCGGATTGGGTCTCGTGCAGGACGCGCATCACGCCGGCAAAGCGGGCCACGTCGACCGCAGCTTTGATCTCGGTCGAGACATCGATGTCGAGATAGCCGACCTTCGCCGCCGAGTCCGTCGCTGCTAATTCCTGAGTGGACTGCAGCCGCGACGACGGGATCAGCTCGGGCACCAGCATCAGATTGAGCGGCTGGGGTTGCGCCACCGGCGCGGTGAGGCTCAGGCGCGTGGTCGCCACGTGCGGGGGCGGGCCGGACACTTCATAGGTCAGCTCATGGACATCGCGCGCCAGCCGCGCGCCGTTGACCGGCACCAGCAAGGCGGACAGCGGGGCGGCAAAGAAATCGGCAACCCCGAGGCCGCCCTCGGCATGCACGATGTCCCAATAGCGCAGGCCGACGCGCTCGACGAACTGGTGTTCCCGTACCTGCACGAGCGCCGCGACCACCTCGGTGAACAGTGCGCTGAACGCGGCGGAATCGGTGTAGCGCGTCACGTGCAGTGCCAGCACGTCCGCGGTCAGCACCACGCAGGCGTCGGCCTCGGCGGTCAGGAAGTGGAAGCGCGGCGCGACCTGCTGACGCACGCCCTGCGGCTCGAAGATGAAGCCGAACTGTTGTCCACGCACCAGGCGCGGAAAGCGCGCGCCGAGCGCATCCTGCAGGCTCGCGGCGAACGGATCGAGATTGAGGATGCTCGCGAGCCGCAGCTCGGCGGCGACATAGGCAAGCGGCGCGTGTTTCCAGCTGCCAAGGGTCTGCATGGCCGGGTTCCTTAGAGTATGGGTCGATTGTAATCGCAGTTGGATTGCCTTGGACACAATTTTGGACACCCTCGCCCGGCCTAGTCAACGGTGATAATCGGTATTAGCACCGTTGCGAATAATGGGTAAAATTGGGGGTAGGGTACTTTACGTCCCGCCAGAACGGGGGCCTTCCACTTACCGACCAACACGATGGGAAACCAGCAGAAGAACCAAATCGGTGTCGACGTGCGGCAGTTGCTCGATGCGGCGGCCGACGCGATGTGGGCCCGGCTGAAAGCCAGCGGAGCGAGCAAGCGACCAGACCACAAGGGGCTGCCGCCGGAAGCCGCGATCCGCGAGCGTCCGACGAAGTAAAAGTTGGTTCATTGCGGAAGTAAAATTTGTATCATTGGCCGACCGTCGCGCGATCAGAACAACTGTGCGGTAAGCGCTGAGAGGTTGACCCATTTCACCGTGCTGCGGAAAAATCTCCCGTCCTCGTCGACCGACTCAATGATCACGCGCTCACCGCGCGCTTCCGCCACCACGCGCACAACACGCTGTCCGTAACGCATCAACGCGCCGATCTCCGGGCAGACCGACTGACGCCGCTGTCGTTTGATCAATTTCACGTCCCGACGGCAGGTTTTCGGCTACCACGCAGGGACTTCACTGGACCGCCGGCGGCACGCCCGGCGCGGCGAGACATGCGGCGCTCCGGTGCGCTACCCGCCGGACTAGTCGATTTCTGTCGCAGCGCTACGGTTTCCTGGATCTGCGCATCGTAGTTCGCCTGCAGCGTCGCCAGTCGCCCCTCCAGCATGCCCGCATGATGGCGCAGATCACCCAGTTGCGTTTGCAGGGCCTGGATCTCCCCCTGCGCACGTTCACCGTCGCGGCTTGCACGTTGCTGCGCGCTTTCGAGTTCTCGCTGAAGGCGTAAAGCCGCGCTGCGCTCGCGCTCGATCTCAAGCAACGCACGCTTCTCCGTCGCCTGCAGACGCGTTTCTGCCAGTTCGGCGCTGGCACGCAGCTTGTCGAGTTCAGCCGCGAAATCAGCGCGAGTCTGTGCGAGCGCAGACTCGCGCTCACGGCCGTCCTGCTGCAGGCGCGCAATTTCGCCTTCCAGCGCGCTGCGTGTCGCGCCGGCAGCGGCCAGTGCCCGCTCCAGCTCACTCACCTGAACCTGTGCCGCGAGCAGAGCGCTCGTGCGTTGCTCGAGTGCGGCTTCTGTGCGTGAGAGATCGGCCCGTATTGTCGCGACCGAAGCTTCAGCGACACGGCGCGCCCCTTCGACGTCGTCGCGCAGCGCGGCGAGCGATGCTTCAGCGGCCGACGCGGCACGCTTCCAGAGCGCGGCCACAAGCTCGCCGGCTGCGTCCTGCAGATCCTCGGGCAGGTCCGCGTGCTCGATCCGCATGCGGCTTTTTTCGCGCAGGTCGGTCCAGAACTCCGCGAGCACGGCCACCGGCGTGCTCATGCTGCCACGGCGCACCAGCTGGTAAAGGCGGTTCGCTGTGGGCGTGATGCCAAAGCGAAAGAACAGCAGTACACAGGCCTCGCGGTACAGCTCGCGCGTCCGCGGAAAGGCAGCCTTGAGGCGCTCGATCTCGGCGGCGAGGTGGATTTCGTCAAGGGGCGCGTTGGACATGGGGAGCTGGAGTAGCAAATTCCAATAAATATTACTGCATAAACCGTTTGTTTCCTACCTTTTGAAGCTCACATTTTGACATTATCCGTATAATGTTGAAACCTTGGTATGGTCATGCGAAAATCGCCGTGTCTCACCCAACGTCATACTCGCGCCATGCAGATTGCCCTGATCGCACCACGGCCACTCGATGCACTCGAAATTCCTGCCGCACTGGATGGCCGGGACGGCATCAACCGCACTCCGGGCCGGCGACAGATCGCAGCCAACGACGATCTGAGCGCGATCCGCGCGTGGCTCGCGCGCGTCGTCGAGACGAAAACCACCTTCGAGAACTACCGCAAGGAAGCCGAGCGCCTGCTGCTGTGGTCACTCGTCGAGCTCGGCAAGCCGCTGTCGTCGCTCACGCACGAGGACCTACTCGTGTATCAGCGCTTTCTCGCCGATCCGCAACCGCGCGGGCGCTGGGTCGCCAGCGGCCGCAAGTTCCCGCGTCACGATCCACGTTGGCGGCCGTTCCACGGTCCGCTCGCCCCCACCAGCCAGCGTCAGGCCATCGTGATCGTCAACGCCCTGTTCGCCTGGCTCGTCGAGGCCGGCTACCTCGCCGGCAACCCACTCTCGCTCTCACGCCAGCGGGCACGGCGCGCCACGCCGCGCGTGACGCGCTTTCTCGAGCGCGATCTCTGGCAGGAGGTCAAGGTCTACATCGACAGCCTGCCGCGCGAGACAGACCGCGAACGCGAACGCTACTGGCGCGCGCGGTGGCTGTTCACCCTGCTCTACCTGGGCGGCCTGCGGATCACGGAAGTCAGCACCAACACGATGGGAGACTTTTTCTGCCGGCGCGATGCCGACGGGCACGAGCGCTGGTGGCTCGAAATTACCGGCAAGGGAGAAAAGGAGCGCCTGGTGCCGGCCTCCGCCGAAATGATGGTCGAACTCGGACGCTACCGGCACGAGCGCGGTCTGCCGGTCCTGCCGGCCCCACGCGAGCCTATCCCACTCGTGCTGCCACTCGGCAAGTCCATGAAGCCCCTCACGCGTGCAGCCCTCCACACGATCGTCAAGGGCATTTTCGCGGGTGCGGCGGAAAAGTTGCGCCTGCGCGGCGAGGATTACGCTGCCCGCGCGGCGCAGCTCGATCGCGCCTCGGCGCATTGGCTGCGCCATAGTGCGGGTTCGCACATGGCCGACGGCAACGTCGACCTGCGCATGATCCGCGACAACCTTGGGCACGCATCGCTCACCACGACGAGCCTGTACCTGCATGCAGACGACGACGATCGGCATCAGGAAACCGAGCAGAAACATCGCATCGACTGGTAGCCCAGTTGGCACGCGCAATCGACTGTATCCACGATACGCAAACATCGTAAATATTGGGTTGCAGCGATGGCCGGTCGACAGGGAAAACTCATCGGATAGGCGATGATGAAAGCCTGGTACGGCGTCGCCATCGATGCCATCCGCGCGGGGCCGACATACATGCTTGTCTGGATGCCCATGTAGTTCTGGCCGATCTTGGTTGCGTTCCACGCTCGTGTTGCAACCCGCCCTGCTGTCCAGGCTGCACTGAAAGCCGAGGGCCTTGCCTAAGCGTCCCATAGCTTCGCCCGGCATTACCAGGGCGGTACATTTTAGCTTACGGCTCGGTCAACTCCACCGCCGCTGAAAATCAGAACTTGCAGTGGATGCCTACAACGTGACTTGCATGATCTTGAGCGCCACGCGAGGCGACGTTCGCGCCAGCGAGCGACGTAGATCGGGAGGCAACTCTGATGCGTCTGCTGATGTGAATCCGATTTTCTCGAAATAGGATGCGACACCGTCGGAGAGCGCGACCAGCGACTCGACCCCGTGCTGTCGCGCATCTGCGACGAGGATGGACAGGATAAAGTCACTCAGCCCCGCCATTCGCGCACGTCGCGCAACGGCGATTCCCCGAAGGAACCCGACTTTGCCATAGTGTTCGAGCCCGGCGCATCCAATGACGCCACCGCTGTCCCTCGACACTAAATAGTGATCGATGTGCTCACGAATGCCTTCAACGGGGAGGTCGCACTCACGGAAAAGACGTTCCACATCGGGGATGTCCTGCGCGGTTGCGTAGTAGGGATGCATGGTGCTGTCCTGCGGTCAATCTGTTCCGAGGCATCCTACGTCGTCTCACGTTTTTGCGCGGTTAGGAGTTTTTCGTAGGTAGGTTCACGACCGGTGAAAGACCCGATAAAGCAGGAGATTCGCTTCGTTCCCTGAACGGCTGAAGCCTCTTTGTGCGCAGACAGTGGCCAGCCTTCGACATCTTCAGCAGCACGCGCGGCTCCTTGGCAACGCGTCGGTAGCGATCGTCACCGATCAATTGGGCAGTTACCGCGCGGCGAAAGCTGAAATCCCGGAACTGGCGAACGTGAAGCACGTCTTCGTCAAAGCGGCTGCACGCGTTAACAACCGTACCGAGAACAGTCATCAGCCCACGCGTGAACGCGAGCGCCGCATGCGCGGTTTCCGACTGCCCGATCGTACACAGACGTTCCTGTCGTGCTTCGGTCCGATCCGGCAACACTTGCTGCGCGCCTCGCTCTATCGAAAACAACTCGCGATCCGGTTCGAAGCCTGGCGCCAGTTTACGGGGCTCGCCCAAAATCCGCCTACCGGTTTCTGAGAAATTGTCTCGCCTGTCCGCGATGTGTCAACTGGGCGCCAACGTGATAACGCCTTTTGAACACCATCCTTAGCTGAAAAGGCGCGGGTCGAGCTTGAACGGCTCTTTGCCGATCACGCGCACGCTGGCCATAGCGGGGTGCAACGGGTTGAGCAGCAGGTTAAAGTCCGCCAGACACACCACGGACGGCACGCGCATCGCGAGATGGTCGCCCCGTTCGAGCCAGTGCCGGCCGATTTCAGCCGTGGTGCCCGGGTCGCGGCCGAGTTCGTCCCAGTCCGGCGGTAGTTCCGGCTGGTAAGCGTTCTCGTATGCCACGTCCGGCACGTCCAGTGTGACGAGGAAAAGGCCGCCGGCTGGCAGCAAGCCCGACAAATGAACGAGCGTTTCCAGCACGGCGGTTGATGCATTACAGCAGGTGTAGAGCACGCGCATGCCGCGTGGATTCCATCGGCCGCCGGCGATCGCGGCGCCGTTGCCGCTGAGGTCATCGGCGAGATAGTGGCCGCGTTTTTCCTTCGCGAGTCGATATACCTTCATGCGGGAATGCCGAACGTCGCGCGCAGCAGGATGTCACGAACGCGGTCATAGCCCGGCTGTGAGTCGAGCACTTCAAGTGGCTTGAGGCCGCCAAGCTCCGCGTTGGAACGCTGCATCCATTCGGCCGCAAGCTCTGAATCCTCGAACACCTGTGTCGCCTGCTCGAACACGTACAGCACGCGAGCCACGCGATCCGATTCCGCACCCGACAGACGCTCTTCATTCGAAATCTTGCGCAGAATGGTCGAGGTCGGGAGGCTAAGGCCCGTCAGCAGCGTTTGCAGCGGCACGTGCAGTAGTTCCTTGGCGACCCGTTCAACAACAATCGATTCCATACCGTCGCGAATCGTTTCGCGCTGCGCAAGCGGGTCCATCTTCCCAAACGCTTCGAAGTCGTGCGGCTGGACGCCGAATCCATTACTACCGACGTAGGCTCGCGCGGCACGTGAAGAAGAACGCTTCGCAGCAGGTGCGCCGGTGTGGGAGTGAGTCGCCATGTCGATCACCTCTCATATGAGAATTATCTACTCTCAAAGTATAGCTCAATCTCATTTGGTAATCAATTGATCTCATTTGGTGGCGACGATCGTCCCGATCGTGTGGACGCCGACTCCGTTTTGATCCAGATGCCGTGATTGACCTGAACCGGCCGGATGTCGACCTCATCCCGGAATGGTCGGCATTTGCGACCTGACCGACCGGCTCATCGGCTCATCGGCAACTCGGCAAGACGCCGGAGCAAGACCCGCGTCATGCAGTGGCCGTGCAGTCTATGGCGCCGCCGGCGTTTGTTCCGGTGCCGCTCGAGACGAGGACTGAACGCATTGCTGGTGGACGGCAGGTTGCCGGATCTCAAGGCGCTGCGCGAGGAATTTGCGCCCCCGCTAGGTTGACTGCCCGGTGGTCAATGTCGAGATTCCGCCTGCAAGCTGCTATGACGCGCTGCTGGGCAAGGAGGTGGCCGCATGAATAGCCCTGCTCAACCGCTTCACCCCACTCGGACGGCCGCAGACCGTGGCTGTGGCATAAATCCGTCTGGGGTTTGGGGTAGTTTCGCCTCGAGCTGAGTTACGCAACAGAGCCTTGGTGACGGTGGCGGTATCGGGCGAGCGCTCGAGAAACCGCGCGAACTCGCGCACGATGCGCAGATAGTTGGCCTGCGTCTTGGGGGCGAGCTGGCGCATGCGCATGTCGTCGATCATACGCTGGCGCAGCGGGCTGACGGCCGGTTGGGAGGAGGTCATGATTCGGCTCCGGTTGAAGAACGAGGCGGATTGCCTCATTCGTCAACATACGGAACCGCGCGGCGAACCTCCGATGAACCGCAGGCGCTTAGCCGGAGCCCCCTACCGCGCGAGCGGTTTAGTCCGCCGGACATGAAGCGTCATTCGACGGCATCGTCGTTGAGACACTCATATGTCGGCGTCGTCAGGAACCAGCCATTCGAATCGCGATGCCGGAAGTTGTTGCCGACTTGATCAAAGAAAGAGACTGAAGCGGCAGACAAAGGCTCTTTACCGACCTTCTGCGCAGATTTCGCGATGATCGCCTGGGCTCCGGACGGCCCGGATCGGCCAGCGTGCGATCTGGCTCCCTATTCCCGCTTGACCTTCCCACTATGGGAAGCTTCAGGATGAGCACCTTGAGTCGGCAACGTTCCCGCGGTTGAACTCGCGGAACTCGCATGCCGGCCGCCCCGATATCTGCCGCGTCAAGGTCAGTCAATACGGCGCCGGGGACTCGCCGGCGGCAAGCAGAATCCAGTTGAAGCGCTCAGACGTCACCGTCTGCTGTCACGCCCGGCACACCGTTTCCGATATATGTCCACTCGGCCGGGAGCCAGCCCCATACCTTATATGCACAAGTCGGAATCACGCATCGTCCTGTTCGGCATTCTCATTTCCCTCTGCTTCATGAGTGGCATCGCAAAGGTCGCCTCTGCGGCCGGTATCGCTTCGATTCTCTTTCCCGAGCTTGCCGCGCTCTCCTATGACGTTTTCGTTCGGCCGCGTGGCGTGTGGGCCCGTGCGCCACTGATGCTTGCGATCACCCCGGCCCTGACCGCATTGCTGGGGATCGTTGTCACCCGCCACATGCCGTATGGACCATGGTCGATCTCGGTATGTATTGTGGGGTCTATCGCAATCATCAAAGGGCTGAGATCGCCCGTGGCGCCCGCAATCTCAGCCTGCTTTCTCGCGCTGGCACTTGGCGAAACGAGCTGGTGGTATCCCGCTTCAATACTGGCTGGCACCTGCGTACTCGCCGGTCTGTCGATGCTGCATCGGAAGGTTCTTTCCGCTGACATGCCGTCGAAACGGGACACTGCAGCTGATGTGATCGACGACGAACTTGAGCGCTTGCCTGGGCAATTCTCATGGGTGCCGTTCTTCGCGGTATTTTTACTGCTGGCTTATCTTCTTTCAACCTGGAGCGGGTTGAGGATGGTGTTTTTTCCGCCCCTCGTCGTCATCGCCTTTGAGATGTTTTCGCATTCCGACGTGTGTCCTTGGGCTCAACGTCCCGCCATGATGCCTTGTGTTTGCACGATTACGGCTGCGGCCGGCGTGGCAGCGGTCGCGCTCTTTGATGTGGGCGCTCTGTCCACTGCACTGGCGATGCTGGTCGGTGTCGCCACCTTGCGCCTGAGTCGCGTGCACGTTATCCCCGCGCTTGCGGTCAGTCTTCTGCCGCAGGTCATGCCGCGTGCGGACTGGTATTTTCCGGTTGCCGTCGCTGTGGGCAGTACATTGCTAACGGCCTGCTTCCTGGTTTTCAGGCGCATCCCGTCAGCCGTACCGCGTGTGACTGGATGACCGGCCCGGTCCTGGAACCAGCTTACGATCAGACCTGCGAACGGGCGCAGTTTCGCATGGACGTTCCATATGTAAACAGGCCCTGGCCAGTCTCGGTCTCAGCAAAAATGCGCGCGGGTTCCCGTGGCGCTTGACCTTCCGGCGATTGGCAGGTTGATGATTAATGCGCTAACCTCCCCGACGGCCAGTTTGCCTGCGCGATGCGGCACAACCGGCAAGGCACCAGGGGCAGGACATGAATTCAGGCAAATCATCTAGACGTACGCTTCCGGGCAAGGACGACCTCGAGGCGATGTCGGCGTTCCGGTACGACTTGCGCAAGTTTCTGCGCGCCTCAGAAGAGATCGCCAACGCGGCCGGCATCACGACGCTCCAGTATCAGTTGCTCCTGCACGTTTGCGGCTTTCCCGACCGGAAATGGGCGACCGTCGGCGAACTCGCGGAGCGGCTTCAGGCTGCGCCGAACGGCACGGCGGCGCTCGTCTCGCGCTGCGAATCGGCAGGGCTCGTGACGCGCAAACCCGATCCTGCCGACCGTCGCCAGGTGCAAGTTCACCTCACGCCCAAGGGCGAGAAATTCTTGCTCGAACTTGCGGCCGAACACAAGGCGATTTATGGCACGTTCGGCTGGGTGTTCGACAAAAAGGGCAGCTAACCTCCGCGCATCAGGCTGCGCAGGGCCGCTAGGAAATTTATGTCACAATATGCTTTAAATGACATTTTCCCGGCATCAAAATGCGATTGCCCAACCTTATTGACCGTCGCGCGATCCAGCGCAGCCAGCGGCGATGGCTCTATTTCGGCGTGTTTTGGCTCGGTGCTGTCGCGACGGGACTCGTCGCGGTCATGTACGCGCGGCTCATCGACTTCGGCTATGACATCTTTTTGCGGATGACCGCCCACAGTGGGTGGTTGCCGCTTCTCATCACGCCGGCGATCGCAGCGCTCAGCGTCTGGATCACGCGCCGCTGGTTTATGGGATCGGAAGGCAGCGGCATCCCGCAGGTCATCGCCACGCTGCACAACGTACGCGAACTCGGCCCTCGTCTGCTCACGCTGCGCATCCTGATCGGCAAGATCGCCCTGTCGTTCCTCGCGATCCTCGGGGGATTCACGATCGGCCGTGAAGGACCGACGATTCACGTGGGCGCCGCGCTGATGTTCAGTCTGCGGCGCTTCTATCCAGCACGGTTGCGCAGCATCTACGGCGTCGGTCTCGAACGCAAGCTGGCACTCGCGGGTGCGGCTGCGGGGCTGTCCGCCGCGTTCAATGCGCCGCTCGCGGGGATTGTCTTCGCCATCGAGGAACTCACGCGCAGCTTCGAGGAGCGGACCAGCGGCGTCATCATCACGGCAATCATTTTTTCGGGCGTCGTCTCGCTGGCGCTGCAAGGCAACTATGTGTATTTCGGCACCATCGCCATCGGCGGCAAACTGCCTGATTTGCTTGCGATCGCTGTCATTCTTGTTGGCGTGATCGCCGGCCTCGCGGGCGGCGTATTCTGCTGGCTGCTGCTCAACACCGGTCGATGGATGCCCGCCCAGCTATTCGTTTTTCGAAAGGAGCGGCCCGTGGCGTTCGGCGCGCTGTGTGGCCTGTTCATCGCCGTGATCGGCGTGGCCAGCGGCGGTCATCTGTTCGGTAGCGGCTATGAGGAAGCGCGCGGCATGCTCGAAGGCCATTCCCAGCTCGGTGCCGCCTATCCGGTGCTGAAAATGGCATCTATGGTGGGCTCGTATCTACCGGGCACGCCGGGCGGTCTCTTTGCGCCGTCGCTGGCGATTGGCGCGGGCATCGGCAATGCGTTGCACATGGTGTTCGGGCAGATGCAGCTGCCGATGCTGATCGCGCTCGGCATGGTGGGCTATCTTGCCGCGGTAACGCAAAGCCCGATCACGGCGTTCGTCATCGTCATCGAAATGATCAACGGGCACGCGCTGGTGATTTCGTTGATGGCCACCGCACTAATTTCGAGCCAAGTTTCAAAGCTGTTCGCACCGCCGCTATACGAAGCGCTGGCGCACCGCTATTTCCATAGCTGATATGCGGCAAAGGTACGCGTCATTTGAAGGCCGCATGGACAGAGCTGACACTGGTGTCCAAAGTGATGCCCGTTACTTCAAGTGGTGGGGACTACTTTGGACGGCGTAGTCACGTTGGCGCCCAGTCGACACATCGCGGACAGGCGAGACAATTTCTCAGAAACCGGTAGGCGGATTTTGGGCGAGCTCCGTGAACTGGCGCCAGGCTTCGAACCGGATCGCGATTTGTTTTCGATAAAGCGAGGCGCGCAGCACGTGTCGCTTGAGTGCGAAGTGTTGCCGGATCGGACCGAAGCACGACAGGAACGTCTGCGTACGACCGGGCAGTCGGAAACCGCGCATGCGGCGCTCGCGTTCACGCGTGGGCTGATGACTGTTCTCAGCACGGTTCTTGACGCGTGCAGCCGCTTTGACGAAGACGTGCTTCACGTTCGCCAGTTCCGGGATTTCAGCTTTCGCCACGCGATAACTGCCCAGCTGATCGGTGACGATCTTCTTCGGTGCCTCGGGACAGGCAGCGAGCACGCGTTGGAAGAAGCGTTTCGCGGCCGTCTTGTCGCGCCCCTTCTGCAGCAGGATGTCGAGCTCGATGCCGTGCTGGTCGACCGCGCGCCACAGAACATAAGGCTCGCCTCGCAATGTCACGAACACTTCGTCCAGATGCCATGTGCTGCCCGGCTGACGCCGCGCAGCCTTGACGCGATGGGCGAAGTCGGCGCCGAATTTCTCGATCCAACGACGAATCGATTCATGGCTGACGATCACGCCGCGCTCGAACAGCAACGCCTCGATGTCACGCAGGCTGAGTTTGAACCGGAAATACCATCGAACCGCGTGGCTGATGACCGACGCCGGGAACCGGTGGCCGTGATAGAGCGATTTCATCTTCTTCATCACCCCATCCTAACCGACCCGGTCGCCAACGTGACAAAGCCCATACACGACACCTCTCATGAAAAAGCGCATGCATCGAAGCGCGCGGCAGCGAAGCAAGACCGGGCCGCTCGAGCGTGCGACCTTCTACATCACGTGCAACTGCGAAACAGAGATGCATCCGCGGGAGCCACGTCTGAGCGCGACTCCCGCGTGCTTTGGCTCGCTTGCTCCGGATCAGTCGTCGGCGAGCGGCCGACGTGACGTCTCGCTGCTGGCGAGCATCGCGATCAACGCGACGCCCGCGGCACCGACCAGATACCAGGCCGGCGCAAGCTTGCTGCCGGTGACGCTGATCAACCAGGTGGCGACGAGCGGTGCGGTCCCGCCGAACAGTGCGTTAGCGGCGTTGAAGCAGAAGGCAAAGCCGCTGTAGCGCACCCGCGTCGGAAAGATCTCGGACAGGAAGCACGGCAGCGTGCCGTCATTCATCGTCAGCAACGCACCGAACGCGATCTGGATCATGACGATCGTCGCGAAGCTCGCACCCACCAGCCCCTTGAAGAGCGGAACCGTCAGGATCGCGAACAAGACCGACGCGCCGATCAGCATCGTCTTGCGGCCCACGCGATCCGATAGCGTCCCCATCAGGAAAATCAGCGCGATATAGGCGGCCAGCGAAATGGTCGCGGCGACGAACGATGCCGTCTCGCCCATGCCCATTTCGGTCGACAGGTACGTCGGCATGTAGCTCAACACCAGATAGAACGCGACGGCGTTCAGACACGTCACGCCGAACGCGATCAGCATCTTGCCGCGATACTTGGTCAGCAACTCCGTCGCCGGTGCCTGCGCGACGTGGTGCGCACCTTCGAGCGCCTTGAACTTCGGCGTGTCTTCGAGCCGGACCCGGATATAGCGCCCGACTAGGCCGAACGGCGCGGCGAGCAGGAAAGGCAGGCGCCAGCCGAAGTCATGCAGTTGCTGGGTGGTCATCACGGCATGCAGCACGGCGACGAAGATCGAACCGAACAGCAGGCCTGCGGCCGTGCTGGCGGGCACGATGCTGGTGTAAAAGCCACGCTTGCCCTCCGGCGCATACTCGGCCAGAAACGCGGACGCGCCGGCGTACTCGCCCGATGCCGAAAAGCCCTGCACCACGCGCACCAACAGCAGCAGCATGGGCGCTGCCATGCCGAGCTGCGCGTATGTCGGCAGGAACGCGATCAGGAACGTGGAGCACGACATGATCAGGATCGATAGCGACAGCGCCGACTTGCGACCGATCTTGTCCCCGAAGTGTCCCCAGACGATGCCGCCGATCGGCCGCACGATGAACGAAATCGCGAAGACGCCGTATGCCGCGAGCAGGCCGGACATCGCGTCGGTCTTCGGGAAGAAGACGACTGCGATGATGGTGGCGAGATAGCCGTACGACGCGTAGTCGAACCATTCGACGAAATTGCCGATGAAACTCGCGGTTGCCGCGCGCCTCAGCAAACCGGGGTCGGCCGTCTGACGCACCGCCCCGCCATCGCGCGAATAGCTCGACGACTCGTCCTCGGGCAACCACATCCCGGCTTGCGCTGACCGACCCGACATTGCTTTTCTGGTACTCATTTGCCTTCTCCAAACGTGAAAGTACGTTGCGGTGTCATGGCTGCAATTCCTCCGATTGATGCCCGGGTGGATGCGCTGCGCAGCGTTGAGCCACGGCCGTCTGAGCAAATAGTAGAGGTTGGACCGCATGGAAGATTTTTATCCGCGACGGAAAACTTTCCGCTTTCGACATCAAGGGTTAACACTCTTCGGGCTTTCCCTTCGAAAAGATATGACGGAGTGGAGACCAAAAACGGGTGATTAGCGGGGTAACGACTCAAGGGGGCGACCGATTTGACGAGGTGAAGAGGCGAAGGGGGCGCTGGGCCGCGTGATTAAGCGTCCCACGGATCGCACCGTATGCGTCGTAAAGGTGGATTGCAAGCGCAGTGCCCAGCGTCACGACGCGCGATGTGACGGGCGCGGAATCTCGCCGCGCCAGCTCACGCCTCGACAATGGCAAAGATGCATAGCATCCTAAGCGAACGCACGCGGCGGATATGCGGGTGGAGGATTAAGGGTGGCAGGTTAAGGATGGCGGATCAATGGGCGCTGACATGCGGCGAGCACGGCACCGGCCATCAGCAGCAGTGCCGAATAGACGAGCCCGCGCGCCAATCCCGCGCTGTCTGACACCCAGCCGATCGCCAGGGGCCCGGCGATCTGGCCGAACGCGAACACGATCGTGAATGCGCTGATGCCCTTTGCCCAACGATCGGGCGGCAGACTGTGCCGGACGAATGCAGTCGTCGACGCGACCGCCGACAGGAAGGTGGCGCCGAACAGCAGCCCGGACGCAAAGGCGACCGCCGGATGCACGAGCAGCGCGGGCATCAGCGTGGCGACCCCAAGCTGCGCATTTAGCACCGCGAGCGCTTGTCCGCCGCGCATCCGGTCGAGCAGACGCGACCACAGGCGGGCCGAGACGATCGTCGCGGCGCCGAGCAGGATGTAGAAGCCGCCCACCATGGCGTTACTCATCCCCGAATTGCGCAACAGGGCAACGATGAAAGTCATGTAGCCGATGTAGCCGACCCCGAACAGCCCGTATCCGGCCAGCGCCAGGCCGAAACGCGGCCGCACGGCAGATGACGTCGGCGCGCCGCCTCCCGCGGGGGACGGAGCCGCCGTCGCGTAATCGGCGTCGAGACGCCGCGCGGCGCCGATCGAGACTGCCGCGAACAGCGCGCAGGCGAATGCGAGCGCGAACCATGCAGATTGCCAGCCACGCGGCCCGTTCGACAGCGTCAAGGGAACCAGGATTGACGACACGACGATACCCCAGCCCGTGCCGCCGTAGTAGAGGCCGAGCACCAGCCCCGCGTCGCGCGGGACGGTCGATGCGAGGCGGGCCGCCAGCACGCCGCCGCTGATGAAGATCAGGGCGCTGCCGATGCCCGTGAGGAGGCGCTGCGCGAGCAGCAAGTTCGTCCCCGACACGCCGCCGCTCGCCGCCATCAGCACGGCTGTCAAGATGCATCCGGCGCCGAGCAGGGCGCTGGGCCGCCACCGGCGCGACAGCGCCGGAAACGCCAGCGCGCCGAGCAGATAACCCGCTGCATTCGCGGTATTCATCGCGCCTGCCTGGGCGAAACTCCATGCCAGATCGGCCTTCATGGCCGGCAGCAGGAGCGCGTACGAAAAACGTGCGAGGCCCAGCGCGATCGCGCTGCCGAGCGACAGACGGACGGCCAGGCGCAACGCCTCGAGCCGCTCGGGCTCAGTCGTGGCCGGCCGCCGCGTCGAGCACGCGTGCCGCTGCTCGCCGCCGTCGCGACGGCCGGTGTGTTCCGCTATCCCAGTGTCGGTTGCTTTCGTCACGCTGGATTCAACTCCGTCGGTTGCACGGCGGCCATGCGGGACGAGGGCCGCGGAGCCGCGCCATCGATCGATGTCGGCCCCTCGCCTCCCCCGGGAAACCGACCTGACTGGCCTCGCTCGCGAGGCGCCACGGCGCAAAGTCCCGATGGATCCGCCCGAGCGCCGCGCCCGCCGTCTTGCGATAAGCGTCCAGTATGCCGCGCTTTGTTGAGCAAACCAAATCGTGCCGGAAGCCGTCGCGAGCCGGCACCATGCGGCGTGACAGTCGCACCGGGATCGCCGCCGCGCACCGGTCGGCGCGCGTGCCCCTACTGCAGCACGACCGTCCGATTGTCGTTGATGAAGACGCGCCGTTCGATGAAGCATTTCACCGCGCGGGACAAAGCGAGGCACTCCATGTCGCGCCCGACCGCCAGCAGCCGCTCGGGATGACAGGCGTGATCGACCCGCTCCACGACCTGCTCGATGATCGGCCCTTCATCGAGATCGTCAGTCACGAAATGCGCGGTGGCGCCAATCAGCTTCACGCCTCTCGCATGGGCCTGATGATAGGGCTTGGCGCCTTTAAAGCCCGGCAGAAACGAATGGTGGATGTTGATCGCTCGACCGGCCAGCTGCATGCACAGATCGCTCGACAGCACCTGCATGTAACGGGCGAGCACGATCAGCTCCGCGCCGGTGCGCTCGATCAGTTCGAGCAGTTGCCGCTCCTGTCGCGCCTTGGTCTCCGGCGTCACCGGCAGGTAGTGGTACGCGATGCCATTCGACGTCGCGAGCGCTTCGAGATCCGGATGATTCGAGGCAATCCCGACGATCTCCATCGGCAGCTCGCCCATCCGCGTGCGAAAAAGCAGATCCGCGAGGCAATGATCGAATTTGGACACCAAAATCAACACCTTCGGCTTCTCGGACAGATCGTGAATCGCCCAGTCCATCCCGAAGCGCTGCGCCACGCCGGCCAACGCCTCGCCAAGCGCCGCGCGATCGAATTCGCCGGGCGGCACCGGGTGAAACACGCAGCGCACGAAGAAGCGTGCCGTATCCGTGTCGTCGAATACGTCCAGTTCGTCGATATAGCAGCCGCGCGCGTCGAGCAACCCGACGAGCGCCGCGACCTGACCTGGCGCGCTCGGGCAGCGCACCGTCAAGACCAGGCGTGTTGATTCACGTGCCCGGTCGGCAATGATTTCAGACATGGTCACTTCCCCAGCTTCACGCATCATGCGAACGCTGAAAGCGCATCGCACGCTGCCTTGGCATCGCCGCACAAGCGGCGGTAGTCGGCACGGCGCCAATGCAGGCGTACGCCGACGCTTTCCGCCGCGCGCACGGCATGCGGTTTGTAGACGGTGAGCGACGCGTCGTCGAGCATTGAGAAACGCTCGAATGCCAGCACGAGCAGATCGGCCGCGAGACGCTCGACCAGATCCGTATGCGGCTGGCGCTCCAGATACGCGCGCAGCAGCCGGCAAAACGCGTCGTAGTCGAGACAATCGTCGATGCGCTCCGGTAACGCGTGTGCCCGGCACCGCAGCACCGCATCGATCACCACGGGCTGCGGCGCCCGTTCATGGTCGTGAATCCCGATGCGGGTATCCGCCCGCAAGCGGTCAATCACGACCTCCCATTCGATCTCGGGCTCACCCTTCGTCACGTTCATCGATCGACCTCCATCGCACGCGTTCGCATCGCAATCGTTACGCCAGATAC
Source organism: Burkholderia sp. 4NA327C6 (assembly GCF_005502655.1). Taxonomy (NCBI): domain Bacteria; kingdom Pseudomonadati; phylum Pseudomonadota; class Betaproteobacteria; order Burkholderiales; family Burkholderiaceae; genus Burkholderia; species Burkholderia sp. 4NA327C6. The sequence goes on along the minus strand of NZ_SCNZ01000070.1, from coordinate 10,687 downwards.
GGTTCCGCGGCATCGAGCAGCATCAGGCAGCAATACTCGGCGAAGCTGCGTCGCACGATGACCTGGAAGCGATGTTCGCCTGACCTGACGAGCGTCACGCCCGCCTTGAAGAAATGCGTCTGCGTGCAGCGTCCGTCCGCGAATGCACGAGGATGCAGGTCGAGCGGGCAGCCGCTCGCCAGCACGTCGCGCACGCTGTCCCCGGCGATGTCGATCACCGTATAGCCGCTGCTCACGTCGACGACCGCCGCGTGTTCCCCGGCAAACGCATCACGCAGGGCACGCTCGAGCATCGCGGCCATGTCCTGCGTGGAGAGGACCAGCCATTCGTCCGGCCCCATCCAGAGCACGGCGCGATCGCCGGCACGCACACACTCGCCGGATTGCCGCGGCAACGCGACGCCCAGCACCCGCTGCGCGGCGGAGGCAAACGCGGCGCCGCTGCCGCGCAGCGTAAGCAGCGTCATGAACGGGCGCTCGGTCAGCTGGAAGCGGGACGACACACCGCGCGACGCGGCGGCGATCCGCGCGTCGATCCCGACGAGCGGAGACTCCTGGATCAGTTCATTCAACATGCTGTCGTACTCCTTCCGGATCGTAGAAAATCGGGCTGCAGATCTCAGCCTCGACGCACTGCGTGGCGGACATCGAGACGAACACCCTTTGTCCCATTCTGTTCAAGCCGTCCTTGATCACCGCGAGCGCAATTGGGTGCCCCAGGATCGGGCTCATGTAGCTCGACGTGACGTGACCGAGCATCGGCCTGATGCCTTGCGGCGTGGGGGTCGGCACGATCTGCGCTCCCTCCGTCAGCACCACGCGCGGATCGATGCTCCTCAGGCCGACGAATTGCTTGCGGCCCGCCTTCGCGGTGTCGGTGCGCGACAGCGAACGCTTGCCTAGGCAATCCTTCTTCGCGACCATGCCGCCCATGCCCAGATCGAACGGTGTGATCGAGCCGTCGGTATCCTGCCCGACGATGATGTAGCCCTTCTCTGCACGCAGCACGTGCATCGTCTCGGTGCCGTACGGCGTGATGTCGAAATCCGCGCCGGCCGCCATCAGCGCCTCCCACACGCCGCGCCCAAAGTTCGCCGGCACGTTCACCTCATAGGCCAGCTCGCCGGAAAAGCTGATGCGCATCACGCGTGCCGGCACGCCGGCCACCGTGCCTTCGCGATAGGTCATGAACGGGAAGGCGCCGTTCGCGAAGTCGATGTCCTTGCAGATCTTCTGCAAGACCTTGCGGCTCTTCGGGCCGACCACGGCGAACGTCGCCCAGTGGTCAGTCACCGAGGTCAGATGCACGTTCAGGTTCGGCCATTCCGTCTGCAGCCAGCGCTCCATCCAGTTCAGCACGCGTGCCGCGCCGCCCGTCGTCGTGGTCATCACGTAATGTTGCTCGCCGAGCCGCACGGTCACGCCGTCGTCGAACACCATGCCGTTCTCGTCGAGCATCAGGCCGTAGCGGCACTTGCCGACTTCGAGCTTGCTCCACGGATTGGTGTACATCCAGTTGAGCAGCGTCGCGGCGTCCGGCCCCTGGATGTCGATCTTGCCCAGCGTCGAAGCGTCGAGAATGCCGACGCCCCGACGGACGGCCAGGCATTCGCGCTTCACTGCCGCGTGCAGATCCTCGCCATTTTTCGGGAAATACCACGGACGCTTCCAGTTGCCGACATCCTCGAATGCCGCGCCATGCGCCTCGTGCCAGGGGTGGATGCAGGTCTTGCGCACCGGATCGAGAAAGTCGCCGAGCTCGCGTCCCGCAATCGTGCCGAAGGTGACCGGCGTGTAGTTCGGGCGGAACGTCGTCGTGCCGGTTTCCGGAATCGTCTTCCCGAGCGCCTGCGCGAGAATCGCCATCCCGTTGATGTTGCCGAGCTTCCCCTGATCGGTGCCGAAGCCCATCGCGGTGTAGCGCTTCACGTGCTCGACCGAGTGATAGCCTTCACGTGCCGCCAGCAGGATGTCGGACGCCGCCACGTCGTTCTGGAAATCGACGAAGCGCTTCGGGCCGCGCGACGCGGTTTCCGGGTTGGCGACCAGCCAGAGCGGCAACAGTGGTTGCGCCTTCTCTGCGTTCGCTTGCCAACGCGGCGTCGCAGGTGCCGCGAACCCGGCCGTGCGCGCCGCATAGCGGCCGGCCGCAATGCCGTCCTCGAGCGCCTCAGACAACTTGAACGCACCGCGCGCCGCGCCCGCGCTGCACTCGGGCTGCACGCCGGTGCCCGGGATGAAGCACGCTTTGTCGTCCTGCCAGAGCGCCTTGCCGCCCGACTGCGCGAACAGGTGCAGCACGGGGTTCCAGCCGCCCGACATGCCGACCAGATCGCACCCCAGGTCCGCGATCCGCTCGCCGACGCGCCCGTTCGCATACCGGGCCACCGTCACGCCGCGCACGCGCCATTTGCCGCGCGCCTCGACCACCACCGCCTGGTTGACGATCGCGACGCCGCTCGCGGCCGCCCGCTGAGGCAACGCGCCGGTGCTCTTGCTGCGCGGATCGACGACAGTCACGTCCGCGCCGTGAATCTTCAAGTCTAGCGCGGCACGATAGCCCTCGTCGTTGTTGGTGAAGATCACCGCGCGCCGGCCCGGCAGCACCGCGAAGCGGTTGACGTAGGACGAGATCGCCGACGCGAGCATCACGCCGGGCAGATCGTTGTTGCCGAACACCAGCGGCCGCTCGTGCGCGCCGGTGGCGAGCACGACCTGCTTCGCGCGAATCTTCCACAGCCGTTCGCGCGTGCCGGTGCGGGTCGACACCGGCAGATGATCCGTCAACCGTTGCGTCACCGTGACGAGGTTGTGATCCTGATAGCCGAACGCGGTGCTGCGCGTCAGCACCGTGACGTCGTGCATCGCCTCAAGCTCCGACGCGACCGCGCGCACCCAGTCGGCCGCCGGCTTGCCGTCGATCGTCTCCGTGCGGGACAGCAGGCTGCCGCCGAGCTCTCGCTGGTCGTCCACGAGGATCACGCGTGCGCCGCTGGCGCCCGCCGTACGCGCCGCCGCGAGCCCTGCCGGGCCGCCGCCGACGACGAGCAGGTCGCAATGCGCGAAGCGCTTGTCATAGCGCGCCGTGTCGAGCTCCTCCGGCGCCTTGCCGAGACCGGCCGCCTGGCGGATGCGTTCCTCGTATTTCGGCCAGAAGCTTTGCGGCCACATGAACGTCTTGTAGTAGAAGCCGGCCGGCATGAAACGGGCGAACTTCTGGTTGATCGCCATCCGGTCGTGTTCGAGATCCGGCTCGGCGTTGACGCTCACGGCGACCAGCCCCTGGTACAGCTCGATTTCGGTCGCCTTGGCGTTCGGCACCGTATGGGCGCCCCGCTCGAGCTGCACGAGCGCGTTCGGCTCCTCGACACCCGCCGTCACGATCCCGCGCGGCCGGTGATACTTGAAGCTGCGCGCGACGAAATGCACGTCGTTCGCGAGCAACGCCGAGGCAAGCGTATCGCCCTGGAATCCCCGATACGTGCGACCGTTGAACGTGAACGTCAGCGAAATCGCGCGATTGATGCGGCCGCCGTGCGGCAGGCGGTTCTGCTGGGTCATGCTGGTTCTCCCTCGTTCGGCTCGCCGATCTTGCTGACCGAACGGAATTGATAGGTCACGGTGTCCCGCTCTGCGTTGAACCATCGGCGGCAGCCCTGCGCGTGGTTCCATTGTTCGCGATGCAGCCCCCGGGGGTTCTTGCGCATGAACAGGTAATCGCCCCATTCGCGATCGGACAGTTTCTCGGTGTCGAGTGGGCGGGCGATGTCGGCCTCGCCGCCGCACGTGAATTCGGATTCGGCGCGTGGCCCGCACCACGGGCAATGAATGAGCAACATGGCAATGTTCCCCCGCGTTAGTGCGCGACCGCAGCCGCGCCGTGTTCGTCGATCAGATGGCCGGTGTAGAACCGGTCCAGCGAGAAAGGCGCATTGAGCGGATGCGGCGCATCGTTGGCGATCGTGTGCGCGAACACCCAGCCCGAGCCAGGCGTCGCCTTGAAGCCGCCCGTGCCCCAGCCGCAATTGAAATAAAGCCCCTTCACGTCGGTCTTGCTGATGATCGGGCACGCGTCCGGCGACACGTCGACGATGCCGCCCCACTGGCGGTTCATCCGCACGCGCGAGAACACCGGGAACATCTCGACGATCGCCTGCAGCGTGCCTTCGATGATGTGGAAGCTGCCGCGCTGGCCGAAGCCGGTGTACTGGTCGACGCCCGCGCCGATCACGAGGTCGCCCTTGTCGGACTGGCTGATGTACGCATGCACGGCGTTCGACATGATGACCGTGTTGATGATCGGCTTGATCGGCTCGGAGACAAGCGCCTGCAGTGGATGGCTTTCGAGCGGCAGGCGCACGCCGGCCATGTCGGCGAGTGTCGTCGTGTTGCCGGCGGCCACCACCGCGACCTTCTTCGCCTTGATGAAGCCCTTCACCGTATCGACGCCCGTCACCGCGCCGCCTTCACGGCGGATGCCGATCACCTGACAGTTCTGGATGATGTCCACGCCCAGCTGGTCCGCACCGCGCGCAAAGCCCCACGCGACCGCGTCGTGCCGCGCGACGCCCGCACGGCGCTGAAACGACGCGCCGAGCACCGGGTAGCGGCTGTTCAGGTTGATGACCGGCACGATCTCCTTGATCTGCTCGGGCGTCAGGAACTCGGCGTCGACACCGTTGAGCCGGTTCGCATTGACGCGTCGCTCGGTGTCGCGCACGTCCTGCAGCGTATGCGCGAGGTTCATCACGCCGCGCTGGCTGAACATCACGTTGTAGTTCAGGTCCTGCGACAAGCCTTCCCACAGCTTCATCGCCTTTTCATAGAGCGCGGCAGATTCGTCCCACAGATAGTTCGAACGCACGATCGTCGTGTTGCGCGCGGTGTTGCCGCCGCCGATCCAGCCTTTTTCGATCACGGCGATGTTGCGCACGCCGTGTTCCTTCGCGAGGTAGTACGCGGTGGCGAGGCCATGCCCGCCGCCACCGACGATCACCACGTCGTACTCCTTCTTCGGCTCGGGGCTGCGCCATGCGCGCTCCCAATGCTCGTGATACGACAGGCCGTTACGCAGCAAACTGAAAATTGAATATCGGCTCATGATTCCTCCCCTTCAACACTCGATCACGTTGACCGCGAGGCCCCCGCGCGACGTTTCCTTGTACTTCGTCTTCATGTCGGCACCCGTCTCCCGCATCGTCTTGATGACTTTGTCGAGCGACACGTAATGCTTGCCATTGCCTCGCAGCGCCATGCGGGCCGCGTTGACCGCCTTCACCGCACCCATCGCGTTGCGTTCGATGCACGGAATCTGCACGAGCCCGCCGACCGGGTCGCAGGTCATCCCCAGGTTGTGTTCCATGCCGATCTCGGCCGCGTTCTCGACCTGCTCCGGCGTGCCCCCCAGCACGGCGGCGAGCGCGCCGGCGGCCATCGAGCAGGCGACGCCCACTTCGCCCTGGCAGCCGACCTCCGCGCCTGAAATCGACGCGTTTTCCTTGTAGAGCAGGCCGATCGCCGCGGCGGTCAGCAGAAACGTCACCACGCCGTCGTCGTTCGATCCCGCCACGAACTTCGTGTAGTACTGCAACACTGCCGGGATGATTCCTGCCGCGCCGTTGGTCGGTGCGGTGACGATGCGGCCGCCCGCCGCGTTCTCCTCATTGACCGCCATCGCATAAAGGTTGATCCAGTCGATCATCGACAGCGGATCGCGCAGGCTCTCCTCCGATTGCGCCTTCAGTTGCCGATACACGGCCGATGCGCGCCGCCGCACCTTCAGCGGCCCCGGCAAGGTCCCCTCGATCGAGCAGCCGCGCGCGATCGACGCCGCCATCACGTCGCGGATTGTCAGCAGCCCGGCGCGCACCGCCTGCGGATTGCGCCACGTCGTCTCGTTGGCCAGCATCACGTCGGCAATCGACAGGCCGCTTTCGCCGCAGAGACGCAACAGATCCACGCCGGTGCGGAACGGATAAGGCACCTCCTGGACGCTCGTTCTGCCGTTCAGACGTTCGCCCTCGTCGTCGACGACAAAGCCACCGCCGACCGAGTAGTACGCCTGTGCATCGACGATCGCGCCCCGCTCGTCGAGTGCAGTGAAGCGCATCCCGTTCGGATGGAGCGGCAGCACCTCGCGCCGCAGGAAGGCCAGCTGCGTCTTCTCGTCGAAGTCAATCCGATGCACACCAGCGAGGTCGAGCGACCGGGCCGTGCGAATGTGGACGAGCCGCTGCTCGACGTAATCGGGATCGACCGTATCGGGCAGGTTGCCTTCGAGCCCGAGCAGCACGGCCTTGTCGGTGCCGTGGCCCTTGCCCGTGGCACCGAGCGAGCCGTACAGCTCGATGCGCAGCGTGCGCACCTGCTCGAGCACGCCGCTCTCGCGCATGCGCGTCGCGAAGCGGCTCGCGGCGATCATCGGACCGACGGTATGCGAGCTCGAGGGCCCGATGCCGACCTTGAAGAGGTCGAAGGTGCTGACGTTCATGGCGTCCTCACAGTCCGAGATAAACCGGGAAGCGCGCGCAGAGCTGCGCCACCTGGGTGCGCACAGCAGCTTCGACCTGCGCGTCGCCGAGCCGGTCGAGCGCGTCGCACATCAATTGCGCGGTATGTGCGGCGTCCGCCTCGAGAAAGCCGCGCGTCGTGATCGCCGGCGTGCCGATGCGGATGCCGCTCGTCACGAACGGCGATTGGGGATCGTTCGGCACCGTGTTCTTGTTCACCGTGATGTGCGCGCGCCCCAGCGCCGCATCGGCATCCTTGCCGGTGATGCCCTTCTTGACGAGGCTGACGAGGAACAGGTGATCGTCGGTGCCGCCCGACACGACGTCGTAGCCGCGCGCGTTGAACACCTCGACCATCGCCCGCGCGTTCGCGAGCGTCTGCTTCTGATACGTGACGAACTCCGGCCCCAGTGCTTCCTTGAACGCGACCGCCTTCGCGGCAACGACATGCATCAGCGGGCCGCCTTGCGTGCCCGGAAACACCATCGAGTTCAGCTTTTTCTCGATCTCCTCGTTGGCGCGGGCCAGAATCAGGCCGCCACGAGGCCCGCGCAGCGTCTTGTGCGTCGTGGTCGTCACGACGTCGGCAAACGGCACCGGGTTCGGATACAGGCCCGCCGCGACAAGCCCGGCGACGTGCGCCATGTCGACGAACAGATAGGCGCCGACCTTGTCAGCGATCGCGCGGAAGCGTGCGAAATCGAGAACCCGCGAATACGCGGAAAAGCCGGCGACGATCATCTTCGGCCGATGCTCGAGCGCGAGACGTTCGATCTCGTCGTAATCGATCAGCCCGGTTGTCGCATCGACGCCGTACTGGACCGCATTGAACACCTTCCCCGAAAACGACACCTTCGCACCGTGCGTCAGATGGCCGCCGTGCGCGAGGCTCATGCCGAGGATCGTGTCGCCGGGCGTGAGCAGCGCCAGATAGACGGCCGCGTTCGCCTGCGAGCCGCTATGCGGCTGCACGTTCGCGAAATCGGCATTGAACAGCGCCTTCGCGCGGCTGATCGCCAGCTGTTCGACCACGTCGACGTGTTCGCAGCCGCCGTAGTAGCGCTTGCCCGGGTAGCCTTCGGCGTATTTGTTGGTCAGCACCGATCCCTGTGCCTCGAGCACGCGCGGGCTCGTATAGTTTTCCGAAGCGATCAGCTCGATGTGCGCCTCCTGGCGCTGTCGCTCGAGACGCATGGCCTCATGCAGATCCGGATCGAAACCGGCAATGGTTTGTTCTTTGGAAAACATTCAAACGTCTCCTGCCACATCATTGAGAGACCCGCAGCCGCAGCCGCGGGTGGATTCAGGTGTCAGTCAGCCGGTCAGGCCTTGATGATGTTGTGTTCCGGGCCGTACGGGAAACCGGTGATGTTGGTCGCATCCGTCTCGCCGATCACCAGGATGTCATGCTCGCGGTAGCCGCCCGCGCCCGGCAGGCCTTCGGGCAGCATGATCATCGGCTCCATCGAGACGACCATGTTCGGCTCCAGCACCGTCTCGATGTCTTCGCGCAGCTCGAGGCCCGCTTCGCGGCCGTAGTAATGCGACAGCACGCCGAACGAGTGGCCATAGCCGAACGTGCGGTATTGGAGCAGCCCGTATTCGGCATAGATCTTGTTCAGCTCGTGCGCGATGTCGCAGCAGCGCACCCCCGGCTTGATCAGCGCGAGGCCTGCCTCATGCACTTCGACGTTGACCTTCCACAGGCGCAGATGCTCGTCCGAACAGTGATCGAAGAACATCGTGCGTTCCAGTGCCGTGTAGTAGCCGGAGATCATCGAGAAGCAGTTGAGGCTCAGGATGTCGCCCTTTTGCACCTTGCGCGTCGTGACCGGGTTATGGGCGCCGTCGGTGTTGATGCCGGACTGGAACCACGTCCACGTGTCCATCAGTTCCGAATCCGGGAACCGGCGCGCGATCTCCCGCACCATCGTCTGCGTCGACGCGAGCGCCACTTCGTGCTCGGGCACACCTTCATGCACGGCCGCGGCGAGCGCTGCTCCGCCGACGTCGCAGACATTCGCGCCGTGCTTGATCAGCGCGATTTCCTCGTCGGACTTGATCATGCGCATGCGCATCGTCGCTGCGCCGATATCGACGAACTCGACCGACGGCAGCGCCGCCTTGAGCTTCGTCATCACTTCGACGGGCACGTGATCGAACTCGATACCGACGCGCCCCTTGTTTTCGATCTCGCCCTGCACGGCGCGGAAGAAGTTGTCACGCTGCCAGTCGGTGTAGACGACGTTGTAGTCGCCAACCGTGCGGCGCCACGGCTGGCCGCCGTCGATGTTCGCGGAGATCGACACGACTTTCTTGGGCGTGACGACGAGGCCGTACTTGCGACCGAACGAACAGTAGAGAAAGTCCGAGTAATAGTTGATGTTGTGATACGAGGTGAACAGCACGGCATCGATGTTCTCACGCGCCATCAGTTCGCGCAGCTTGCCTTGTCGGCTGGCGTACTCCACATCCGAAAAGGTGTGCTTTACCTTTTCGCCGTTCTCGATTCGAATCAGGTTCTCCATCTTCATGAGCTCGCTCCAGGGTGAAAAAAGCGTGGTGGGTGTGAGCAAATGGTAGGAGTTCGGCAGATTCGAAAATTTCCATAATGGACGCCATACTTTGAAAATTCGACATCGAGGGTTAACCACGATCGTGCCGTGCGAGGGTTGTCATTGGCACGTGACGTTGTTCAAAGAAAGCGGGAAAGCACCATGAAAAACGCTAATCAGGCGCATCGGCATGTGTCGGATGACGCGCGTGCGGACGCACCCGCGATCGGCGATCGCGGGTGAATAATCGTCTGCGCTACCGGGCCTAGAGCGCGTTCTGGTAACGCCGCCGATCCGCCATCGGCGAGATCTGGAACTGCGCCTTGTAGCGCGTGGCGAAATGAGTGGTCGAGGTGAAGCCGGTACGCGAACACACTTCTTCGAGCGGCGCGGCCGTTCGGTACAGCAACTGGCGCGCGCGCAACAGGCGAATCTCCAGATACGCCTGCGCGGGCGTCTTGCCGAGACGCTCGTGAAACCAGCGTTGCAACTGCCGTTGCGACACGCGCAGGTGCGACGCGATCTCGGCGACCGACAGTGTCTCCTCGACGTTGCTTTCCATGATCTGCAGCGCCTCGTCGAGTTTCATGTGCTCGGCGCCGATGTACTGACGTAACGACGTGCGCTGCCGGTATTCGCGGCTGCGCCGCTCGGCGACGAGCAACTCGAGCACACGGGCCGCGAGCGCCTGGCTGCCGGGTGGCATCGCGAGCAGGTGGACCATGAGGTCGAGCGGGGCCACGCCGCCGCTGCACGTGAAGCGATCGCGATCGACTTCGTACAGCCGGTTTGACACCGTCAGCTTCGGAAACTGCTCTATTAGCACGTCCTGGTCTTCCCAGTGAATCGTGCAGCGATAGCCGTTCAATAGCCCTGCGCGCGCGAGAAAATAGCTGCCCGTGTCGAGACCGCCCAGCGCCGCGCCGTTGCCGGCCTGGCGCCGCAGCCAGTCGATCACGGCGCCGATGCCCTTACACGGAATCGGATTGGGGCCAACGACGAACACTGCGTCGAACGTGGCATTATCCGTCAATGCAACATCCGGCACGACACGGATGCCATCGCTCGACTGGACGACGTCGCCGTGCGCCGCGATAAGCTGGTAGTCGTAGACACGACGTCCGACAACCATGTTGGCGATCCGCAACGGGTCGACGGCGGCGCCCAGCGCGATCAGCGAAAAATTGTCGAGCAACAGGAAGCCGTACCGCATGACCCGCAGATCATGCATGCCATTGGGCCGCCCGGGTTCCGCGTGCCGGGGGAGTGGGGAAGTCGACATGAGTGGCGATCGCGATGACGGGAAGTGAGCAAATATGACCGCACATCATAGTCGCGTGCCGGGGCGCACCGCAATTGGCTTTGTCGCAGGAATGATGGCTCTGTTGCGTAACTGAGGTCGGGGCGAAACTACCCCAAACCCCAGACGGATTTATGCCATAGCGGCCGCGGCGACCGTATTCGGCCGTCCGAGCTGGCTGAAGCGGTTGAGCAACGCCGCACGGATCTGCTGACCTGCCCCCTGCAAACAGGGCCAGCCGGAGTCTAGTAAAGTTCGTTTTCGGAGAAGAAGACGAACATGAAGAAGCGCTTTACGGAACAGCAAATCATCGGGTTTCTGAA
>NZ_SCNZ01000006.1:0-256065 GCF_005502655.1 Burkholderia sp. 4NA327C6 | reverse complement strand
CCTGTCTCGTGGGTTCGGAGAATGTTATAAGAGGCAGTTCCTTTAAAAATTGACGGTTTCTCGGAACAGCCCGTTCGAAGCGGCGGCATTCGATCCTTTTTGCCGATTACCCGCAGCACGAACCGGGTCGCCTCATCCCGGAATGGAAAAATAGTTTCGGCCGGAAATTTGACGACCGGCAAATTTTATTAATTAAAATTATTTTTCGATATCGTACGAGTATGAAATATTCGCCCAATTTATCGAAACATGAGGAATTCGCATGAGCGCGACGATCCAACGCCGGCGCACCGGACAGATAGTCCACGATGCTGGCTCCGCAAGTACTCACGGTGTTTCGACCAATAGCCGCCATCGGAGCGAAGCTTCGAGTAGTGGTCCAATCGGCATCCTTCATTCCGAATGAAACAAAACCCGAAACAATCTCTCGCTTTGCTCCAGATTAAGGACGCATCTCATCGATCTTACGATGAAGTCTTATTGAAATTGAGTTGGATTTAGTACAAATCTCATAGGCGTACGTCGCACACCAATCTTCAATCAATAATTGATCGGGAATATTGCGTACCGGCAACTGGATTACGCTTTCCGTACTGATTCGTCATGGCGGAAGACAGATTTTCCGCAGTCGCATCGATATACGCGTCGTCATGGACTCGTCCGATGCGCGTCATTCCGGTCTGACACCGCCCCCGCCCGCGTACCGTCGGGCAGCCACGAATGCAGCGCGCAAAAAAAGACGCCCGCTGCAAGCAGCGGGCGCGAATCCCAGTCAAGGAGGTGTCACACGAACTACAGGCCCAGATTAAGGAATTCGCCCGTCACGGACAACGAATCGATTTCAATATCGATATGACGGGGCACGCTCACGCCGGCACTTCGCGGGTCGAGCAGTGGATGCCGCCGCCGCCCGACGCGATGCCGAGGATGTCGACCTGTACGATCGCCCGGCTTCCCGCGTACGGCCGGATGGCGGTGACGGCGGCCGCGTCGGCCGCCGCGTCGTTGAACTTCGGCATGACGATCGCACCGTTGCACGTGTAGAAATTGATGTAGCCGGCCGCGAAATTCGTCATCTGCCGGTCGTTCAGGCTGGTGCCGGCCGACGTGCCGAAATTGGCTGGCGGCACCAGCTCGACGATCTGCAGCGGTCGGCCGTTCGCGTCGGTCTGGCCGGCTAGCCGTTGCCGGTTGGCGTCCGTCAACGCGCGTTCGCCGGTCGAATTCGACGCGTCGTAACAGCATGCGACCACGCCGGGCGCGAGAAAGCGCGCGTAGAAGTCGACGTGCCCGTTCGTGATGTCGGTCTCGCCGGCCGGGGTCGCCGCGCCGCCGGCACCGCCTACGCCGCTGCCGCGCGGATAGGTCGCCGTACCCGGCAGCCAGATGATCTTCCGCACGCCGAGCGTGCGCTGCAGTTCGGCGAGCACCGTGTCTTTCGCCGTCGGCAGCAGCGTCGCATTCGCGATCGCGCCGTTCGGGATGTCGAACAGTTGCGGATTCCGGTTCACGTGCAGCACCGACGACTCGGTGAGGATCGCCGTCGCGTCGCCGTCGAATTCGATCGCACCGCCTTCGAGCGTCAACGTGCTGCGGATCAGGCTCGCGCCCTTGCGCTGCGCCATCCAGCCCGCCACCGCGTTGTCGCGCCCGAACGGCTGGAAGAACTTGCCCGCCTTCGACCGGTCGCTCGCGGCCTCGACTTCCGGCGGGACCGTCGCGCCGGGGCGCATGCCGGCGCCGTCGGTGTTCGCGTTGCCCCATCCGTTGAAATTGAAGTCGACCGCGTTCAGCGCATTGTCGTTCGTCGAATCCCTGACGAACAGGCATCCCGTGTCGCGCACCCAGAAATCGTCGAAGCCGTCGGCGAGCGGCACGAGGTTGATCCCGCCGGATCCCGCGGCGCGTGCCGCATAGCGCGCGTGCAGGTCGGGGTTCGCGACGCTCGCGGTCGCGAGCAGCGCGCGGGCCGCGTCGAGATCGGCCGGCAGCACCAGCATGTCGACCGGTTCGGTTGCGCCGATCGCTTTCGCGACGTCCATCAGGTCGGCCCGCACGCGGTCGATGCCGGCATCCGTGCTTTGCGGCGTGACGGGCATCCAGATGCCTTCCGCGCCGGACGCGAAGGCCATGTAGGTCGACGCATGCGGCGCATCTTCGGCCGGCAGCCGGTACTTGACCTGCCGCGTCGACGGCGTCGTGCCAGATGTCGTGCCTGGCGACGTGGAAGCCGCGTCGGCGGCACCATCGCCGCCGCCGCAAGCCGTCAGGCTGCCCAGCAGCGGCAAACCGAGAACGGCGGTCGAATATCGAATGAAGCCGCGCCGGCCGTTATCCGGTGTGGGCCGCATACGCTTGCCTGTGCTCGCGCGGGTACGTCGTTTCATCATGATTCAACTCCATTGCGCGGTCGGCGCGCACGCGTGCACGCCGGCTTCCGTCTTGCAAGACGGAGTCCGCTTTGTTTTCAGTAGTCCGGAACGAAAGGGGGCCTGCTACGGTCACCCGGGCGGCGGTCGCGCGCCGGCCTGCGGCCGTACTCAGGCCGGCTGCTGTTGCGTGGTGCAGTGGATTCCGCCGCCGCCCGCGGCGATGCCGTCGATGTTCAGCTGGATGATCTCGCGCCCCGGAAACAGGTCGACGAGCGTGTCGCGCGTATTGCGGTCGGCGCGGCTGTCGCCGAATTGCGGTGCGATCACCGCACGATTGCACACGTAGAAGTTGATATAGCCGGCCGCGAATTCGTCGTTCTCGTATTGATGCCGGACGGACTTCGGGCCCGGCAGCACGACGACCTTCAACGGGCGGCCCTTCGCATCGGTGGATTTCCGCAGGATCTCCAGATGCTGCCGCGTCACCGCGTGATCGTACGACGACGGATCGGTATCGAGCCCGGCCACCACGACGCCCGGGCTCGTGAAGCGCGCATAGAAATCGGTATGCCCGTCGGTGATGTCCTTGCCCGCGATGCCCGGCAGCCAGATGATCTTCTTCAGCCCCAGCAACCGGCTCAACTCCACCTCGCACTGGGCCTGGCTAACGCCCGGATTGCGGTTCGGATTGAGCACGCAGCTGCGGGTGATGATCGCCGTGCCCTCGCCGTCCACCTCGATGCCGCCGCCTTCGAGCACCAGCCGCGTGTCGACCAGCCGCACCCCGGCGCGCTCCGCCACGAACGGCGCGACTTCCGCGTCCTGGTCGTGCTCCTGCTTGTTGCCCCAGCCGTTGAAATTGAAGCTCACGCCGCCGAGCTGGCCCGACGGGTTCTTCACGAACACGGGCCCCGTGTCGCGCATCCACAGATCGTCGACCGGGCGCTGGACGAGCTCGACCGATGAACCGCACAGCCGCGACGCGATCGCATAGTCCTGCTCGCGCACCAGCATCTTGAGCGGCTCGTGCGCGGCGATCGCCTTCGCGATCGCGGCCAGGTTCGCGCGCGCGACGGGCAACAGCCGCGCGCCCCAGATGTCCTCGCTCGGGCCGAACGCCATCCAGGTCGCCGTATGCGGCGCCCCCTCGTCCGGCATGTGCCAGGTTGCGCCCTGCTGCGCGTGCGCGGCGCGGCCGAGCAACCCGCCCAGCGCGCCGGCGGCCAGCGCCGCCCCCGATACGGACAGGCCGCGTTTCAACAGTTGACGTCTCGTTGTCATGGCATTCCTCTTTCGCTCGCCGGTTGCTTCGTTTGCTTCGGTGGTTTCAATCGTTCGGTGACTTCGTGATGCGCGGTCACGGCCGCGCCGTCTTGAAGCCGAGCCAGGTCCGGCCTTCCAGGCGCATCGCCGCCGGCGATTCGGCGATCGGCGTGAACAGCGTACGCCGCGTCGCCTCGTCCGGATAAATGCCCGGATTGCGTACCAGCGCCGGGTCCATCAGCTTCAGCGCGCCCTGGTTCGCATTCGCATAGCGCGTCGAATTCGAGATCTTCGCGATCACGTCCGGGCGCAGGATGTAGTTGATGAATGCATGCGCGTTGTCCGGATGCTTCGCGGAGGCCGGAATGACCATCGCGTCGAACCACATCAAGGTCCCGATCCGCGGAATGTCGTACACGACGTCGCGTTTCGGATCGCGCGCCTTCGCCTTCTGCGCGGCCAGGCTGATCGCGCCGGAGAAGCCGACCGTCACGCACAGCTCGCCGTCGATCAGCTCGTTGGCATCGGACGAATTGACGAACTCGCGGATGAACGGCCGGATCTTCATCAGCATCGCCTGCGCGGCCGCATAGTCCTGCGCGGACGGATGCATCGGATCGTGGCCGATGTAGCGCAACGCCAGCGGCAGTACGGTGCTCGCGGAATCCTGCAGCCCCAGCCCGCACTTCGCGGAGACGCGCGCCGCGATCTCCGGCTTGAACAGCAGGTCGAGGCTGTCGGCCGGCATGTCCTTGCCGAGGATCGCGCGCACCCTGGCGCGGTCGTAGCCGACGCCCACGGTGCCCCACATGTACGGCACGCCGTACTGGTTGCCCGGATCGGATTGCGCCATCTGCTTCAGCAGCGACGGATCGAGATACTTCAGGTTCGGCAGCCGGTTCCTGTCGAGCTTGCGAAACACGCCGGCCTGGATCTGCTTGGCCATGAAGTCGTTGGTCGGCCACACGAGGTCGTAGCCGCTGTTGCCGGTCAGCAGCTTCGACTGCAGCGTCTCGTCGCTGTCGTACGCGTCGTAGCGCACCTTGATGCCGGTTTCCTTCTCGAAGCCGGCCAACGTATCCGGCGCGAAGTAATTGCTCCAGTTGTACAGGTTCAGCACCTTCTCTTCGTCGGCGCGAGCCGTGCCGGCCAGCACGCACAGTGCGAGGCCCGGCACCGCGAAGCGCAACCCTCCTTTCCGTTTCATCGCGCTTCCCTCACCGATAACACGACGACACGCCGTCGCTGGTCAGCAACGTGCGGTACATCTCCGGGCGGCGATCGCGGAAAAAGCCCCACGACTGCCGGTTGGCACGGATCGCGTCTAGATCGAACGTGTGCACGAGCACGGCTTCATCGGTGCGGTTCGCCTCGGCCCGCTTCTCGCCGGTGTGATCCGCGATGAAACTCGACCCGTAGAACACGCCAGTGAGCCCCTGCTGCTCCGGATTGCCATTGCCGATGCCGACTTCCCGGCCGATCCGGTTCGCCGCCACCACCGGCACCATGTTGGCGGCCGCGTGGCCCTGCATCGTGCGCTGCCAGTGGCCGGACGAATCGAACGCACTGCTGAACGGCTCCGAGCCGATGATGGTCGGAAAGCACAGGATCTCCGCGCCCATCAGCGCGAGGCTGCGCGCCGTCTCCGGGTACCACTGGTCCCAGCAGATGCCGATGCCGATCCGGCCGAAACGCGTGTCCCACACCTTGAAGCCGGTGTCGCCCGGCGTGAAATAGAACTTCTCCGTATAACCCGGCCCGTCCGGGATATGAGTCTTGCGATAGACGCCGAGCACGCGCCCGTCCGCGTCGGCCACGGCGATCGAGTTGTACGCGGCATTGCCCGCACGCTCGAAGAAACCGATCGGCAGCACGATCCCGAGTTCGCCGGCCAGCGCCGCGAAACGGGCGATCTGCGCGTTGCCTTCGAACGGCTGCGCGAGTTCGAGATGACGCACGTTCTGGTCGAGGCAGAAGTACGGCATCGCGAACAGCTCCGGGCACAGCACGAGATTCGCACCCTGTGCGGCGGCCGCGCGGATCAGGCGCTCCGCGGTGGCCATGTTGTCTTCGAGATTCCAGCTGCCCGACGCCATCTGGACGGCGGCGACGGTGATGTGTTTGGACGGCATTGCGATTGCTCCTCGGTCGAACCGTAAACCGCTGACGAAACGTCGCTCAGTTCGCGACGGACGGCTGCTGCTGCGTCGAGCAGTGGATGCTGCCGCCGCCGATCGACAGCGTCGGGATCGGCAGCATCTCTACGTTACGCCCGGGGAACGCGCGACCGAATACCTCGCGCGCCGCCTGATCCTGCTCGACGCCGAACGCGGACACGATCACCGCGCCGTTCACCAGGATGTAGTTCGCATAGCAATCGCAGTAGCGCTCGGAGCCGAAGCGTTCGGTGACGATCGGCGACGGCAGGTCGAGCAGCTCGAAACGGCGCCCCGCCGCATCGGTCGCAAGCTCCAGCGCGCGGCGGTTTTCCCGCATCACGTGAAAATAGTCGCCCTGCTCCGGCAGCGCGGTCTGGCAAAGCATCCGGCCCGGTGCGATGAACGACGCGATGCCGTCCACGTGCCCGTTCGTCTCCACTTCGTCGGGATTGCCCGGCAGCCAGATGATCTTCTCGACGCCCAGCATGCGGCGCAGCTCCGCCTCGATCTCCGCGCGACTCAGGTGCGGATTGCGATTCGGATGCAGCAGGCAGCTCTCGGTGGTGATCAGCGTGCCCTGCCCGTCGACATAGAACGCGCCGCCCTCCAGCACCATGTGCGAGTTGAAGATCTCCGCGCCGGCCGCGCGTGCGATGTCCTGCCCGGCCTGCTGGCAGCCGTCGTACGGCTGGTACTTCTCACCCCAGCAGTTGAAGCGGAACACGGCCGCGCCCAGCCCGCGCTGTTCGCTCACGAGGAAGATCGGCCCGCAGTCGCGCAGCCAGTTGTCCTCGGCCGCGACCGGCAGCACGTCGACGCTCGCACCGACCATCTCGCGCGCGGCATCGGCCTGGCCGTAGTGTGCGGCCACCACGCAGCGCTGGTAGCGGGCGATCGTCCGCGCGACCAACGCGAATTCACGGCATACCTGCGCGTAGTGGCTCCCCCACAGATCCTCGCGATCGTGGAGCACCGGCCATCCGAGCCACGTGGCATCCATCGATTCCCATTCCGCGGGCATCCGGTAACCGCGCTGGCGAGCATCAAAGCGACCCATCGTTCCGTCTCCGTTGTGATTGATGGCCGATTGTGCGTCAGGTTAAACTTGATGAATATTGATATTTCTTGGCCGAATCAATCAATTCACCTCATACCTCGATGCAACGCGTTCCGTCCCTGAAGCTGCTGACCGGCTTTGAAGCCGCGGCCCGATTGGGTAATTTCTCGCGCGCGGCCGACGAGCTGCACCTGTCGCAATCGGCAATCAGCCATCAGATCCAGCAGCTCGAAGCGCAACTCGGGCAGCCGCTGTTCCGCCGGCGCGGCCGCGGTGTCGAACTGACCATCGCCGGCGAGGTCCTGCAGCGCAGCGTGCAGCGCGCGATGGACACGTTGCGAGGCGGCCTCGACCGCATCGCGACCTACCTGAACCCGGGGCTGGTCGTGCTGGTGTGTCCCGCGCCGTTGCTGCACGGCTGGCTGCAGCCGCGCCTCGAGCAGTTGCAGCAGGTCCTGCCCGACCTGTGCCCGCTGCTGTCGACCGACGAAACCGCACGCTACGTCGACGAGATCGACGTCGACATGACGATCGGCACGCGGCCGATGCTGCAGCCCGGCCTGCTGGATATCCCGTTCATGCGGGACGAATGGGTGACGGTATGCGCGACGCCGCTGGCGGAACAACTCGGACGCGTGCCGCGCGACGAGCACCCGCGGCATGCGGGCGTCATCTGTCTCGAAGCCAGCCTGACCGACGAGCGGCTGGCGACGGTGTTTCGCGAGCGGCTGTCGGCCTTCCGGATGCATGCGATCTACGACGACCAGCGGCTCGTGCTGGACGCCGTGCTGCGTGGCCGCGGCATCGCGTGCCTGCCGCGCCTCGTCGCGCAGGCGGGTATCGACCAGCGCACGCTGACCGTGCTCGAGGGCTACCCGCGCCTGCCCGGCACCACATGGTGGCTGTCGCGCATGGAAGGCCCGTCGCGCTCGCCGATCGTCGAGCGGATGTTCGAATGGCTGGTCGAGCAAGGCAGCCTGTCGAGCGCGTCCGAACCAGCGCCCGCCCACGCACCGGCTCCGCCCGCGTAATCGCACGCCGCAAAAAAAAACGTCCCGCCAGCTGGCGGGACGTTCGTCATGAGGCAAATGCGCTCAACGCGCACACTGCGCAGCCGATCACGGCTCGTGACGCAGATACCCTTCCTTGCTCGGATCGCGCATCCGCCACGACACGAGCAGCGAGATGGCACACAGCACGGTCACGTACCAATAGAAGGTTTCCTCGCTGCCGATCGACTTGAACCACAGCGCGACGTACTCGGCGGAACCGCCGAAGATCGCGTTCGCGACCGCGTACGACAGGCCGACGCCCATCGCGCGCACTTCCGGCGGGAACATCTCGGCCTTGATCAGGCCGCTGATCGACGTGTAGAAGCTGACGATCGCGAGCGCAACGGTGATCAGCACGAATGCGGCCACCGGGCTCGTCACGTCCTTCAGTGCATGCATCAGCGGCACCGTGCCGATCACCGCGAACGAACCGAACAGGATCATCGACGTGCGGCGGCCGATCTTGTCGGACAGCGCGCCGAATACGGGCTGCATCAGCATGTAGACGAGCAGCGCGACGGTCATCACGTTGCTGGCCGTCTTCGCATGCATGCCGGCCGTGTTCACGAGGTACTTCTGCATGTACGTCGTGAACGTGTAGAAGATCAGCGAGCCGCCGGCCGTGAAGCCGACCACCGTGAAGAACGCGCCCTTGTGCTGCCACACGCCGCGAATCGTGCCCGCGTTTTTCTTGTCGCGCGATTCGGACGTCGACGTCTCGTCGAGCGACTTGCGCAGGTACAGCGAGATCAGCGCGGCCGCCGCGCCGACCACGAACGGAATGCGCCAGCCCCACGCCTTCAGTTCATCGGCCGACAGCGTCTGCTGCAGGATCACGAGTACGAGCAGCGCGCACAGCTGGCCGCCGATCAGCGTCACGTACTGGAACGACGCGAAGAAGCCGCGGCGGCCCTTCAGCGCCACCTCGCTCATGTAGGTCGCGCTCGTGCCGTATTCGCCGCCCACCGACAGCCCCTGGAACAGCCGCGCGACCAGCAGCAGCGCCGGCGCGAGCGCGCCGATCTGCGCATAGGTCGGCAGCACCGCGATCACGAGCGAGCCTCCGCACATCATCAGCACCGAGATCATCATCGCGTTGCGACGGCCGTGGCGGTCGGCGATGCGGCCGAACAGCCAGCCGCCGATCGGACGCATCAGGAAGCCGGCCGCGAATACGCCTGCCGTGTTCAGCAGCTGCGTCGTCGTGTTGCCGCTCGGAAAGAATGCCGGCGCAAAGTACAGCGCGCAGAACGAGTAGATGTAGAAGTCGAACCACTCGACGAGGTTGCCCGACGAGGCGCCGACGATGGCGAACACGCGCCGCCGGGTGTCATGCGCGGACAGCGCAGCTTGGTCGCTCTGGACGTCCATGGATGGGTCAGTTCCTTTTAGTGCTTTCTGGGCGAGACGGCGGAGGCCGCCGCGTGCGGTCGCGCGTGGCACCGGTTCCGGGGCACGGCGCTACGGGATTTTAGCGAAATGTAAAGTAACGGGCTCTCCGGGTTCGTCCGGATGTAGAAAATTTTTCTCCCGTCACGCGCTCGCCATATGAAAACGCCAGCCCGCGGGCTGGCGTCCGGTGCAAACTCTCCGCTGCCGATGTTCAGATCCGCACCTCCGGCGGCACATAGCGGCACTCATAGCGCTTGCGCACGGTACCGGCCTCGTCGACGCTTTCCAGGAAAACGTCGAACTGCCAGAGCCGCGCCATGTGCTTGAGCACCTCGTCGCTGTCGTTCGACAGATGGCGGTTGTCGGTCATGAAGTGGCGCAGCGTGAGGCTGCGGTCGCCGCGCGTGTTCACCGCCCACACCTGGATGTTCGGCTCGCGGTGATGGATGTCGTACTGCCGCGACAGCGCCTGCCGCACGTACTGGTAGCCTGAATCGTCGTGGATCGCCGACACCTCGAGCGAATCGCGCATGTCGTCGTCGAGCACCGAGAAGAGCCGCATGTCGCGGATCAGGGTCGGCGACAGATACTGCGCGATGAAGCTCTCGTCCTTGAAGTTGCGCATCGCATAGTGCATCGCCGGCAGCCACGGGGTGCCCGCGATCTCCGGAAACCACTTGTAGTCTTCTTCCGTCGGCGCTTCGCAGATCCGCCGGATGTCGCTCATCATCGAGAAGCCGAGCGCATACGGGTTGATCCCGCTGTAGTACGGCTTAGTGACGGGCGGCTGGTAGACCACGTTGCTGTGCGAGTGCAGGAACTCCATCATGAAGCTGTCTTCCAGCTTCCCCTGGTTGTACAGCGTGTTCAGCAGCGTGTAGTGCCAGAACGTCGCCCAGCCTTCGTTCATCACCTGCGTCTGCCGCTGCGGGTAGAAGTACTGGCCGATCTTGCGCACGATGCGGATCACTTCCCGCTCCCACGGTTCGAGCAGCGGCGCATTCTTCTCCGCGAAATACAGTAGGTTCTCCTGCGGCTCGGGCGGATAGCGGTCTTCCTGCTCTTCCATCAGCTCGGGTTTCTTGCCCGGCAGCGTGCGCCACAATTCATTCACCTGCGACTGCAGGTACGCCTCGCGTTCGCGCCGAAGCGCGGCTTCCTTCGACAGCGAAGGCTTCTGCGGCCGCTTGTAGCGGTCGACGCCGTAGTTCATCAGCGCATGGCACGAATCGAGCAGTTCCTCGACGCGATCGAGGCCGTAGCGCTCCTCGCATTCCGCAACGTAGTTCTTCGCGTACACGAGATAGTCGATGATCGCGTGCGCGTCGGTCCACAGCCGGAACAGGTAGTTGCCCTTGAAGAACGAGTTGTGCCCGTACGCCGCGTGCGCGATGACGAGCGCCTGCATCGTCATCGTGTTCTCTTCCATCAGGTACGCGATGCACGGGTTCGAGTTGATGACGATTTCGTACGCGAGCCCCATCTGGCCGCGACGGTAGCTCTTCTCGGTCGACAGGAAATGCTTGCCGAACGACCAGTGACGGTAGTTGACGGGCATCCCGACCGACGCGTACGCGTCCATCATCTGCTCGGCGCTGATCAGTTCGAGCTGGATCGGATAGATGTCGAGCTCGTATTGCTCGGCGACCTGCGAGATGTGCGTGTCGTATTCCTCGAGCAGTTCGAACGTCCAGTCGGACGGGCACGGCAGCGGCTTGCGTTCGGCAACGTTCATACGCGCTTCCTTTTGCCCGGAGCCGGGCAAGTCGGCGGCCGGCGGCGGTGGTTCGGCCTGCCCGCGTTGCTGCGATGCGGCAGGGCCGGCCGTGTCGTCGCCGGAAGGGCGCGGCGCATAGCCGCGCGACTCGTTGTGCAGATGGCGGGTCGTCATGACATTTCCACCTGCTTTTCGAACAATTCGCGAAACACCGGGTAGATGTCCGCAGCCGATTCCACTTTTTTCATCGCGAGATGCGGCTGCGACAAGGCCAGTTGCGCGTATTCCAGCCACAGGTTCTGCTCTTCCGGCGCGACCTGGATATACGCGAAGTAACGCGTCTTCGTGAGGATATCCTCTTCCAGGATTTTGCGACACTTGGGCGAATCGTCGGTCCAGTTGTCGCCGTCGGACGCCTGCGCGCCGTAGATGTTCCACTCGGTCGGCGAGTAGCGCTCGTTCATCACCTTGCGCATCAGCTCGAGCGCGCTCGACACCACCGTGCCGCCGCTCTCGGTCGAATGGAAGAAGGTATCTTCGTCGACTTCCTCGGCGCGCGTGTGGTGACGGATGAACACGACCTCGATGCGCTCGTAGTTCCGCTTGAGGAACAGGTAAAGCAGGATGAAGAAGCGCTTCGACAGATCCTTGCGCTGCTCGTCCATCGAGCCCGACACGTCCATCAGGCAGAACATCACGGCCTGGCTCGACGGTTGCGGCTGCTTCACGCGGTTGATGTAGCGCAAGTCGAACGGATCGATGAACGGAATCCGCCAGATGCGCCCCTTCAGGTGGTGGATCTCGGCCTCGAGCACCGCGATCTCCGCGCGCCGATCTTCCGGATCGCTCTTCATCGCCTCGAGCTGCGCCTCGAGTTCGCGCAGCTCGTTGACGAGCGGCGAGCCGAGCGCGATGCGACGCCCGAGCGCGCTGCGCAGCGAACGCACGACGTCGATGTTGTTCGGCGTGCCTTCCGCCGACCAGCCCGCGCGCACGTTCTTCCAGCTCGGCACCGTCAGCAGGTGCGTCTTCACGAGGCGCGGGAGTTCGAGATCGTCGAAGAAGTACTGCATGAACTCGTCACGCGACAACTCGAACACGAAGTCGTCCTGCCCTTCGCCCTCGTTGCTCGCCTGACTGCCCCCGCCGCCCGAGCCGCCCTGCGGGCGCGGGATCTTGTCGCCGCGCACGTAGTCCTCGTTGCCGGGGTGCACGTATTCACGACGTCCGCCAGGGGCGTGCCGAAAATTCGGCTCCGCGATGTCCTTGCGCGGAATCGTGATGCTTTGCGTGCTCTGGATATCCTTGATGCTACGGTCGCGCACCGCATCGGACACGGCACGACGAATGTAGTTCTTGACGCGACGCAGAAAGCGTTCGCGGTTGGCGATACTCTTGTTCTTGCCGGCCAGCCTGCGGTCGATGATTTGATGAAGCACTCCCGGTCTCCCGCTCGAAAATCGATATGCCGGGACGCTCGCCGCACATGCCGTCTCCCGTCATGCGGGCGGCGTCTCTGAAAACACCCGTACGGCGACGCCGTACGGGCGCGGTACCGCGCGCGTCATGACGACTTGCGCACGCGCAGGTACCAGTCGCAAAGCAGCCTCACCTGCTTCGGCGTATAGCCCTTCGCGACCATCCGGTTCACAAAGTCCTCATGCTTGCGCTGCTCCTCCGCCGAACCCTTGGCGTTGAACGAAATCACCGGCAACAGTTCCTCGGTGTTCGAGAACATCTTCTTCTCGATCACGACGCGCAACTTCTCGTAGCTCGTCCACACAGGGTTCTTGCCGGCATTCGCCGCCCGTGCACGCAACACGAAGTTCACGATCTCGTTGCGGTAATCCTTCGGATTACTGATGCCGGCCGGCTTCTCGATCTTCTCCAGCTCCGCGTTCAGCGCGGCGCGGTCGAAGCTCTCGCCCGTGTCGTGATCGCGGAATTCCTGGTCCTGGATCCAGAAGTCCGCATACGTGACGTAGCGGTCGAAGATGTTCTGGCCGTACTCCGAATACGATTCGAGGTAGGCCGTCTGGATCTCCTTGCCGATGAATTCCGCGTAGCGAGACGCGAGCACGTCCTTCACGAAGGACAGGTACTTCTGCTCGGTTTCCGGCGGGAACTGCTCGCGTTCGATCTGCTGTTCGAGCACGTACATCAGGTGCACGGGGTTCGCCGCGACCTCGCTCGAATCGAAGTTGAACACGCGCGACAGGATCTTGAACGCGAAGCGTGTCGACACGCCCGTCATCCCTTCGTCCACGCCCGCGTAGTCGCGGTATTCCTGGTACGACTTCGCCTTCGGATCGGTGTCCTTGAGGTTCTCGCCGTCATACACCTGCATCTTCGAGAACAGGCTCGAATTCTCCGGCTCGTGCAGGCGCGACAGCACCGAGAACTGCGACATCATCTTCAGCGTGCCCGGCGCGCAGACGGCCTCGGCCAGCGACGAGTTGCGGATCAGCTTCTCGTAGATCTTGGTCTCTTCCGATACGCGCAGGCAGTACGGCACCTTCACGACGAAGATCCGATCGAGCAGTGCCTCGTTGTTGCGGTTGTTGCGGAACGCCTTCCACTCCGACTCGTTCGAGTGCGCGAGGATGATCCCGTCGAACGGAATCGCGCCGAAGCCCTCGGTACCCTTGAAGTTGCCCTCCTGCGTGGCGGTGAGCAGCGGGTGCAACACCTTGATCGGCGCCTTGAACATTTCGACGAACTCGAGCAGCCCCTGGTTCGCCAGGCACAGGCCACCCGAGTAGCTGTACGCATCGGCGTCGTCCTGCGCGTACTGTTCGAGCTTGCGGATGTCGACCTTGCCGACCAGCGACGAGATGTCCTGGTTGTTCTCGTCACCCGGCTCCGTCTTCGCGATGCCGACCTGCCGCAGGATCGACGGATAGCGGCGCACCACGCGGAACTGGCGGATGTCGCCGTTGTATTCGTGCAGCCGCTTGACGGCCCACGGACTCAGGATGTTCTTCAGGTAGCGGCGTGGAATGCCGTACTGTTCCTCGAGGATCGGACCGTCTTCGTCGTAGTCGAACAGCCCGAGCGGCGATTCGTTGACGGGCGAACCCTTCAGCGAATAGAACGGCACGCGCTCCATCAGTTGTTTAAGACGCTCGGCGATCGACGACTTGCCGCCGCCCACCGGGCCAAGCAGATAGAGGATCTGCTTCTTCTCTTCGAGCCCTTGCGCAGCGTGTCGGAAGTAGGCGACCACCTGCTCGATCACCTCCTCCATTCCGTAGAACTCACGGAATGCGGGATAGACCTTGATGACCTTGTTCGCAAAGATCCGCGACAGGCGCGGGTCGTTGCGGGTATCGATGTGTTCAGGTTCCCCGATTGCTTCCAGCATGCGTTCACCAGCCGTCGCGTACGCGGATGGATCGTTCTTGCAGAGCGCGAGATACTCCTCCAGCGAGAGCTCTTCCTCTCGCGTTTTTTCGAAGCGGTTCGCGAAGCTGCTGTAAATATCCATGCTACCTCCCTCGCCTGAGTCTGAAGACGTGCCTGCCTTCGTACGACTGCGCAGAAGCAAGCGCGTTCGAATTCATCCTAAACCCTTTCTTATTTTTTTTCACGAACTCTTCGTATGAAGTTCGTCATTCTCGACAACACCGCTTGGACAACACATTTCGTCGTTTTACAATCGTCGTCCCGAGTCGCAGAAACTGCATCCGCCGCGTCTCGTCGAACAACGGAACGTCTTGTGTGTTGGACACAACCGACGTCGTCACTTCTCCCCTTCATCCCTATACGTTCGAGCGGTCGTTTTCGACGACACGTTGTGCGCACCGTTACAAATTTTTTTCGCAGTGCCCTTACGGAAATACCCGTACGACGGATGCGGGAACTTCACCTGCCCCTGTGCACGCGCCCGTCGATGCAGGTCTCGCGATGCACGCGACGCGGCGCGATCGTCATTCACGCACGTCGCCTGTCACAATGTCCCAAGGCAGAAACGACGACGCCCGCATGTCGCGGGCGTCGTACGTCACCAAATGGGGATAGATGCGCGGCGCGCGCGAATCAGAAGGTTTCCCAATCATCAGCGGTAGCGCTAGCGGCCGTTTGCGCGGGCGCCGCAGAAGCAGCGACGGGCTTGCGTGCCGGCGCCGCTGCGGATACACGTTTCGGCGGCGCGTCGCGATCATCGCGCGCAGCAGCCTGGACGGGCGCCGCAACCGTTGCAGCGGCCGCACGCGGCGCGTGACGCACGGCAGCCGGAGCCGAGACGCCCGGGCGTGCCGTGTCTTCATTGAGCTGGAACACCGCCGCCGTTTCACGCAGGCGTCCGGCCTGTTCGTCGAGCGATTGCGCGGCGGCCGCGGCTTCCTCGACGAGTGCCGCATTCTGCTGCGTGACCTCGTCCATCTGCGCGACCGCGCGCGCCACCTGGTCGATCCCGCCGCTCTGTTCCTCGGACGCCGCCGCGATTTCGCCCATGATGTCGGTCACGCGCTGCACCGCGCCGATCACGTCGCTCATCGTGCGCCCTGCTTCGTCGACCAGCGAGGAGCCCGACCGGATCCGCTCCACCGACGCGTCGATCAGCACCTTGATCTCCTTGGCCGCGGTCGACGAACGCTGGGCCAGGCTGCGCACTTCGCCCGCGACGACCGCGAAACCGCGGCCTTCCTCGCCCGCCCGTGCCGCTTCGACTGCGGCGTTCAGCGCAAGAATGTTGGTCTGGAACGCGATTCCTTCGATGATCGCAATGATGTCCGCGATCTTGGCCGAGCTGTCGTTGATCTCGCCCATCGTGCCGACCACCTGGCCGACCACCATATTGCCCTTGTTTGCGATCTCCGACGCGTTCGCGGCCAGCGAGCTCGCCTGGCGTGCATTGTCCGCGTTCTGTTTCACGGTGCCGGTCAGTTGCTCCATGCTCGACGCGGTTTCCTGCAGCGCCGCGGCCTGTTCCTCGGTGCGCGACGACAGGTCGATGTTGCCGGCCGCGATCTGGCGCGCCGCGGTCGCGATCGACTCGCTGCCGCCGCGCACGGTGCGCACCGTCTCGACGAGCCCGCGCTGCATCTTGCCGAGACCCTCGAGAAGCTGGCCCATCTCGTCACGGCGATCCACGACGATCGGCCGGCGCAGGTCGCCGGCGGCAATGGCGTCGAAATGCGCGAGCGCGTCGGCGATCGGGCGGCCGATCGCACGGCTCAGCGTCAGCCACGACACGACCGCGGCGGCAAGGCCGGCCAGCAGCGCGGCGATCGCCAGCACGCGCAGCGTGTCGTACGTCGATTCCGCGTGGTCGAAGCCGGCTTGCGCATCGGTGAACTGGAAGTTGCGCAGCGCCTCGCTCGCCGTCGACAGGTCGCTATAGCTCGCCTGGAGCTGCTTCGCGCCGTTGCCGAACTGGTCGACCTGATTCGCTCCGACAACGCTCGCGAACGCGTCGCACGCGCGCTGCAATGCCAGCCGTTTCGCGGCGACGTCCTGGGCGAGCCGGTCTTCTTCCGGGCCGCGCGGCAGCGCAAGGTACTTCTGCCACCATGCGTCGGACTGCGTACGCATCGCGCGGCTTCGCGCAACGGCGTCCGCCGCATCGGGCGTGCCGGCCAGAAGCGCCGCCCGGTCAAGCGACAGACGTTCGCGCGCGGCGAAGATCTCGGCCACCGATACATCGACCGCGCTCGGCATCTGGTTCGTGAAAATATCGCGCGTCGTCTCGTTCGCGCGTGTCATTCCGTACAAGCCGAGCCCGCCGATCACACCCAGGAGCACCGCCAGAAACGCCATCGTGAGACCGATGCGCGCACGAATCGTCAGGTTCTTGAACACCATCATCCTTCCTGTGTTGCGTCGTGATGGACGGGACAGGCCCGTCGCTTCGAAGCATTGCTTCACCTGACGCATTTACGACCATGCACCGCACAACTTGATGGTATTTCCGTTATTTTTTCGAATTATTCGTCTGTTCATTACAAATTGCTGAACGAATAATGCACTTTTCAGCGCCTGCTCGAAGGAAGGCGACGGGGAGGCTCTCCGCTGCCGGCGAGCGTCGTGGAGACGCGGCCGGCCGTCGTTGGCGACGAGCCGGCCGTGGTGATTGATCAGGCCCTGTCAGGCCAGTTCGGCCAGCGTGGGAATCGACGGCTGCGCGCCCGCTCGCGTGACCGACAGCGCCGCTGCGCGTTGCGCGAAGCGGATGGCCGTATCGACGTCCGTGCCGGCCGCGAGCCGCGCGGAAAAGCCGCCGATGAAGGTATCGCCGGCCGCCGTCGTGTCGACGGCCTGCACGGCCGGCGCCGGATAATGCCGCGCCGCGCCATCGGCCGTCAGCGCCAGCACGCCGCGCGCGCCCAGCGTAACCAGCACGTTGCGCGCGCCGCCTGCCTGCAGCACACGCGCGGCGGCTTCCGCCTCTGCCGGATCGCGCACCGGCAGGCCGGTCAACGCGGCCGCCTCGACCTCGTTCGGGATCAGGTAATCGACGAGCGGCAGCCAGCCGTCCGGCAGCGGTACGACGGCCGGGGCCGGATTGAGCACCACGGTGCGGCCGAGCCGACGCCCGGCCGACAGCGCCGCGAACACCGCGTCCGGCGGCGTCTCGAGCTGGCAGATCAGCACGTCGGCCGACGCCAGTGCGGCCTCGTGCCGGGCGACCGTCTCGGTCGAGACCTCGCCGTTGCCGCCCGCGACGATCACGATCGCGTTCTGGCTCGCGTCGTCGACGACGATCAGCGCGACGCCGGTCGACGCCGACGCGCTCGTCGCGAGCCCCGCACAGTCGATCCCCTCGGCTGCGAGCCCCGCGCGCAGGGCCGCGCCGTGCGCATCCGCGCCGACGCAGCCGATCATCGCGACCTGCGCGCCGAGCCGTGCGGCCGCGACGGCCTGATTGCCGCCCTTGCCGCCCGCCGCCTGCGCGAACGCGTGACCGGCGAGCGTTTCGCCCGGCAGCGGCAGACGCGGTGCGCGCACCACGAGATCCATGTTGAGGCTGCCGACCACCGTCACGCGGCCGGTGCCTGCCGCCGGCGCCGTCATGCGCGACCGCCGGAAGCCGGCGGCTCGCGGTAAACCGCCGTCGATTCGCGCAGCACGAGGCGCGGCGACACGACGCGGCGGCGGCTCGGCACGGCGGTCGAGCCGCCGCCGATCCGCTCGATCAGCGTCTGCGCGGCCATTTCGCCGAGCGCGCGTACCGACTGGCCGACCGTCGACAGAGCCGGATACGTGTAACGGGAGAATTCGATGTCGTCGAACCCGATGATCGAGCAGTCGTCGGGCACGCGCATGCCGCGCTCGGCCGCCGCGCGCAACGCGCCGACGCCCATCAGGTCGTTGCCCGCGAAGATCGCGCTCGGCCGCACCGATTCGAACAGCCGCGACGCCGCGTGATAACCGCCGAGGCACGAGAAGTCGCTTTCCGCGATCGCGCCCGGCACGATGTCGACCCCGCGCTCGGCCATCGCGCGGATGAAGCCGTGCACGCGCATGGCGCTGACCGCCGTGTCGGTCGGCCCCGTGATGCAGCCGATCTTAGCGTGCCCGAGCTCGAGCAGGTGACGCGTCGCCAGGTATGCACCGCGCTCGTGATCGATCTGCACGAGGTCGGCCGCGAGCCCCTCGATGTTGCGGTCGACGACGACGAGCGGCGCGTGGATATCCGCGAGTGTCTGCGCGAGCACCGCATCCTCGCCCGCCGACGCGACGATCAGCCCGTCGATGCGCTTTTCCTGCAGCACGCGCAGGTAGTTGCGCTGCTTGACGGGATCGTCGTCCGAGTTGCAGAAGAACACGCAATAGCCATTGGCCGCGCACTGATCCTCGATCCCGCGCGCAAGCTCCGCGAAGTACGGATTCGTGCTGTTCGGCACGACGAGGCCGATGGTCGCCGTCGCACGCGCCTTCAGCGAGCGTGCCACGGCCGACGGCACGTAATTCAGCTCGCGGATTGCGCCCTCGACCTTCGCACGCACGTCCGCGGACACCGGCCGCGAATTGTTCACCACGTGCGAGACGGTCGTAAACGACACGCCCGCCATGGCCGCCACATCCTTGATCGTCGCCATTTCCCGTTTCTCTCTGGTCTGTTCTGTCTGTATTTCTACCGCACGCGGGTGCGACGGCTGCGATACGTATCGAGCACGACCGCCACCACGATCACCGCGCCGGTGATGATCCGTTTCGTCGGCTCGTTCGCACCGATCTGCGCCAGCCCCGCGGCCAGCACGGAGATGATCAACACGCCGAAGAACGTGCTGATCACCGAACCGCGCCCGCCCATCAGGCTCGTGCCGCCGATCACGACGGCGGCGATCACCTGCAGTTCGAGACCGACGCCCGCATTCGGGTCGGCCGCCTCGAGCCGCGAGATCTGGAACAGCGACGCCAGCCCTGCGAGGGCGCCCATCAATGCGAATACGAGAATTTTATACGGCCTCGGGTTAACCCCTGCAAGTCGGACCGCTTCTTCGTTCGTGCCGATCCCGACGAGATAGCGCCCGAACACGGTACGCGTCAGCACGAACTGCGCCGCGATCATCACCGCGACCGCGATCAGGAACGCCGGCGAAATGCCGAGCGCGATCGGGTTCGACAGGAAATCGAACGCGTCGCCGATGTAGGCCGTGCGCGAATTCGTCAGCTGGTACGCGAGGCCGCGCGCGGCCTCCAGCACGCCGAGCGACACGATGAACGACGGGATCCGCCAGCCGACCGTGACCGCACCCGTCAGCGCGCCCGTGACGGTCGCGACCGCGATGCCGATCAGTGCGGCCGGCAGCGGCCCCCACTGCCATTTCAGCGCGGCGACGCTGACCATCGACGCGGCGAGCGCGAGCACCGAGCCGACCGACAGGTCGATCCCGGCGATGATCAGCACGAAGGTCATCCCGACCGACATCACGACGAGATCGGGAATCTGGTTCGCGATCGTGCTGAACGTATCGTAAGTCAGGAAATGCGAGCTCAGCACCGAAAACAGCGCAATCATCGCGGCGAGCGCACCGGCGAGCCCGAGGTAGTTCGACAGGCCGAGACGCGTGCCGGACAGCGTGCGCGCACGGCGCCCCGTCACGTCCTGCTGCGCGCCTGCGTCGGTCGGGGTTACGGGAGGCTGGGTCATTGCTGTCGTCCTGTATTCGAAGTATCGCGAGCGGCGGCCGGCGCCTGCCCCGCGTCCGGATGCTGCGCGCCGCCCGGCGGCGTCTCGCGGCCGAAGCCGGCGAACGCCGCGGCCAGCAGCGCATCCTGGGTCCAGTTGCCGCGCTCGAACACGGCGGTCATGCGCCCGGCCGACATCACGCCGATCCGGTCGCAGATCAGCATCAGCTCGCGCAGGTCGCTCGACACGACGACGAGCGCGCGGCCTTCGCGCGCGAGCGCGCCCATCAAAGTGTAGATCTCGAACTTCGCGCCGACGTCGATCCCGCGCGTCGGCTCGTCGAACAGCAGCACGCCCATGTCGCGTGCGAGCCAGCGGCCGATCACGACCTTCTGCTGGTTACCGCCCGACAGCTCGCCGACCGCCTGCGTCGCGCCGTGCGAGCGGATCCGCAGCGCGTCGATCTGCTGCTCGGCGAGCGCCGTTTCGCGCGCGCCGTCGACGATCCCGCCGCGCGCGAGCCGGTCGAGCTGGCCGAGCGACACGTTCGCGGTGATCGACTGCGTCAGCAGCAGCCCTTCGCCCTTGCGATCCTCGGTGATCAGCGCGATGCCCTGCTTCACCGCCTCGACCGGCGAACCGATCCGCACCGGCTTCGGCGGCTGGCCGATCGCGATCGTTCCCGCGTCCGGCGCATCCGCGCCGTAGATCAGCCGCAGCAGCTCGGTGCGTCCCGCGCCGATCAACCCCGAGATGCCGAAGATCTCGCCCGCGCGCACCTCGAGCGACACGTCGCGCACCGCCGTCCCGCGGCTGAGGCCCGACACGACGAGCCGCGGCGCGCCGATATGACGCTCGCCGAGATCGATGTGCTCGCCGATCTCGCGCCCGACCATCAGCGTGACGAGCCCGTCAGATGTCGTCGCCGCCATGTCGCCCGCGTGAACGAGGCGGCCGTCGCGCAGCACCGCGACGCGCTCGGCGACCCGCGCGAGCTCCTCGAGCCGGTGCGAGATGTAGACGATCGCAACGCCGCGCGCCTTCAGCCGGTCGATCTGCTCGAACAGCAGCTCGACTTCACGCGCGGTCAGCATCGCGGTCGGTTCGTCGAGAATCAGCACGCGGCAGTCGCCGATCAGGTTGCGCGCGATCTCGACCATCTGCTGGTGGCCGATGCCGAGCGCGCCGACCGGCGTATCGGGATCGACCGTATCGAGCCCGACCTGCGCCATCGCGGCCCGCGCATCGTCGCGCAGCCGCGCGCGATCGATGATCCCGAAGCGCCGCGGCAGGCGGTTCAGGAACAGGTTTTCGGCGACCGTCAGTGTCGGCAGCAGGTTCAGCTCCTGCATCACCATGCGCACGCCGAGCGCCTCGGCCTGCGTGCGGCTCGCTGGCGCATACGGCTGGCCGCCGAGCTGCATCGTACCGGCGGTCGGCTCGACGAGCCCACCGATGATCTTCGACAGCGTGCTCTTGCCTGCGCCGTTCTCGCCCGTCAACGCAAGCGCGTGACCCGCGTCAAGCGTCAGCGTGACGTCGGCGAGCACGGGTTCGGCATAGGTCTTGCCGATGCCGGAGACGGACAGCACGGGAGCGGCTGCGCGGGAGGGTTGGGAAGTCGGGTCCATCGCGATCCTGGTTGCGGCCGCGCGCACACGGCGCGCGGGTGTGACGCTCACAAGTGCATGTGCATGCAGTGGCCGTGATCGCGCTCACCCCGGATAACGGCCGCCGCGCCCGATTCTTGAGGGCGGCGGCCGCATCGGGGCCGCGTCACTTCGTCACGAGATCCACCGGCGTCTCGACCACGCCCGACATGTCGGCCTGCTTGCGATGCTCCGCAATCGCCTTGAGCGCCGTGTCGATACCGAACACGGCCTGCTTCGCCGCGTACTGATCGGCGGTCGCGAGCACGCGGCCGTCCTTCAGCATCGGCTTGATCGCGTTGATGTTGTCGTAGCCGACCACGAGCACCTTGCCCTGCTTGCCGGCCGCGCGCACGGCCGACACGGCGCCGATCGCCATGTTGTCGTTGCCGCACAGCAGCGCCTTCAGGTTCGGGTATTCGTTGAGCATCGCGGCGGCGACCGCATTGCCCTTGTCGATCTCCCATTCGCCGGACTGCACCGACACGACCTTCATCCCGCCCGCCTTCATCGCGTCCTGGAAGCCGGCCGTGCGCTGCTGCGCGTTCGTCGTCGTCGACACGCCTTCGAGGATGCCGACCTGGTCGCCCGCCTTCAGCCGCTTCGCGAGGTAATCGCCGATCTTGCGCGCGCCCTTGCGGTTGTCCGGGCCGACGAACGGCACGTTCAGGTTCTTCGACTTCAGCACGTCGGGATCGAGCCGGTTGTCGATGTTCACGACGATGACGCCCGCGTCGACCGCCTTCTTCACGACCGGCACGAGCGCCTTCGAATCGGCCGGCGCGAGCACGATCGCGTCGACCTTCGACACGATCATCTGCTCGACGATGCGGATCTGGTTCGCGGTGTCGGTCTCGTCCTTGATGCCGTTGGTGATCAGGTCGAACTGGCCTGCGTTGTGTTTCTGGTATTCCTTCGCGCCCGTTTCCATCGTCAGGAAGAACTCGTTGGCGAGCGATTTCATCACGAGCGCGACCTTCGGCTTGGCTGCAGATTGCGCGTGGACGGCCGGTGCGGCGGCAACCGCGACGGCGGCGAGCGCGGCGGTCAGGAAGCGACGGCGAAAGAGGACATTCATACTCATCTCCTGGCGACTGGCCCAACGGGCCGGACTTTTATTTGACTGTTGTTTTAATGTGAGCAAACGTTTGCGCCACACTACCCGGGCAATGGCCATCGATGCTGCTGTCGGTACCACGGAATGGAAGCGAGGCAGACGGCCGACTGCCTGGCGCGCTGTCGTTTACGCGCCGCCGCCGGCGGGACGCCGGCGGAGTGAGGGCTATGCTGTACCGATTCGCGTCGGTGCGCAACCTGTCTGATCAATATTTAAGGGTTTATTCGGAGCGCGTGTCACGCTGGGTCCCGCGGCGCAGGTGCGTCTTCATCGGCCGACGGCGGCTCGCCGAAGCGGTTCGCATGCGGCGTGCCGGCGATGAAGCCGTTCATCACGAACAACGCGAGCGCGCCGACGATCGGCACGAACAGCAACAGCATCCACCATCCCGACTTGTCGATGTCGTGCAGCCGCTTCACCCCGACCGCAATCGACGACCACACGGCGACGACCGCGATGACGACGAGCGCCAGCATCGCAAGCAGCGGCAGATCGTCTTCCGGCGCGCCGCGGGAACCCGCATCGAAAATCGCGCTGAGCACGGTGGAAACCAGCGCGTAGATCCACCACGGCAGGCGCCCGATCCGACCTTCGAAGGAAAAGAGAAGCCATTTCAGATTCATTGTTTACCTCGTCGTCACGCGTGTTGCGTGCTGCGCGATATGTCTCCGAGCGTGTCGGGACCGGCAATCCGCATTGAATCACATTTGCCGGCCAATGGATCGCTCGATATGGCAGATGGCCTGAACCGAAACGAGGCGTATACGTGCCCGCTCTCGTTCATTGTTCATGTCGTTGTGCTGGCAAGCGAATACGGGTCGTTCGCCACGTGCGGCGAAGAATCGGAGGGGGAAACCGCGATGGCGGCCGGTGATTCGGTGAGTCGAACCACCCAGGCAGCGGCAGGTCGCCTGCCGCTGCCCAATACATGAGAATCCGCGCCGGTACGTCGCGCCATCCGCCGCGATGGCGCGGATGGCGCACGACGCACTGTCGTCAAACGGCTTCGCGCAACAGCCCCGCGATTTCCGCTTCGTTCAGGTGCGGCGCGAACATCTCGATCAGCCGGTACGCATACGCGCGCAGGAACGCACCCTTGCGCAGCCCGACCCGCGTCGTGCTCGCCTCGAACAGATGCTGCGTATCGAGCGCGACGAGCCCCGTGTCGCGCTGCGGATCGTAGGCCATCGCCGCGACGACGCCGATCCCCATCCCGAGTTCGACATACGTCTTGATCACGTCCGCGTCGATCGCCGTCAGCACGACGTCGGGCACGGCGCCCGCCTGCGTGAACGCCTGGTCGATGTGCGAGCGGCCGGTGAAATCCTGGTCGTACGTGATGATCGGGTACTCGGCGATTTCCTCGAGCGTCAGGTTCTCGCGGCCGACGAGCGGGTGGCCCTTCGGCACGACGACCGTGTGGTGCCACGAATAGCACGGGAACGTGACGATGTCCGGATAGCGGTCGAGCGCCTCGGTCGAGATGCCGAGATCGGCCTCGCCGTTCAGGATCATCTGCGCGATCTGCTGCGGGCTGCCCTGGCGCAGCGCGAGATGCACCTTCGGGAACACGTCGGTGAACTGGCGGATCACCTTCGGCAGCGCGTAGCGCGCCTGCGTGTGCGTCGTCGCGACGACGAGGTGGCCGCTGTCCTGGTCGGCGAACTGGCGCGCGACGCGGCGCAGGTTCTCGGCGTCGAGCAGCATCCGCTCGATCAGCTGGTGCACCGCCTTGCCGGGCTCCGTGAGCCCCGTCAGCCGCTTGCCGCGCCGGATGAAGATGTCGACGCCCAATTCATCCTCGAGATCCTTGATCTGCTTCGACACGCCCGACTGCGACGTGTACAGCACGTTCGCGACTTCGGTCAGGTTCATGTTCTGGCGCACCGCTTCGCGCACGAACCGCAATTGCTGAAAATTCATGGGTATGCCTCTTAGGCTGTCGTTGTTTGATTATCGAATCGGAGCACTTTCCGCCCCCTGCCCTGCATTCTGGCGTCAACGCGCGGGAAACACCCGCACGGCGCGCGGCACGGCGGTCGCACCGTCGCCGACCTGCAGCGACAGTGCACGCCACGCATCGCGATCGAGTTCCGCCTCGAGCGCGCCGCCTGCACGCGCCTCGAGCTCCACGCGCACCGAGCCGCCGAGCGGGATCACGCGGCGCACGTCCACCGCGATGCCGTCGCGATGCCCTTCTTCGCCGACCGGCCACAGCTGCAGGTCGTGCGGCCGCACATAGGCGTTCGCAGGGCCTGCGAAATCGGCGTCGACCTCGATCGGCGCGGCCGCCCCCTCGGCGACGAAGCCACGCCCGGCGACGGTGCCCGGCAGCCGGTTGGCCGCGCCGAGGAACTCGTAGACGAACGCGCTCTGCGGATGATCGTAGACGTCCTGCGGGCTGCCGACCTGCTCGACGTGGCCGCGGTTCAGCACGACGATGCGATCGGCCACTTCGAGCGCCTCTTCCTGGTCGTGCGTGACAAAGATCGTCGAGATGTGCAGGTCGTCGTGCAGGCGACGCAGCCAGCCGCGCAGCTCCTTGCGGACCTTCGCGTCGAGCGCGCCGAACGGCTCGTCGAGCAGCAGTACCTTCGGCTCGACCGCGAGCGCGCGGGCGAGCGCGATGCGCTGGCGCTGCCCGCCCGACAGCTCGGACGGGTAGCGCTGCGCGAGCCAGTCGAGCTGCACGAGCTTCAGCAATTCGTGCACCTTCTCGCGGATCGCGGCTTCCGACGGCCGCTCGCGGCGCGGCTTCACGCGCAGCCCGAACGCGACGTTCTCGAACACCGTCATGTGGCGGAACAGCGCGTAGTGCTGGAACACGAAACCGACCTGGCGGTCGCGTGCGCCGACCGATGCGACGTCGAGCCCCTGCAGCACGACCTGGCCGGCGTCCGCGTGCTCGAGGCCCGCGATCACGCGCAGCAGCGTGGTCTTGCCGCAGCCTGACGGCCCGAGCAGCGCGACCAGCTCGCCGGGCGGAAAGTCGAGCGATACGTTGTCGAGCGCCGTGAAATCGCCGAAGCGCTTCTGAAGGTTACGGACGGTGATACCCATTCTGGTTGCCTCTTTACGATTTCGACGAAACGGCGCCGGCGGGGCCGGCATGTGCGGGAACGGCGTCGTGCACGTCGGCCAGTTCGGCCGCAAGATGACGCTCGGCGATCAGCTTCAGCGCGAGCGTGACGAGCGCGAGCAGCGCCAGCACCGACGCCACCGCGAACGCCGCCGCGAAGTTGTATTCGTTGTACAGGATCTCCACGTGCAGCGGCATCGTGTCGGTCACGCCGCGGATGTGGCCGGACACGACCGACACCGCGCCGAACTCGCCCATCGCGCGCGCATTGCAGAGGATCACGCCGTACAGCAGGCCCCATCTCACGTTCGGCAGCGTCACGCGGCGGAAGATCTGCCAGCCCGACGCGCCGAGCACGCGCGCGGCTTCTTCCTCGTCGGTGCCTTGCGCCTGCATCAGCGGAATCAGCTCGCGCGCGACGAACGGAAACGTGACGAAGATCGTCGCGAGCACGATGCCCGGCACCGCGAAGATGATCTGCACGTCGTGATCCTGCAGCCACGGCCCGAACCAGCCCTGCGCGCCGAACAGCAGCACGTACACGAGGCCCGAGATCACCGGCGACACCGAGAACGGCAGGTCGATCAGCGTCGTCAGCAGCGCCTTGCCGCGGAATTCGAACTTCGCGATCGCCCACGATGCGCACACGCCGAACACGAGATTCAGCGGCACCGCGATCACGGCGACGGTCAGTGTCAGCTTGATCGCCGACCACGCGTCGGGATCGGCCAGCGATTCGAAATAGAAGCCAACGCCCTTGCGCAGCGCCTCGACGAACACCGCGGCGAGCGGCACGACGAGGAAAAACGCGAGGAACGCCAGCGCGATGCCCGTGAGCAGCCAGCGCACGACGCGCGACTCGCTGACGGGGTCGAGCCGCTTCGTGGCACGCGCGGCAGGCGACGGGGTTTTCAGCACGACGGTGGCCTCCTGGCTCATTGCTGGCCTCCTGCTGCGACAGCAGTGCCGGTGGCGGGCGCCGGACCGCTCGCGCCCTTGCTCGTACGACGCTGCAGATACCATTGCAGCGTGTTGATCAGCAGCAGCATCAGGAACGACACGACCAGCATCACGACCGCCAGCGCGGTCGCGCCCGCGTAGTCGTATTGCTCGAGCTTGGTGATGATCAGCAGCGACGTGATCTCGGATTTCATCGGCACGTTGCCGGCGATGAAGATCACCGAGCCGTATTCGCCGAGCGCGCGCGCGAACGCGAGCGCGAAACCGGTGAGCAGCGCCGGCAGCACGGCCGGCAGCACGACGCGGCGGAACGTCAGCCAGCGCGACGCGCCGAGGCACGCGGCAGCCTCTTCCTGCTCGCGCTCGAAATCCTCGAGCACCGGCTGCACCGTGCGCACGACGAACGGCAGCCCGATGAAGGTCAGCGCGACCAGCACACCGGCCGGCGTGAACGCGATCTTGATGCCGAGCGGCGCGAGATACTGGCCGACCCAGCCGTTGGTCGCGTAAACGGCCGCGA
The DNA here is from genome assembly GCF_005502655.1 of Burkholderia sp. 4NA327C6. Taxonomy (NCBI): domain Bacteria; kingdom Pseudomonadati; phylum Pseudomonadota; class Betaproteobacteria; order Burkholderiales; family Burkholderiaceae; genus Burkholderia; species Burkholderia sp. 4NA327C6. Next base: position 228,652 of record NZ_SCNZ01000006.1, on the reverse strand, counting down.
GCGAAATGCCGGCGACCGACGTCGGAAGTGCAAACGGCAGGTCGACGACCGCATCGACGAGGCGCTTGAACGGGAACGTGTAGCGCACCAGAACCCATGCGACGAGAAAGCCGAACACGGCGTTGATCAGCGCGCCGCCGAGCGCGGCCGAGAACGTCAGCCGATACGACGCGAGCACGCGCGGCGACGTGACGGCGGTGACGAACTGGTCCCACGACAGCGTCGCGGTCTTCAGGAACGTGGCGGCGAGCGGGATCAGCACCACGAGGCTCAAATAGGCCACCGTGATGCCGAGTGTTACGCCGAAACCGGGCAGCGCGCTCGGCTTGCGAAAGGTGTACGTCGTCATCGGATGCTCTTGCTGGGTCGATGCTGCTCACGGGTCCGACGCAAACGCCGGCGCAGTGAATCGCGCCGGCGAGCCGTCGGGGACGCGGCGCGCTGTCGTGGCGCACCGCTTGTCGTTATGGCGTTACTGCGGCTTGTAGATCGAATCGAACACGCCGCCATCCGCGAAATGCGTCTTCTGCGCATTCGTCCAGCCGCCGAAGGTATCGTCGACCGTGTACAGCTTCAGCTTCGGGAACTGCTTCGTCAGTTCCGCCGGCACGTTCTTCGAACGCGGACGGTAGTAGTTGCGTGCCGCGATCTCCTGGCCCTGCGGGCTGTACAGGAAGTTCAGGTACGCCTCGGCCAGCTTGCGCGTGCCCTTCTTGTCGACCACCTTGTCGACCACCGCGACGGGCGGCTCGGCCAGGATGCTCACCGACGGCACGACGATCTCGAACTTGTCGGTGCCGAATTCCTTGACCGACAGGAATGCCTCGTTTTCCCATGCGATCAGCACGTCGCCGATCCCGCGCTGCACGAAACTCGTGGTTGCGCCTCGCGCGCCCGAATCGAGCACGCCTGCGTTCTTGTAGAGCTTCGTGACGAATTCCTTCGCCGTCTGCTCGTTGCCGCCCGGCTTGTGCAGCGCGTACGCCCACGCGGCCAGGTAGTTCCAGCGCGCGCCGCCCGACGTCTTCGGGTTCGGCGTGACGATCGAGATGCCCGGCTTGGTCAGGTCGTCCCAGTCCTTGATCCCCTTCGGATTGCCCTTGCGCACCAGGAACACGATCGTCGACGTGTACGGCGACGCGTTGTCGGGCAGGCGCTTCTGCCAGTCCTTGTTGACGAGCCCCTTGTTCGCGAGCGCATCGATGTCGTACGCGAGCGCCAGCGTGACGACGTCGGCCTGCAGGCCGTCGAGCACCGAGCGCGCCTGCGCGCCCGAACCGCCGTGCGACTGCTTGAAGTTGACGGTCTCGCCCGTCTTCGCCTTCCACTCCTTGCCGAACGCCTGGTTGAAGTCCTGATACAACTCGCGCGTCGGGTCGTACGACACGTTCAGGAAGGTCGTATCGGCCTGTGCGTGCGTCGCGACGCTCAGCGCCGCCGCCGCGCCCAGCGCGAGTGTTGCGATCAGGCGGCCCACTCCGCCCACCAGCCCCGTGTTGCGCTTGCCCATCCTTGGTTCTCCAGTGTTGTCGGTATTGCGATGTCGGGCCAGTCTAACGAACGGGTTACATGATTAAAAATAATCGTTCCTTATTTTTTAATACTCAAAAGTGCTAACGCAGACGGAATGGACGGTTGCGGCAGATAAACCGGCGTCCGGACGTCGCCAAATCGCGCCGGAACCGGCGCGATCGCGTCGAACCTCACGTAACACTTGAAATTCGCGGACTACTGTATAAAAATACAGCTCACTGTCTATCCATACAGTTGAGCCATGACCAAACTCACCGCCCGTCAGCAGCAAGTGTTCGACTTGATCCGTCGCGCGATCGAGCGCTCCGGATTCCCGCCCACCCGTGCCGAGATCGCGGCCGAACTGGGCTTCAGCTCGCCGAATGCCGCCGAGGAGCACCTGCGCGCGCTGGCGCGCAAGGGTGTCATCGAGCTGGCCGCCGGCGCGTCGCGCGGCATCCGCCTGCTCGGCATCGACGATGCCCCGCACCAGTTCACGCTGCCGCACGCCGGCCTGATGCAGTTGTCGCTGCCGCTCGTCGGCCGCGTCGCGGCCGGTAGCCCGATCCTGGCGCAGGAGCACATCTCGCAGCATTACGCGTGCGATCCCGCGCTGTTCTCCAGCAAGCCCGACTACCTGCTGAAAGTGCGCGGCCTGTCGATGCGCGACGCCGGCATCCTCGACGGCGACCTCCTCGCCGTGCAGAAGCGCACGGAAGCGAAGGACGGCCAGATCATCGTCGCGCGTCTCGGCGACGACGTCACGGTCAAGCGCCTGATGCGCCGGCCTGGCGGTCTCGAGCTGATCGCGGAGAACCCCGATTACGAAAACATCTTCGTCAAGGCCGGCAGCGCGGAATTCGCGCTGGAAGGCATCGCCGTCGGGCTGATCCGCTCGGGCGAACTCTGACATTCCGTCTCGATCAGGAGAACAACATGGAACGCCTTGCCCGTCTGCTGCCTTTCCGTCAATTCGGCCGCCTGCGTCACCTGCGCGGCCGCACGCCCTGCGCACCGCTGTCCGCGGCGGCGCCAGTGCAAGAAGAAGTCGCAGTCGAACGGCAGGCGTCCCTGCTGCCGTCGGCGCTACCCGCTTTCGCGCGGGTATCGCTGAACGCCGGCCTGAATCACGCCGAACCTGCACGTCGCGCGCCGGTGCGCGTCTATCACGGCCGGTCGCGCCTGATCATGGTCGGCACGATCGATGCCGTGTGCCGGATGATCGATCGCTGCATCGCAGAGGAACGATCGGCCACGCCAGGCGGTCTCTGATTGCGGAACATCCCCGCACCGGAGGCAACGTGACCGGATCCTCGGGCCGCACGTGGCGGCTCAAACCCCTGCTGATCGTCGTGCTGGCCGTCGCCATCATTGTGGCGATCGGCTATGCCTACGCGTCGCCGTACGTCGCGCTCGGTCGCCTGAAATCGGCAATCGATGCGCGCGATGCGCAGGCCATCAGTGAATATGTCGATTTCCCGTCGCTCCGCATCAGCCTGAAGCAACAGGTCACGGAGGAATTGATGCGCCGGATCGACGCGGTGAAGAAGAACAATCCGTTCGCGGTGATCGGTGCGCTGATCGGATCTGCACTGATCGGCCCGCTGGTCGATGCATACGCGACCCCGGAAGGCGTAGCCGCGCTGATGAGCGGATTGCCGCCGCGTGGCAATCCAGGCGAGCGTCCACCTGAATGGTCGAATCTGCCGCCGGGCGGCAATGCACCGGCAGCACCGGCGGCCAATCCGGCTCCTCCGGCAAGCGCAGCCGCTCCGGGTAACAACGCGGCCGCTACGCCCGCGTCATCGCCACCACCCGCCGCTGCTGCACCGGCCAGCCCGGCCGATGCAGCGCATGCGCCTCGCCAGCAGCAAACCAGCGCCAGTTACCGGAACATCGATGAATTCGTGGTGACTTACCAGCGCAGTGCCGACGGCACGCGCTATGCGGCGATATTCCACCGCTCCGGCCTGTTCTCGTGGAAGTTGTCCGCGATCGACCTGCACGCTTGACCGGTCCTCGGTGGCCGCGGTCAGCGCCCGCCCCACGGACGTGGCACGATGCCCGGCCGGCGCGATTCGCCGGTCAGGCAGTCGTCGAATCATTGGATCATTTGCCGTTCGCCGTGGCCGCTTCACGCTCCCGCGCGATTTCTTCCTTCTGCTCCTGCGCCGACGAACACGCCACCAGAATGCTGCAGTTCACGCGATCGAGCAGTTGCGTGTTGCCCGACCCCATCCACCATCTGGACAACCCGCTACGGCACCGATGGCCGACGACGACGAGGTCGGCCTTCAGCTCCGTCGCGAGATTCGCGATTTCGTCGATCGGATAGCCGAACGCGAAATGGCCCTCGGCCTGCACGCCGCGCTCGCGCAGCCAGTTCACCCCTTCCTGCAGGATTTCACGCGCGGTTTCCTCGAACCGGCCGCACGCGACGTCGGTCAGCAAACCCGCGCTCTGCGCAATGCTCGAGCGCATGTCGACTACCGACAGCAAATGCGTCTCGGCCTTCAGGTCCATCGCGAGATTGGCGCCGCAACGCAGTGCCTTGCGTCCTTCGAGCGTGCCGTCGTAACACAGCAAAATCTTGTTGTAGCTAGCCATGAAACCTCCCTATCGCAACAACGAGCCTACGCATTCATCATGGTGCGCCGCAATTCAGGACGCAAGGGATGGAAAACGCTGATTCGCCCCGCTCGGCTCGTGCGCGATGATGCAGTGCACGATCGGTGCGTACAGGCATCGCACCGTGCAGGCATGCCCTGAAGAGACGCAGTCGATGCACTAGAATGGCTCGTTCGTACTCCAGCGGGCCATCAGGCGCCGGCGTCGTGCGCTTCGGTCATGCCCGTGTGACACGCAGTCGTCCGATCGGTTCGTCAACCGGCCACGCATCCGGCAACAGCGGAACGCTTCCGCGCCCGCCTACAACGACAACATGCCCATGTCCGTTGCACCGATCGATTTCCGGAACGTCGAAAAGCGCTATGGCGACAAGCTCGTCGTCAACGGCCTGTCCTTCACCGTCCAGGCCGGCGAATGCTACGGCCTGCTCGGGCCGAACGGCGCCGGCAAGACCACCACGCTGAAAATGCTGCTCGGCCTCACGCATCCCGATGCAGGCACCATTTCGCTCTGCGGCGAACCGGTTCCATCGCGTGCACGGCATGCGCGCCAGCGCGTCGGCGTCGTCCCGCAATTCGACAATCTCGACCCCGACTTCACCGTGCGCGAGAACCTGCTCGTCTTCAGCCGCTACTTCGGCATGTCGGCGCAGGCCGCGCACGCGCTCGTGAAACCGCTGCTCGAATTCGCGAAGCTCGAGAACAAGGCCGATGCGAAGGTCGGCGAGCTGTCGGGCGGCATGAAGCGCCGCCTGACGCTCGCCCGCGCGCTCGTCAACGATCCCGATGTGCTGGTGCTCGACGAGCCGACGACGGGCCTCGACCCGCAGGCGCGTCACCTCATGTGGGAGCGGCTGCGCTCGCTGCTCGCCCGCGGCAAGACGATCCTGATCACCACGCACTTCATGGAAGAAGCCGAGCGCCTGTGCGACCGCCTGTGCGTGATCGAGGAAGGCCGCAAGATCGCCGAAGGCGCGCCGCACGCGCTGATCGAATCGGAAATCGGCTGCGACGTGATCGAGATCTACGGGCCCGATCCGGCCACGCTGCGTGACGAGCTGTCGGCGTTCGCGAAGCGCACCGAGATCAGCGGCGAGACGCTGTTCTGCTACGTGAGCGATCCGGAACCGCTCAGTGCGCGACTCAAGGGTCGCACGGGGTTGCGCTATCTGCATCGCCCGGCCAATCTTGAAGATGTGTTCCTGCGGCTCACGGGCCGCGAAATGCAGGACTGATCGATCATGGATGTCCGCAACTATTCGACCGCCGCACCGTCGGCACCACCGCGCGTGTCGCGCTTCGCGATCGCGATGCCCGCGAACGCGACCAACTGGATCGCCGTCTGGCGGCGCAACTATCTCGTCTGGCGCAAGCTCGCGCTCGCGTCGATGTTCGGCAATCTTGCCGATCCGATGATTTATCTGTTCGGGCTGGGATTCGGGCTCGGGCTGATGCTCGGCCATGTCGACGGCGTGTCGTATATCGCGTTCCTCGCGGCCGGCACGGTCGGGTCGAGCGTGATGATGTCCGCGAGCTTCGAGTCGATGTATTCGGGGTTCTCGCGCATGCACGTGCAGCGCACGTGGGAAGCGATCATGCATACGCCGCTCGCGCTCGGCGACATCGTGCTCGGGGAAATTGTCTGGGGAGCCAGCAAGGCGATGCTGTCGGGGGCCGCGATCATGCTCGTCGCGGGGGCGCTCGGCTATGCGCAGTTTCCGTCGATGCTCGCGGCGCTGCCCGTGATCGCGCTCGCCGGCCTCGCGTTTGCCAGCATCGCGATGATCGTCACGGCGCTCGCGCCGTCCTACGATTTCTTCATGTTTTTTCAGACGCTCGTGCTGACGCCGATGCTGCTGCTGTCGGGCGTGTTCTTCCCGACCACGCAGTTGCCGCCGATCGCGCAGCATGCGGCGCAGGCGCTGCCGCTCGCGAATGCCGTCGAGCTGATCCGGCCCGCGATGCTCGGCCGGCCGGCGACCGACGTCGCACTGCATGTCGCGGTACTCGCCGGTTACGCGGTCGGCGGATTCCTGCTGTCCGCGTGGCTGTTCCGACGGCGGATGATGCGCTGACGGCCGGCGCACGTGCGCCGGCTTCCTGCGACGACGTTATTCGTCGTCGTCGCTCCACGGAATCTCGACGTCGGTCAGGAACGCGACGGTCGCGAGCGGGCCACCTTCCTGGCGGCCGAGCTTGCCGTCCGCGCGATGCCATTCGACGCGGAACTGCGTGCCCGGATCGTCGGCAACCAGATAGACCGAGCGCAGCTCTTCCTTGTCGGCTTCGGCCACCGGGCCGTCGAACGACACCAGCAGCTTCTGCGGCCACAGCCCGTTGACCGGATCGTAAATGCGGTCGCCCTGCGGAATGTCGATGCTGGCGTCGACGCCGATCGTTGCGGAGGCCTCGATGATCATCGTGCCGAGTGCGTGCAGCACGGCAGTCGCCCGCGCGGAATTGGCCTGGCGGATCGCGAGATCGCCGCGCGTCAGCGCCTTTTCGAGTCGAGGATGGATCTTCGGTTGGGTCATGCGTTTTCCTGTTTGCTTCTTGTAAATGGCGCCGCACGCGTGAAACGGCGGCGCCGGATGAATATGACGATTGCGCCCGTCGAGCGCACCGCTCGCTCGCGTCAGAACCCGAGCGCGACCGCGAGCAGGCCGCTCGCGATCCCGAATACGACGACGAGGATCGCGACGATGGCCAGCATGTAGGGCTTGAACGAGCGCGCGAGCATCGCGAGCGACGGCACGCTGATCGGCGGCAGCGTCATCAGCAGCGCGGCGGCCGGGCCGACGCCCATGCCGAGCGACAGCATCGCCTGGATGATCGGCACCTCGCCGGCCGTCGGGATCACGAACAGCATGCCCGCAACCGCGAATGCAATGATCCAGCCGAGATGATTGCCGATGTCCGGGCCGATATGCGGGAACAGCCACGCGCGCGCGGCGCCGAGCAGCAGCACGAGCACGATGTATTCGGGCACGAGCCGCGCGGCCATGCGCGCAAGCAGCTTCATCCAGCGAACGAACGGGTTGCCGGCCGCAGCCTGCTCGGCCGCCAGCGCGGCGAGCTGTGCATCGTCGATGCTGCGGTCTTCCGGACGTGCAATGCGGTTCAGCAGATAGCCGATCCCGAACACCATCGCGATGCCGAGCACGAGGCGCAGCGCACTCCAGTGCCAGCCGAGCACGAAGCCCATGAAGACCAGCGCCGCCGGGTTCAGCACCGTGTTGCCGAGCCAGAACGCGACCGCGCCGCCCGGCGATGCATGGCGCGCACGCAGCCCCGCGACGACCGGCGCCGCACAGCACGTGCACATCATGCCGGGCAGCGACAGCAAGCCGCCCGCGGCGACACTGCCGAAGCCGGTGCGGCCGAGCACGCGCGCAACCCAGTGTGCCGGCAGCAGCGCCTGCACCGCCGAACCGAGCAGCAGGCCCAGCACCATCGCCTGCCAGATCGCCTTGCCGTATGCCCACGCGTAGTCGAGCGCGGCCTTCAGCGACGGCTCGGGCGCGGACGCCGACGTGCCCATCAGGATCGACTGGCCGATCGAATGATGCTCGGCGGCCACGAACGCCTTGTTGTAGTACGGGAACCATTTCACGTAGAACAGGCCCGCGACCGCGATCAGCAGGAAGGTCATCCAGCCGAGGGCCGGACTGGGTTGGGTGCGTGTGGTTGTCATCGTATGGTCGTCGATTGGTCTTGGTCGGTTTCGGATGTCGCGCCCGCGGCAAGCGCGGCCGATGCGGGCAACCCGGCTTGCGCGAGTTCGGCCAGCAGCGCACGCGCCTGGTCGCGCCCATCGGCGGCATTGGGCCGGAATTTGAACGTCAGCGCCAGGTTCGGCTTGTTGTAAGTCGCGCGATAGGTGCGCGCATAGGCGGGATCGTAATGCTTGTCGATCAGTTCGGTGAACAGTTCGGCCCGTGCGTCCGCATCGATCAGCGCCTTCCAGTGCGTCACCTGTTCACGGCTATGCAGGCCGATCAGCCGATGGAGCTGCGCCTTGAACGCATCCGGTTCGTCGAACAGGTGTGCGTAATCGTCGAGAAGGAATGCGATGCGCTCGTCGTGCGCCGCGTCGACATGCACCCACGGCCCCGCGTGAAATGCTTCGATCAACGCAATCGGCAACTGCACGAGCCCGATCCGGCGGCTTTCCGACTCGACGAACACCGGCCATTCGGGGTCAAAACGACCGAGTGTTTCGACGAGCCCCGAATCGAACCCCTTCTGCGCCGGCTGCGGCTTGCCCGGCAGCGCGCCGAGCAGCGAGCCGCGATGGCATGCGAGCGCCTCGAGATCGAGCGTCTGCGCGCCAACGTCGCGCAGCGCGTTCAGCAGGCGCGTCTTGCCGCAGCCCGTATGGCCGACGAGCGCGATGTAGCGAAAGCGCGTCGGCAGCGAGTCGAGCGTCGCGCACACCGACTGGCGGTACGCCTTGTAGCCCCCGTCGAGCTGGCGCGCCTTCCAGCCGATCAGGTTGAACCAGGTCGTCATCGAACCCGAGCGCTTGCCGCCGCGCCAGCAGTAGATCAGCGGCCGCCAGTTGCGCGGCCGGTCGGCGAATGTCGTGTCGAGATGGCGCGCGATGTTGCGCGCGACCATTGCCGCGCCGACGCGCGTCGCCTCGTACGGCGAGACCTGTCGGTACATCGTACCGACGAGCACGCGCTCCTCGTTGCTGAGCACGGGCGCGTTCAGCGCGCCGGGGATATGATCCTCGGCGAACTCGAGCGGCGTGCGCACGTCGATGATCTCGTCGAACTCGCCGGCGCGATCGAGGGTGACAATCAGGTTCTTCAATTTGGCGTCGAACAGGGGCGATACGGCTCGAGGAGCCGCATGGGCGCGGAAGGCGGATTGACGATTATCTCACGGGCCGGCGTCTCGGGCCGCGCGCGGCAGTCGGCGGCGCCGACGCGGCCTGCATCGCGTCGATCAGATGGTCACGGAACGCGCGAACCGACGCGGGCAGATCGCGCCCCGCCATCGTCTGCACCTGGATGCTGCGCTCGCGCAGCTGCGGGTTCGTCACGGGCACGACGACGAAGCCGTCCGCGGCGCATCGGTCGCGCACCGACAGCAGCCCCGTGAACATCACCGCGCCCGTGCGCCGCGCATAGCCGTACATCGCCGCCGTGTTGTTGCTCGTCAGTTCGGGCTCGAGCAGCAGCCCGTCGAGCGCGCACGCGATGTCGATCAGCTGGCGCACCGTCGTGCCGGCCTCGGGCAGCACGTGCGGGTGACGCGCGACATCGGCGAGCGACACGGCTTCCCGCGTCGCGAGCGGATGGTCGTGCCGCACCAGCGCGAAAATCGGCGCGCGCTCGGTATGGTCGACGCGCACGCCCTTCTCCGGCGCGAGGCTGAAGCTCAATGCGATGTCCACATCGCCGTCGCGCACGCGCCGCGTCGCGTCCGCCGGCGACACCACCCAGACGGAGAAATCGACACCCGGATGGCGCGCCTTGAAGCTGGCGAGCGTGCCGGGCAGGAAGTCGATCGCGAACCCTTCCGAGCACGCGATCTTCAGCAGGCTGCCGTGCAGCGCATCGAGCCCGCCGATGTCCTTCATCACGTGCTCGGCCTCCAGCAGGCTGCGCTGCGCGAACGCCAGCAGCCGCTCGCCCGCCTCCGACAACGCCATCCCGCGCGGCCGGCGCTCGAACAGCGGTGCGCCAAGCTCGCTCTCCAGTTTCGCGATCTGGCGGCTGATCGCCGATACGGCCACGTGCAGCCGCGCGGATGCGTCGCTGATCGAGCCGGTGCGCGCCACTTCGACGAAATATCGCAACGCGAGGCCATGCAGGAAAGCCGCCATCGTTCTGTCTCCGCCCGGCTGCCTGCCGTGCCGCTTTGCCTTTTCGGCAAAGAAAGGTTCGAAATTCGATCATTGTGACAAAAAAAACGGCTTCCTAGAATCGATCGCACTTCACGCTGCCTGCCCGATCCGGCGCATGCGGCGAAGCCGTCAGAGGAGACACGACTTGAGCCGTACCGCCGCCATCCAGCACGCGCTGAACCAGTTCGAATCCGGTGCGTTCTTCACGACCCTGAGCCGCCGCGTCGGCCTGCGCACCGAAAGCCAGGAAAGCGGCAACGGTGCCGCCCTGCGCGCCTACCTGACCGACGAGATCGCCCCCGAAGCCGCGCGCCTCGGCTTCACGTCGCGAATCGTCGACAACCCCGTCGACGGCGGCGGCCCGTTCCTGCTCGCGTCGCGCCACGAAGACGACGCGCTGCCAACCGTGCTGATCTACGGGCACGGCGACGTCGTGCGCGGCTACGACGCGCAGTGGCGCGCACCGCTGTCGCCGTGGACGCTGACGGCCGACGGCGACCGCTGGTACGGCCGCGGCAGCGCCGACAACAAGGGCCAGCACACCATCAACCTGGCCGCGCTGGCGAGCGTGCTCGACGCGCGCGGCGGCCGGCTCGGCTTCAACGCGAAGCTGCTGATCGAGATGGGCGAGGAAACGGGTTCGCCGGGCCTCGACGCGCTGTGCCGCCAGGAGCGCGACGCGCTCGCGGCCGACGTGCTGATCGCGTCCGACGGCCCGCGCATCGCCGCCGCGCGCCCCACGGTATTCCTCGGTTCGCGCGGCTCGGTCAATTTCAAGCTGACCCTGCGCGCCCGCGATGGCGCGCATCACTCCGGCAACTGGGGCGGGCTGCTGCGCAATCCGGCGATCGTGCTCGCGCATGCGCTCGCGAGCCTCGTCGACGCACGCGGCGCGATTCGCGTCGCGGGGTTGCGTCCGCCGCCGATCCCGGCCGCCGTGCGCGATGCACTCGCCGACCTCTCCGTCGGCGGCGGCCCCGGCGATCCGGCGCTCGACGCCGACTGGGGCGAGCCCGGCCTTACCGCGGCCGAGCGCGTGTTCGGCTGGAACACGTTCGAGATCCTCGCGTTCAAGGCCGGCAACCCCGAGCACCCCGTCAATGCGATTCCGCCCGCCGCGTACGCGCACTGCCAGTTGCGCTTCGTCGTCGGCACCGACTGGGAAGCGCTGCACGCGCATCTGCGCGCGCACCTCGACGCGCACGGCTTCGCCGACATCGAGATCGACGTCGAACGCGGCGCACCGGCGACGCGCGTGCCGCCGGACGATCCGTGGGTCCGCTGGGCCGTCGCGTCGCTCGCGCGGACCACCGGCAAGAAGCCCGCGATCCTGCCGAATCTCGGCGGCACGCTGCCGAACGAAGTGTTCGCCGACACGCTCGGGCTGCCGACGCTGTGGGTGCCGCACTCGTACCCGGCGTGCTCGCAGCACGCACCGGACGAGCACCTGCTCGCAAGCGTCGTCAGCGAGGGGCTGCAGATGATGGCCGGCCTCTTCTGGGATCTCGGCGACGACGCGCCGACCGCTCGCCGCGCGGCGCCCGCCGCGGCCGGCGCCGCCCTGTAACGCGCTTCGCCCCTTTCACGGGACCTGCATACACGATGAATACGACCACCCTGACCTCGCAGGAAGCCGCCCGCCCCAGCGCCGCGAAGATCCGGCGCATCATCTTCGCGGCGTCGATCGGCAACGCACTCGAATGGTTCGACCTGATCGTCTACGGCTTCTTCGCGGTCACGATCGCCAAGCTGTTCTTCCCCGCCACCAGCGAAGCGACGTCGCTGATGCTTACGCTCGGCACGTTCGGGCTGTCCTACCTGATCCGGCCGATCGGCGGCTTCGTGCTCGGCGCGTACGCGGATCGCGCGGGCCGCAAGGCGTCGCTGCTGCTGTCGATCGCGATGATGATGGCCGGCACGCTGCTGATTGCGCTGATGCCGACCTACGCGTCGATCGGCATACTCGCGCCGCTCGGGATCATGCTGTCGCGGCTGATGCAGGGCTTTTCCGCGGGCGGCGAATTCGCGAGCTCGACCGCGTTTCTCGTCGAGCACGCACCGCAGCGGCGCGGTTTCATGTCCAGCTGGCAGTTCGCAAGCCAGGGCCTCGCGACGCTGCTCGCATCGGGCTTCGGCGCGTTGCTGACATCCACGCTGACGACCGCGCAACTCGAAAGCTGGGGCTGGCGGGTGCCTTTCCTGTTCGGGCTCGCGATCGGCCCGATCGGGCTGTACATCCGCCGCTACGTCGACGAAGGCGTCGAGTTCAAGACGCAGGCGCGCTCGGAAGCGCCCGTGCGCGAGCTGTTCGCGCAACAAAAGGTGCGGGTGCTGCTGTCGATCGGCGCGCTCGTCATCTCGACCGCGATCAACTACATGATCCTGTACATGCCGACTTACGCGATCAAGCAACTCGGGCTGCCCGCATCGACGGGCTTCGCGGCCACGCTCGCGACCGGTTTCGTGCTCACGCTCGTCACGCCGATCGTCGGCCATCTGTCGGATCGCACCGGGCGGATCCGAATGATGGCGGTCGCGGCGGTCATGATGCTCGTCACCGTGTACCCGACGTTCGCGTGGCTCACGCGTCACGCGTCGTTCGCGACGATGCTCGCCGCGCTGGTCTGGATCGGTGCGCTGAAGGCGATGTACTGCGGCGCGCTGCCGGCGCTGATGGCCGAGCTGTTCCCGTCGCAGACCCGCGCTACGGGGCTCGCGGTCAGCTACAACACGGGGGTCACGGTGTTCGGCGGCTTCGCGCCGTTCGTCATCACCTGGCTGATCAGCGCAACCGGCAACCGGCTGTCGCCGGCGCTCTATCTGATGGGCTGCGCGCTGCTGAGCCTCGCTGCGCTGTTCGTCGCGCGCACCCGGCTCAAGATGCGATAACGGAAGAAACGGCGGCGCAGGGCTGTGCCGCCGGTGCGGCCCGTCGCGGCATCGCTGCCGCGCGGGCCGGGCGCCATTTACGGCGCAGGGTTCGGCTGCAGTTCGTGCAGCGCGTCGATCTCGGCGAGGACCTCGTCGGACAGCTTCACGTCGACGCTGCCGATGTTCTCCTTCAACTGCTCGAGTGACGTCGCCCCGATCAGGTTGCTGCGCGTGAACGGCCGGCTGTTGACGAACGCAAGCGCGAGTTGCGCAGGCGACAGCCCGTGACGCCGCGCGAGCGCGACATAGCGCGACGTCGCCTCGACTGCCTGCGGCTTGCTGTAGCGCTGGAAGCGTTCGAACAACGTGATGCGTGCGCCGGCCGGACGCGCGCCGTTCTCGTACTTGCCGGACAGCCAGCCGAACGCGAGCGGCGAATACGCGAGCAGGCCGACGCCGTCGCGGTGCGTGAATTCCGACAGCCCGTTCTCGAACGTGCGGTTCAGCAGGCTGTACGGATTCTGGATGCTCGCGATGCGCGGCAGCCCGAGCTTCTCGGCCGCGCGCAGGAACTGCGCGACGCCCCAAGGCGTTTCATTCGACACGCCGATCGCGCGCACCTTGCCGGCCTTCACGAATTCCGCGAGCACGCCGAGCGTTTCCTCGATCGGCACCGTGTAGGCGTCGTCGACCCACGGATAGGCGGGACGGCCGAACGTCGTCGTGCTGCGATCGGGCCAGTGCAGCTGGTAGAGATCGACGTAGTCGGTCTGCAGGCGCTTGAGGCTGCCGTCGAGCGCTTCGGTCAGGTTCTTGCGGTCGAACTGGTTGCCTTCGCCGCGGATATGGCGCGGATTGTGCGGCTGCCGCGCCGGCCCGGCGATTTTCGTCGCGAGCACGATGCGCTCGCGCTGCGCGCGATGCTGCGCGAGCCAGGTGCCGATGTACGCCTCGGTGCGCCCCTGCGTATCGGGTTTCGGTGGCACCGGATACATCTCCGCGGCATCGATCAGCGTGACGCCCTGCCCGATCGCGTAGTCGATCTGCTCGTGCGCATCGCGCTCCGAATTCTGCTCGCCCCACGTCATCGTGCCCAGGCCGATCAGGCTGACCTCGATGCCCGAATCGCCAAGTGTGCGGTATTCCATGCTGTTCCTGTCGCGTCGGTGGAAAGCAGGAACGCTATCACATTGAAGCGACCGCTTCAGACAGGCCCCGCCTACGCTTACAGCCGGCCTTCGGCGCCGGGAAGGAGGTTCACGCGGCGGCCCGGGCGATGGCGTTGCCGCCCGCGGTTACTGCGGCCGCTGGATGAAGCAGGTTGCCGACGCATGCGCGACGATCTTGTCGTCCGCGGTCTTCAGCGTGCCCTCCGCGACGCCCAGCGAGCGCGACAGGTGAATCACGCGCCCTTCTGCGACCAGGTCGACATCGCGCGGCACGGGCCGCAGCATCTTCACATGCAGATCGACCGTGCCGTAGCCGACGCCCGCATCCAGCATCGAATGCACCGCACACCCGGTGACCGAGTCGAGCACCGTCGCGGCGAACCCGCCGTGCACGCCGCCGAGCGGATTCAAATGCCGGCCGTCCGCCCGCGCCGAAAATTTCACATAACCGAGCTCGACGTCGAGCGGACGCATCGGGATCGTCTCGGAAATCGATGCGAGCGGCGCATCGCCCGATACCGCCGCGCGCAGCAGATCGAGACCAGACAGGGAAAGCGGGTTCATCGGGTTGTCTCCGGGTTGAAAGCGCGTCGCCGCGCTAGTAAGTTCTAAATTGGAACTGATTATTGACAACGACCGCTGCCGTTGTCAACGTGGTCGGGCCCGTTGCAACCGAAGACGGGTTCTATAATCGAACCCACTGTTTCGCTGAACCGCAGCAAAGGATGCAAGAGACTCGACGATGAAATGGGATGACATCGGCACGCTGAACTGTTCGGTCGCGCGTACGCTCGCCGTGCTCGGCGACCGCTGGACCATGCTGATCCTCCGCAACGCGTTCCTCGGCTGCCGCCGCTTCGACGCGTTCCAGACCCAGCTGGGCCTCACGCGCCATGTGCTGGCCGAGCGGCTCGCGCGACTCGTTGACGAAGGCGTGCTGTTCAAGCGCGCGTATCAGGAGCGGCCGCCGCGGTTCGAATACCGGCTGACCGACAAGGGGCTCGATCTCTACCCGACCCTGCTCGCGCTGACGGCGTGGGGCGACCGCTGGAAAGACGACGGCCAGGGGCCGCCGGTGCTGCTGCGTCACCGCACTTGCGGCCAGTTGATGCATGCGGTCACCGTATGCTCCGCGTGCGGCGAACCGCTCGACGCACACGACGTGCAGCCGGAGCGTGGCCCCGGCTGGATCGCAGCCGAGGCAGCCGGGGCGCCCGCGGACGAGCATTGATGCAGCGTCGTGCAGCCGTGAATGAACGCGTAACGTCCACGGATCGTTAGTCGCACTCACGCTGCTGTTGCGTGCCGCGTCTAGCCCGCCCGGCTGCACTCGCGCAGGGCTCGTACTCTCCCACTCCGCCAGCAACGCACGCCCAATCGCGCGCTGCCATCGCCCGCATCCTCTGATCAACGCGATCACGCACGCGAATCCCGCACAACGCAACTTTGCGTCACCGCCTCTGCCATCGCGGTCATCGCGATGACGCATCCCGTCTCATCCATGCGTGACCGGGCCGCCACGTCTGCGTTACACTCACGGCCCGCTGTCTCGAAATTGTTCGCTGTCCAAGATGTTGTTGCGCAATCGCCTCGCCGCTGCCTGTCTCGCCGCCTCCCTGCTCGCCACTCCGTTCACCGCCTTCGGCAAGACGCAAAGTGAATCACTGCTCCAGCAGGCGATCGACCTCGTGTCGCGTTGGCTGCCGGCCCCCACCCACGAAGCACCCGCGAGACAGGTCGTCGAATCGGCGTTTTCGCCCGACGGCGGTGCCGAAGCGCTCGTGCTGAAAGCGATCGGCGCCGCGCGCAGCTCGATCCGCGTCGCCGCGTATTCGTTCACGTCGCCGCCTGTCACGCGCGCACTGCTCGCCGCCAAGCGACGCGGCGTGAATGTCGCGGTGGTCGTCGACGACAAGGGCAATCGCGCAAAGAGCAGCAAGCAGGCGTTGAACCTGCTCGTCAACGCCGGCATTCCGACGCGGACGATCGACGCCTATGCGATCCATCACGACAAGTACCTCGTGATCGACGCCGAGCACGTCGAAACGGGCTCGTTCAACTACAGCGCATCGGCGGCCAGCCGCAATTCCGAGAACGTCGTCGTGGTATGGAACAACCCGCAACTCGCGTCGCGTTATCTCACGCACTGGCAAAGCCGCTTCGACCAGGGTACGCCGTACCGCTCCAGCTACTGAGGCAGGCCGCGGGGCGCTCGCCCCGGGTTCGATCCGCCGTGCTGCTGATGATCGACGAGCGCGGCGCGAAGCTCAATTCAGCCGAATGGCCAGCGCGCCGCCACACTCAATGGATGTCGGGCGTCCGTCCGTTCGCCGCACCGGCGTGCGTCGTCGGTGCACAGCGATTCGTCTGTCCGCTCGTGCCGCTCGCCGAAGACGTCGGCGAGCCGCCGGGCAGCGCGCTGCTCACGCAAACGACGCCGAATGCCAGCGTGTTCTGAACCATCGGATAAAGAAGATACAGCGCAAACGCGAGATAGCCCGCGTACAGAAATCGAACCATGGTGCGATGGGTAGCGATGGGAAGCGATGAACGAATGGACTCGCCCTGTTTACGGCACTGCGCCGCGCACCTTGAGCTACCGCGCCTCCGATTTCGCGTTGGTGCGAAAGCCGGGTCCATGACGCCCGCTTCTCCCCCCATCTGCATCGATTCGTGCCGGGGCGAAACCACCGGCAGGCGGATGTGCAACGTGGCGATGTGCCGAACAATGCGCGATACTGTCCGACATACGCCCCCTAACCGGCCTCGCAGCCGGGAGAAAAGACCAGGCCCATGCAAATCGCACCGAAACCAGCCGACGAGGCGGCCCGGCTCGATACGCTTCATTCGCTCTCGATCCTCGACACGCCGCCCGAAGAGCGCTTCGATCGCCTGACGCGTCTCGCACGCAGGCTGTTCGACGTACCGATCGCCCTCGTCAGCCTCGTCGACGACGATCGCCAGTGGTTCAAGAGCCATGCCGGGCTCGACGTCGCGCAAACGTCGCGCGACGTGTCGTTCTGCGCCCATGCGCTGCTCGAGGGCAATACGATGGTGATTCAGGATGCGTTGAACGACAACCGCTTCCACGACAATCCGCTCGTCACCGGCGTGCCCGGCATCCGGTTCTACGCCGGTCGACCGCTCACGGCACCGAACGGCGCACCCATCGGCACGCTGTGCCTGATCGATACACGGCCGCGCTCGCTCGAACCCGACGAACTCGCGCTGCTCGGCGATCTCGCCCACATGACCGAGCGCGAGATCGCCGCGCTGCATTTCGCGACCACCGACGAACTCACGCAACTGACCAACCGGCGCGGCTTCGAGATTCTCGCCCGCCACGTGCTGAGCCTGTGCGATCGCCTCGACCGTCACGCGGTGCTGCTGTTTTTCGACCTGAACGATTTCAAGTCGATCAACGACCGCTTCGGCCACGCGGAAGGCGACCGCGCGCTCAAGGCATTCGCCGATACGCTGACGGGCGCACTGCGCGACAGCGACGTGATCGCCCGGCTTGGCGGCGACGAATTCGTCGTGCTGCTGAGCGCCACCGATCCGGCCGACGTCGCCGAGCCGGTCGAACGCGTGACACGTGCGCTCGCGCTGCGCAACGCGACCGACGCACGCGGCTATGACATCCGGTTCAGCGTCGGGCATGTCGACTACGATCCCGCACACCATCACGACGTGGCCGACCTGCTCGCCTCGGCCGATCAACGGATGTACGAGGACAAGCAGCGCGGCAAGACGGCAGGCACGTAAGCGCGGACGGACCGGGCGCAAGCGCCTGCCGCCGCCCTGCCGCTCAACTGCGGTTGCGTGGTTGCGTCAGCTTCCGCACGGCGGCGCGCTGGCCATGGCCTCCGCGATCTGCTCGGGCGTCAGGTCGCGCTGATGCGTCGCGAGCGACCAGCGATGGCCGAACGGATCCTCGACCTGTCCGTAGCGATCGCCCCAGAACATGTCGGCAGCCGGAATCGTGACCGTCGCGCCGGCCGCGACCGCCTTCGCAATCGCCGCGTCGGTGTCCGGCACGTACAGGTGCAGGCAGACCGGCGTGCCTTTCAGTGCCTTCGGCCCGAGCGCGCCATGCTCGGGCATTTCATCCACCAGCATCAGTGTCGAATCGCCAATCACGAGGCACGCGTGCGCGAGCCGGCCGTCGGGCATCGCCAGGCGAAACTGTTCGCTTGCATTGAACGCGCGCTTGTAGAAGTCGATGGCCGCTGCTGCGCCGGCGCAGATCAGGTGCGGCGTCAGTGTGCGCATTCCTTCCGGGATCGGTTTGACGGACGTGGACATGGGTGTCGCTCCTTCGGTCGGTTGTCGTATCGGAATCGGGACGGACGCGCGATGCGCACGCCCCCGATGCTACGACGGTCGAACCTGGCGGAAATCGACACCGCACCCGACATTTTTTTCTCGGATATCGGCACACGCGGGCTCCCGCGTCGGACGTCATCGACCTGGTCGGTCGGCCTCGTTGTCCGGTACGCCGAACTGCCGGCGGCATGCCTCCAGCAATCCGGCCACTGCATCGAGCGGCAGATCGGCAAACCGGGCGATCGGCAGCATCACGCCACCGGGTACCTTGTTGCGCGATGAAAGCGCCGAGAACTGGTAGCCGATATAGCGATTTCCGGCCACGCTGATGATCCGGAATTCGGTGACGTCGCGCCACGGCGTGACGGGTTGCTCGCGCAAAGCCCCGATCAGCCTGAAGCCCGTCTCGTCGACATGCAGCGCCATCCTGCGCCGCGACGACACGAAGAAGGCAGCCCCCGCCAGCGCCAGCAACACGGCCAGTGCCGCCACCGGCCATAGCGCCGGAGCAGCCGCATAACCGCACAGGGTCGCCACGGCCAGCATCGCGCACACGATCGCCCTTCGTCTCAGGCTCCGGCCGTCGACCGCCAGCGTCACCGGCAACTGACCGACGACAGTTCCCGCGTCGGGATCCACACGCCAGCCGGAATCGGAGGTTTCGCTTTCGTCGTTCATCGCGCAATCGCTCACATCGACGACAACCGGCTCATTGAGGTCGGACACCCGATCGATGCGCCGAGACAGGCGGCATGTCGACAGGAAATGATCGGAATCGACGAAGGTAAGCAACGACGCACGACAACGCGCCTTCGTCCGCGCGGAACGGGCCACGCTCCGTCGGCATCGATCATGTTCAGTTGCACACCTTGACGGTGCCGTTCGTCGTGCATTGACCAATGGCCCAGTGACTCTGCCCTGCCAGATGAGGTGCCTGGCCGACGCCACGGATCGGCTCGGACGTCGACGATGCCGGAACGGCCGCGGCAGCCGACGCGGTGTCGGGCGATGGCAGCGGAGGCAGCTCGGGCGCGGTCTGGCAAGCCGACAGCGCGAGACAAAGAGCGGATGCCAACAGGGCGATGAGCGGTCTGGACATGATCTCGTACGCGTTTGCGATATTCGCTTCCGGTAAAACGGGCTCGCTCAATATCACGTGCCCCGTCAGACCGTTCGGCGCAACCGCCGTTGCAGCATGACGGTCATCCAATGCTACTCCTCGCGATCGACGTCGCGCGAGCGGCCATTCGGCCAGCTGCCGCCATTCATGCGGCGGCACGCGCTCTCGCTGGCGCATGCCGGGCCGGTCAGATTTGCGGCAGGTCGCGCAAAGTGCGCGACTCGTTCGTTGCATCGATGTCGAGCTCGATACCTTCCGATGCATCGCGATACAACACGCGTTTCAGCCTGGGCCCGATCGCGGTGGCGTCCGATGCCGAGAAGATTGCGCGGACATCGTTTCCGGACGCGAGTGCACGCGCCACGTCCGCCACCGGCGCTTCGCTTGGCGTCGCCGCCCACGACCGGTCAGCCGGATTCACGGCCGCCCAGCGCACGTGCGTCACGCGCGCGCTGAGCGGATCGATTCGCACGCCATTCACCGCAAACGTCGACATCGGCATCTCCTTCGAATTTTTTGCGGTCAGCCGTACCGATGCGCGGTCACGGACTGCCCCAGATCTCGCAGACGTTTCCCGCCGGATCCGCCACGGAAATCGCGATCGTGCCGTCACCGTAGCCCCATTCGTTCAGGATACTGACGCGACTCGATTCGAGTCGCGCGACGGCTTCCGAGACATGCGCCACTTCGATGGCCAGCGCAATGCCATGGCCGGTCGGACGAAACTCAGGGTACGGAAACTTGCCACCGCTCCCCGTATGGATGGTCAGCGTCGCTCCATCCACGACAACGCGATACCACGGATTCCCCGCAGCCGACACGCCTTCGGCAAGCACGGGCAGCGCGAGCACCAACCGATAGAAATCCACCACCGCCCGGAAGCGGTCGTCTTCGACCGGCGCCAGGATGCCCAGACTCGCGATCATGTGCGCTTCTCCGGCCCACGCGATTTTCGATGATACATTGGGACGCTTTACAACCGTCAACAGACAATCGTGCACGGGAGAAACACATGACTGACGCCTGGGGAACCTTCCCTGCCAGAATGGGCGACCATCAGGCTTTCATCAGCTTCAATCACAGCTTTGCGGAAATCGCCGAAGGCGATCCGCGCACATCGCTGCTCAGCGTGCGCGTCCCCTTTGCGCATCCGACGCAGGAAGGCCTGCCGACCGGCGACGAATTCGCCGGTCTCGCGCAGATCGAGGATCTGCTCGACGCCACGATCACCGCGAAAGGGGGCGTGCAGGTTGGCCGCATCACCGTCGAAGGCCATCGCGATTTCCTTTTCTACGTGCCGTTCGACGCAGAGGCAGCAACGGAGATCGTCGACGCGCTGGCCGATCAGACGACGTACGCACTGCAGTACGCGCACCAGGACGATCCGGACAAGGAAGCGTACTGGCAGACGCTCTACCCGACCGATGACGACTGGCTGATCATGCGCGACATGCGCGTGCTGGATGAATTGCGGAAGAAAGGCGACGCCAGCGACATAAGCCGGCGCGTGATGCACTGGGCGTACTTCCCCGACCCGAGCGACGCGCATCAGTTCGCGGACTGGGCAGAATCGAAAGGCTATCCGGTCGAATCGGTTGCGCCCACCGAGGACGGCAAGTCGGCCGTACGGTTTTCACATGAAGGCACCACGGCGCTCGCCGACATCACGCGCCATACGATCGCGATCAACCACGAAGTGCGTGCACTCGGAGGGGATTACGACGGATGGGAAACCAGCGTCGAACAGGCTGGCTGAGCGGAGCGGCCTGCCCGCCGTGCGGCATGTGATGCAACGCATCCGGCGCAAAAAATATCCCGGCGGCATGCTTGCGCGCCGCCGGGACCAAGGCATCACCGGCCGAAACCGGCGATGGGCCTGAGGGTTCGCTCAGGCACGAGGAAAGCGATTCGTGCGGATCAGGCGAACGGATGCCGGGGCGCGCAATCGATGCGATCACGCCGCCCGCCGGACGCCTGTCCGGTTCCGTCGACGCAGCCTTCCCGCGTCGGACGGGCAAAAAGCCCCCGCTCCTGCGCGAGCGAGCGGGGAAATGGTTGACCGGGCCGGGGAAGAACGGTCAACCGGCCAAATTGTGAGCGTGGGCTGCGCAACGATCTGTGCGGCAACTCACCATTTGGTGACAATGCCGCAGCAATTGGTTCGCCCGCATGCCGCTCGGATCGCGTCACTGCCCGAGCGCAACGCCCCCAACCGGTGCGAGCTTCATCACGATGATCGGCGACAGCACCACGGCCCCGTTCGTCATCACGCCCTCGGCTGCGAGCGCACAGGCGTCGCGAGCACGTGCACTGCGTTGCCCGCCGTCGTGATGCGGTCGGTGGCCCGGATCTTGTACGGACGCGTAAACGACGACCACGTCTTGCCCTGAGCAAAGCCATCAGCGAGATAGCGCGATCCGGCCAGTTCCCCCTTCATCCCCAGATCCCGGTTTCCGAGCTTCGTGAAGCCGTCCGCCAGCGCGCGATCCCAATCCTCGTCGGTCATGTCATTGCAGTGGCGCCGCGGTGAGAAGTCGCCCGAGATCCTGCTCACGCAGCGCGCCGGGGTTTCCGGCTTCGGTGGCCCCACTCAGCTTGCCCTCTTGATCGGGACGTCTCGCCGCAAAAATATTCCGCACGTTGGCGCATGCCCCCCAACGACGCTGCGCTCGAACGATACCGTGTCGGCCCGTCACTGGACGACGAAATCAAGGCGTCGTACTCCGCACGTTATCGTCGCGTACCCTGCATGCGCCGTCGCCACCCAGTGGCTCGTGACGTTCGCCAGCGCGCGTCTTCTTCACGTCTGACGCGATCATGTCGGCGCCGGCCGCCGGCCGCCGGCCGCCGGGCATCGTCGCAACTCGTTGCCAGTGCAACGGGATGCAGGCAAAAAAAATCCCGACTCCGTCATTGGTCGTCGGGATCGAACGGCCCTGCAAAGCATGAGGGCACGAGGAAGCTGACACATTACACCAATGTAAGATTGTTGAGCACCGTCGGTTGACGCCAAATCCCTGTCCCGTTCCGCCATTCATGCGCAAAGCGCGGCCAAAAACGAAAAAAGCCTGCTCACGCGAAACGCGAGCAGGCAAGAAAACGGATCAGCATTCGAGGCACGAGGGCTGTCCATGGAAGATAACGGCACGGGGCGCAAGAACCTTAGCCGGGACAGGAAACTTCGCAACATCACGTCGACGGGATACGGCCATCCAGTCTCGCGTCGGATATCCATTGATGAAAACCGGCGACACAGTGACGATATCCTGTCGCTCGCCACCCTGGCCGTCCGCCAACCGTGCGAAGCTCCATCCGGCTTGCTCGTAGCGAAGCACCCGTCCGTCGAGTCAGCCACGTATGGCAAACTTCGGCTCCGAATCGACGCAGCGCGCACTCTTCATTGCAGGGGAATCATGTACGTCTTGATCTATATCGCAGCAGTCGCTGTCGCGAACCTGATGGTCGCTCATTTCGGACCGGCTGCTACACCGATCATCGCGTTCTTTCTGATCGGACTCGATCTCGCGATTCGAGACCGGCTCCACCTGGACTGGCGCGGCCGCGCGCTTTGGTCGAGGATGCTTGCGTTGATCGCGGCCGCGGGCGTAGTCAGTTACGCGCTCAATCCCGCTGCCAAGGAAATCGCCCTCGCGTCTCTCGTAGCGTTCGGTTCGGCAGCCATGGCAAGTGCAATCGTGTTTCAACTCGCACGTCGCTTTCCGATACTGGCGCGCGCCAACGGTGCGAACGTCGCGGGCGCGGCTGTCGACTCCATCGTCTTTCCGCTTATTGCGTTTGGGGCAGTGTTTCCGACGATCGCCGCATTGCAGTTCGTCGCAAAGGTGGCGGGTGGCGCTTTGTGGTCGTGGGTGGTTTTTCGAAACACCCGAACGGTTCAGGCGGGGATTGCGAGCAATGTGGTCGATCGTTAAGCGCGGGTTGTGCGTATAGCGGCATTGTTCGTTGCCGAGGTCGTCGTCGTTTCTGTTCGTCCAGGCGTTTCTCGATTCGACCAAGCTCACGATCACGGAACAAAGACCAGAGTGTCGTGTTGTTGGTCGGTTACGCGGACGGCACAACGATCGAATGAAGATCGTAAAGCGACGAGGCCTGTAATTCCCGATTTTGGAATTCCAAAACAAAAACGGCACTGTCTTTTGGGACAGTGCCGTTTTTAACAACTTGATACCGCTTGGAATTCTTTGGGGTGGCTGATGGGACTCGAACCCACGACGACAGGAATCACAATCCTTACGTATTACATATAAAAATCAAAGACTTGCGCAAGAATATTGGAATATACCACAATCCCTCGGTCTTATCTGGCATGGGCCGATATCTTCATCTTCCAGAAATTTCCCGGGCTTGACGGGCTCCGCCCGGACCCCCGATACTGTACGCATATACAGTATCTGTCGTGCCATGCCCAAGCCACTCCCCTCCATCCAGTCGCCCACCGCGCGCCAGCTGCGCGAAATCTGGCGCCGGTATCCCGAAGGGCACGAAGTGCGCACGCTCATCATCGAGATCGTGCGCATGCGGCGGGTGTTGGACGAGGCAGAGCACTACCGCGAGATCGTTCAGCAGGTCTGGAAGGAGGACACGGGAGGGGCGCACCTCGTCGCGCTGTACAAGCTGCGGCGGCTCCTCCAGGACGAGGTGCGGCGGATCTAGCGGGACGACGACTGGGCCAGCTCGAGCAGCCAGATCGACGCCGGCCACACCGCGCCGACGATCGTCTTACCGACGCACATCCACACCGGCTCGCCTTCCTTGAAGAAGTCGACGACCTTCTTCGCCGCGCCGACGGCGAGCACCGCGGCGATCGCGTGCACGGGCGCGACGTGCGCAGCCATCAGGCCCGCGCCGATCGCGCCGCCGTAGACCACATGGTTCGCCCAGTCCTGCGGGATCTGGAGCTTGTCGATGGGGTTGGTCCAGGTCATCGCTCGGTCCTCACAAGGGGATCACGGGCACCGTATCGCCCGGCTGGTAGACCGTATACTTCGTGCCGTCACAGACGACCGCAAGCGCGTCGGCCGGCAGCGGCGACGCCGGCGCAAGAATGTCGCCGCCGCCGGCCGGATCCGGGACGGTAATGGCAGGGATCGTGATCACGGGTTCAGTACCTCCACGGTGTAACCCTCGAGCGTGGCCGTGTCGCCCGACACCCCGAGGGTTGCGAAGAACTGCAGGGTTTGCGCCTGGGAGAAGTCGACCGTCGACGTCGCCGGTGCGTTGCCAAGTGCGCCGAGGCCGTTGTTGATCGAGCTGTTCAGGAACAACTGCGACGTCTGGCTGTTCCGGTTGCGCACGATGATCTGGGTCTGCATACTCGCCTGCGAGGCGATGCTCGCCGACTGAAACAGCGTCGAGCCGATCTGCACGCCGACCGTCTTCGCGTCCGCGTTGTTCGTGGCCGACCAGATCGGCGTGATTCGCAACGCGCCGTTCGCCGACAGGGCGCCGGCCGGGATGCTGACCGAGGCGAGGACCGTCTTCGTCGTTGTGCCCGTCACCGACGACGGTGCCGCTGTCTGAGCCAGCACCGTGACGACGCCGCGCCCGTTCGACTTGGCGACCGTCGGGTTCGGGTAGCTGCCGGACAGGTCGCCGCCGGCGGTGCCCGAAGGCGTCGCCGGTCCGCCGGCCGTATTCTTCGTCGCCGTCATACGCCAAGGCCCGGCACAACGAGAACTGTGCCGGTCCCCGACAGCAACACGGCGGCCACCGTGTCGTAGACCGCCTCCTGCGAGCTGGCGTCTTTCGGTTCGTTCGGCGGTCGCACCGTCATTGCCGAGTTCGGAGCGAGCGGCACGCCGGGCTGCGGCTGGCCGCCAGTCGGAAACACCGCGGTCGCGTTGCCTCCCTGGCCGAACGAGATCCACGCCCACGACGACGACAGGTTCGCAACCAGCGATCCCTCGAGGCGCTCGCCCGCCAAGATCGTGACCTGCTGGCTCGCGGTCGTCGCGGCGATCGCTTGCCCCTTGCCGGTCGGCCGGAACGGCCACGACGGCGAGGTGTTCTGTGAGTCTTCCATGTGTGCACCCCTCCCTTCTCATGCGGCTAGTCAGCCGCGGTTATCAGTTTGGATTCCCGGATTGGCTTGCATCTTCCCGCGGAAGTAGCTCGCGATGCCGAGCACCGGCGCCATCGTGGCCATGACTGCAGCCTCGGCACCGAGCATTCCCGGAATGTCCGTGAGCACCTTCGGATCGGCATGGAACGCCATCACGCCGACATACGCGCCGCCGACCGTGAGGCCGCTGAGCAGCCCGAGCAGGCCAAAGCAGAAACCGACAAACGGACGCCACGAATACGTCGGCCAGTGGTCCGAGCGCGCCTCGACCTGCATCGTCTGATTGACGTTCAGCGTGTTGGCACTGTCCGCGGCCAGCGCGGCTTTCGTCACGTCCGCGTCGATCTGCGCGAGCTCGACCTGCTTGTCCATCACTGCCTTCTGGAATTGCATCGCGAGGTTCGGATCGGCCTGAATCGCCGCGAGCGCGGTGTCTCCGGTCGGCTGCCCGGTCACGACCTTGGCGACGTCGACGACCTTCGTCGCGACGTCTTCGGCCTTCGGGCCGCCGAGCCATCCGGCGATCGTCGGTGCGAGGTTGCCGGCCAGCTCGGCCAGCGCGAGAGCGATGGGGATCATCAGGCAGCTCCTTTCATGAGGTTGTTCGCGATCCGGTTGACCCAGCCTTTGCCGAAGCTGATCCAGGTCTTGAGCGAGGTGAAATAGCGGATGCGCAGCGCGTTCCAGCGCATCACGAAGCGCAGAGGATCGGTAGCCTGCACCGTGGCGATCGTCTGCGGGCCGAGCACGCCGTCGACGTGCGCGCCGGCGGCGCCCTGCATCCAGATCACGCAGTGGCCGCCGTTATAGTTCGCGTCGAAGATCTGGAAGGCGACGCGCGGGTCGAACAGGTCGAGCTTGAGCGGATCCCAGTAGAAGCGCTTGGCGATCGCCTTCGCAGTGTCGCGCGGCATGTCGCGCATCGAGCCGGTGTAGCCTGCCGCGCGCGCGACGCGCGCCGTGACGCCCCACATCGTTTCGCCGCCCGGATCTTTCGGATTGTTCGAGTAGCCGCCTTCGTTGCCGGCCAGCGCATCGAACGCGTCGTCAAAGCTGCTCATTACGCACCCCATTTTTTGAAACCACCGCCTGCCCCGTACGCGGCCAATACGAGCATCAGCTGTATCGCCCAGCGCCATAACACCGCGAGCACCCCCTTCCCTACGTTCTGTTGAAACCGCGACACGATGCTGCGCTCGAGCGCATCAGCGATCGCCTGCACATCCGCCTCGGTGAGGATTCGTTTTTCTTCCATGCAATAGCCCTCGGTTACGGAATGAAATCGAAAACGAAACTGCCGACAGGCGGTGCGTCGGACAGGTCGTTGTTGGTCTGGATGTTGATCTGCCGGAACGTTGAGAGCGTGGTCAGCGCGGTCAGCGTGTCGCCGCTCTGCGCGCCGTAGGCGCCCGAGCAGTCGATCACACGGACGCCGGCCACCTTCATGTTGATGGTCTGCGACGCGGGCGCCGGGTTGACCGGCGTGGTCTCGGCCGAGGGCCGCGAGATAATCGCGGTCGCCGCGGACTGCGCGCCGCCATACGCCACCTTGACGTCGACCGTGATACGCAGGAGCTTCGCCTGAAGCATCGACAGGTAGCCCGGCAGCCCCGTGAAGTCCCGAAGGAACAGGAACGGGATCTCGAGGCGAGTCGGCTTGCGGTACTTGCTGTCGATCGTCACGTCGTCCGCGTAGATCATCCCGCAGATATCGAGCGCGCCGCCGTCGCCGTTCTGGCTGCGGTTGTTGTAGATCGGCTGCGTTCCCTTGATGCGCGGATTGCGCAGGCCGACGTGACGCACGATGTTCGCCGTGAAGACCTCGCCGACGGTCGGCACGCCCGAGCCGCTCAACGGCGTGCCGGACGGCGACCACTCGCCGGCGATCACCGTGCGGCCAGTCGCCGGGTTGTAGTAAATGTCGGACACGCGAATGACCGTGTTGGTCGTGGTGCTCGAGAGCAGCGAGCCGACGTCGAGCCCGCGGATGATCGAGTCGTTCAGACCGGAGTTCGACAGCGGCACCTCGACCGTCATGTTCGCGGGATTGACTGCGGAGATCGTGATCGACAGCTGGCCGCCGCCGGCGAGGAACGGCAGGATCCGTTCGACCTTGTAGACGCTGGTCGTGTCCGGCTGCGTCGCCCAGGCGTTCGTCAGCGCTGCCGTGCGCGTCGCGCCGACGTAGCTGCCTACCGAGGTCGCGATCTGACGATACTGGCCTGCGCCCGTGCCTTTCAGGATCCGTACCGCGTAGCCGAGCAGCGCGTTATCGGTTGCCGAAGCGGTCGACGCGAGGATGATCTGGTTCGTCGCGGCGCCGGCCTGCGACGGGGCCGTATTGAGATCCTCGTTCGGGTCCGTCGTATCGATGATCGGATTTTCGATATCGATCGAGTCCACCGCCGTCGAGATCCCGATGTTGATGTACTGCGACGTGCGCGGCGAGGCGCTGATATCGCCGACCAGCCACTTGTCGTCGCGCGACACGAAGCGCCGCGGGCCGAGCGTCGTGATGGGACGACGGAACGTGTTGCCGTAACTCTCGATCAGGTTGCAGCCCGGCGCGTTATCCATCTGGCCGATCTCGCACCCTTCGAACACGACGTGGTCGATCAGCTTGTCGACCTCGGAGTACTCGATGTAGCTGTCCTGCACCCGCACGTGCTGACAGGCGGTCGGATAGAAGTAGCCAGGGACGCGGCAGTTGCGAATCGCGACGCGCAGGCAGCCGGACGTGTACAACGAGCCGGACAGCGACGACACCGTACCGACCACCGCCCCGCTGCTCGGCGCGAAGATGATGTTCTCGAGCTCGGCCGACTCGCACAGGTTGAAGCCCGGGCGGGCGAGCGGTAGCAGCCGCGCGGCGCCGATCGCTGCCTGCGGAGCATTGTTCTGGACGTCGAGCCAGTCCTGCCGGTACTTGTTCAGGAGCGGACGCTCAAACGTCACCACGCCCGTATTAACGTTGACGCTCGAGATGCGCACATACTCGAAGTACCGAATCGACGCCGGATAGCCTCCCGACCCTTGGTTGTAGCCGTGGATCAGCGCCCACGTGTTCGGCGCGAAGTTCGTGGCATCGCCGGCCGACAGCAGCATTACGCTGCTCGAGAAGCGCGAGACGGTCGCGATCAGGTAGCCCGGATTGAACGTGCCGCCGATGCCGCCGGACGCGTTGTCGAGCATCAGGTCCTGGTTGATCACGAGCGGGATGTTCTGCGTCGAGATCGGGTTCGTGCTCTTGTTGAAGAGGATCGTCCCGGCCCCCTTCAGCGCAAAATTGGGAACGCCCTGCATCCAGTCCGGCCGATTGAACGTGACCATGCCAGCGGGCAGCGTGAGCTCGAACTTCCGGTTCGGATACGAGCGCGCCGCCGCGTTGAACGACATCAGCGCCGCCGTATTGTCGGCAGCCGGATCGGCCACGAGGCCGAAGTCGGACCAGTCGACCGCGATCGACCGCATCTTGTCTTGGAACGTGCGCGCGACAGCGCCCGCGCCGAGTGCGAGGAACGTGCCGGTGCCGGCGCCTGGCGCGACGCCCGCCACGATCTGCTCGGCGGTCACCTGCGCGCTATTCAGGACATCCTGAGGTTCGCGATACGCCTGCTGCCCTGTCACCACATTGCCGGATGCGTCGAAGATCAGCGGCTTCGTCGCGCGCGCGGCCGCCGCCGGTAGCACTGGGCTGATCGCCGTCTGATCGTCCACGACCGGGAAAGCGATGCTCCGCGTTTGCTGCTCGGCGAGCTGCTGCTGCGTCATCGTCTGGTAGTCCATCGCGGACTCGAGCACGTCCGGATAGAACCCGCTCTGGTTGACGATGTCGGTCTGCTGCACGATCGGGAGCACCCGCAGGCGCGTGATCGACCAGCCAACGGGGAGCGGAGCGCCTGACAGCGGATATGTCACCGTCCCGCCGTTTCGGTTGCCGATCCCAGATACCGCATACTGCGACGGCGAAAGCGTGGTCTGGTTGCCGCTCGGATCGGTCAGGATGACCGTGAGCTGATTGGCGTTCGGGATCAGGAATTTGTGCGGCCAGTTGGTCGCGACGCCGTTGCCGTACCCGATCGCCTTGTTGGCGGTGCTCGAAATAGTCATGTCACTCCTTCACTTTGCCGTAGACGATCCCGTGCAGCCAGTCCGCAACGTCCTGCGGATTCTGGTCGCCATGCATCACGTCCCACAGAAACTGCACACTGCCCGACACCTGGCCGGTCGGCAGGCCGAACACGTACCCGGCGTTCTGCATCGCATGCTTGACCCACTTGTCGGACACCTCGTGATCGGATAGGCCGGTCGCGGCCGCGATGTCCTTCCCCGACTTGAGCATGCTGTTGACCATCTGCGCGGCCGGCGTGGCCTCGTAGTCGCGACCGCTCATCGCGGCGCTAGCGATATCGCGAAACACGGGAATCCCGGATAGCAGGCCGAGACCGATTTCCTCGGCGGCCCACGCCGGCCACGACTGATCCTCGTGCTGTTGCTGGCCCGGCGCCGGCTTGAGCGCCGCGTGAATCAGCTGGGGAATGACGAAGTAGAACCAGCTGCGCGCCGCCACCATCGCGAAGTCGCGCGCCGCCTGGCCGTAGTCGCCCTCGCGTGCGGTACCGTAGGCCTGCACCGCACGGCGGCCGATGTCGCGCTGCCGGTTATAGAAGTGGTTCCAGAAGCTGTAGAACATCGTGAACAGCTTCTGGAATTCGGGCCCGCGCTGGATCGCCGCGAGGTCCTTCGAGCCGCCGCCGCCGTGCGCGTTGCGGACCGCCTTGTCGGCCGCATAGACCGCGTCCTGCTCGGACATGCCCTCGTGCAACGACTTGTTGTAGGCGCCGACCCACGTCGGCATCGCCGAACCCATGTCGAGCATCGAGATCCCGTAGTACGCGAACCGACGCGCGCCGTCGTATGCCTTCTGTGCCGGGTTGCGATTGCTGTGCTGCTCCATCTCGCGCAGCGCGTCGCGCACGTCGCGGTCGACCTCGTTCATGCGGTTGCGCATCTCGCCGGACCGCTCGAACACGAAGTCGCGGGTCGCGGCCCACTTCGCCGGCGTGTCGAATGCGTGGATCCCCGAAAGCATCCAGCGAGCGCCGATCTCGCCGACGGAGTTCGACGCCGCCGTCGCACCGTGGATCATCATCGTCGTGAAGCGGAAGCCGAGCCCGACCATCGTCGCGCTCGTACGCGCCCAGTGCGCAGCGCGATCCCACCACGCCAGCCCGCGCTGGTCGTACACCTTGTCGTTCGCGATCGCCTGCAGCCAGGGCCGGAACTGCTTGTAGATTTCGCGGCCCATCACCTTCTCGATCGACTCGCGCACGCGCTCGTCGCCGAGGAAGCGATCGGCGTCGATGATCGCCTCGCGATACGCCAGGTCGTGGATCACGCCGGTCAAGTGCCGCGGCAGCACGTCGAGGTTCAGATACAGTGGCCGCGCGTAGTCCTGAATTCGCTCGATCGTGTGGCCCTTGTCGGTCGTCGCGCGCGTGTAGTTGTTCTCGAACAGCTTGTCGCCCGAGCGCTGCCGGTTGAGCTCGACGTCGTACGCACGCAGCGGGTCGTAGATCGCCGGGTAGTAGCCACCGCGGTACCGGCCGAATGGCGTGCTGACCTCGGTCGGACGGACCTTGTCCGGCGCCACGCCCGACAGCCGCTTCTCCATCCCCTCGATGTGCGGCCAGAGCGATTCGATCAGGTCCCACGCGCCCTGCACGAAGTCCCAATCCGCTTTCGTCATGTGCCGATTCAGCACCGTCCAGATCGCACCGCGCGACCAGCCCTCGCCGCGCATCAGCTTCTCGAAGTTGCTTTCGTTGCCGACGTTGAGGGCCATCGCGATGATGTCCTTCTTCAGCATCCGCGAGGCCTCGCCGGTGCGCGAGTCCTTCAGCTCCGGCAGCTCGTAGCGGTTCAGCCAGTCGCGCGTCGCCTCGACGGGCAGCTTGTCGTGCAGCTCGCGCAGTTGCTTCACGACGTAGCTGCGCAGATCGTTCTCCCGCACGCCGGCGTCGGCCAGCCGGCGGAACACCACGCGGTTGAACACGCCGTTCGAATCGTGCTGGTCGAGCCAGTCGAAAACCTGCTCCATCTTCAGCATCGAGGCGTCGAGCGACCGCAGGCTCGACTTCGCGTTGAGCCACTTCGCATTGATCCGGTCGAGGCCGCGGCCGCCCTCGCCTGGGTTGCGCTCGAGCGGCGTGCGCTTCTCGGGCAGCTGGCCGGCCGCTGCCACCGCCTCGTTGACGACCGAATCGAAGTCGCGCTCGTCGGCGCCGTCGAGCAGCGTCTGCTTCAGCTTGCCCTGGTGCGCAATCTGGTCGACCGTGTCCTTCAGTCCGCGGAACTGCTCGACCGTCAGCTCAGAGAAGTGCTTGCGGAACGCCTCGTTCAGCAGCTCGGCCGGTACCGAGATCTCGGCGCCCTTGTCGTACTGCCGCTGCGCCCAATCGCGCAGGGACGCGCGCCGCTGCACCTCGCGCTGCGACGCGTCACCGAAGTCGAACCGGTCGAGCAGCGCGTGGATCTGGTCGAGGTATTCCTGATTCAGGCCCTTGATCGTGCGCTTGTTCGCGTACCGGTTGAGCTCCTTCGAGCCGGACTGGATCTCTTCGGCCGCCTCACGCGCGGCGAGGAACAGATGATGGTTGAGGATCTGCTGACGCTTCGCCGCGTACGCGCCGGCGTGGTCGCCGTCGAGAAGCGCCTGCTCGACGCGTCGCGCGGCGATCGCCTCGGCGCGCGAGTACTTCCCGGTCAGCTGCACGTCGCGCACCGTCTTGCCGGCGACCTGCTCCTTCGCCCACTGACGCACGTCGTCGAGCGAGAACGCCTCCTGGTGGATGCGCCGGCCGAGCGCGCGCAGCTCGATCTGCAGCGCCTTTTGCGCCTCCTGGTTGTGGATCGCCTGGATCGCCTCGTCGCGGATCGAACCGTCGGACAGGATGTCGGGGCGTTCCTCCGACATGCGGAAGTCGGTGCGGCGGTCGATGATGTACTGGCGCGCGGTGCGCTTCTCGCCGGGCGTCTGGCGGATGTCACGCTCCTGCTGCTCGAGCGCGATCAGCGCCTTCACCAGCTCGTCGCCCGAACCGAAGCCGAACACGTCGGCCGCGTTGTCCGGATGGACGCCGCCGCGCTTCACGGTCGTGCCCTTCGGCAGCTTCTC
This sequence comes from Burkholderia sp. 4NA327C6, assembly GCF_005502655.1. Classification (NCBI taxonomy): domain Bacteria; kingdom Pseudomonadati; phylum Pseudomonadota; class Betaproteobacteria; order Burkholderiales; family Burkholderiaceae; genus Burkholderia; species Burkholderia sp. 4NA327C6. The sequence goes on along the minus strand of NZ_SCNZ01000006.1, from coordinate 195,911 downwards.
GGCCGTGCCGGCGCCGTACGCTGCATCGATGTCCTTCGCCGACAGCTTGTCGAGCTTCACGCCCTCGGCCTCATCGCCGGCCAGCTTGCCGGTGCGCAGCGCCTCGAGCGCCTGGAACTCGGGTCGCGCGTCGACGTCGCGCGTCACCTCCTCCTTCACCTTCGCGCGATAAGCGTCATAGTCGCTGCCGCGCTTCTTCCGCACGTGCTCCATGACCTTCGGCAGCAGCGCGCTCTCGGCGGCCGCGTTCGCGCCGTTCACGGTCTTCGCGTATTCCGCGAACTCCTTCTCGGTCATGCCGGCCGCCGTCGGATCGCGGAACGTCGCGCGCAGGTGCGCCGCGCGCCGCGCGCTGTCGATCTCGGCGTCGGTCGCGATCAGGCGGTCGAACACGCCGCGGATGTCGTCGTTGATCGGCGTGTTCAGGCTCGCGATGGAACGGTAGATCGTCGTCAGCCATGCCTTGAACTTCGCGAACGCTGACGCGAGCGCGCCGCTCGGGGCCTTCCCCTCCATGAAGTAGGCTTCCGCGGCGCGCGCGAACTGCTCGTGGTGCTCGACCTCGATCTTCGAGCCGTCGTCGACACCCATCCATTTCGTGACCGCCGCGAAGTCGTCGCGCAGCTGCTGCGGTGCGTCCGGCCGCTCCGCGTCGGCGCGCAGCTCCTCGAGCCAGAGATGGCCCGACTCGTGGAGCAGCGTCGACATGTCGTGGCCCTTGAACAGCTCGATCAGCGCCTTCCCGTTGCCGATCGTGATCGCGCCTCGGGCGTTCTCCTCGTCCTGTGACAGACGGCCTGCGGACGTGCCGGTATCTTCGCCAGAGCGGATCTCGACGCCGGACTGTCGATACAGATCCATCGGATCGACACCGAGGCGCGCCGCGCGCGCGGCGTAACGGGCAGCGTACAGCGTGCCGTACTGCTGAGCCGCGCCCATCGCATACCCGGCTTCTTGCGCTTGCTGTGAGATGTCATCGAAGATCTGCCGCGTGGGGTCCTCGAGGCCGGCCACGGTCTGCGCGTCGCGCTCGAGGTCGCCCTTTGCCGACTGCGCGAACGTGCGCGCCTCGTTCATCGACATGCCGTCCTGCCGCACCCGGATGTCGGGCAGCAGCTCGCGCGAGACGTCGGTACCGGCCATATGCGCGATGTAGTCCGCCGTCGGCAGCACGACGTCGCCGCCGAGCGGCAGCGCCTCCTCGAGCTGCTTGCGCATGTCGCCCATCCAGCCGAACAGCGGATCGGCGCCGGCCGTCGGATCGATGCCCTTCGACTGATAGAGCTGCATGATCCGCTCGGCGGGCACGAACAGGTTCTCGACCGGCGAGCCGTCCGTCTGCGACTGCAGGAACGAGGCGAACGCGTCCGGCGCGCGCGCGCGCGTCGCGCTGTCGGCCGCGCCGTCCTGCAGCTGCTGAAACATCGCGACGTCGGCCTGCGCCTGGCGCACGCGCATCATGTCGCCGACGAAGTGCACGCCGGCACCGACACCGTGCATGCCGCCGAACAGCAGCGCGCCCGACTCGGCCGCGTCGGCGAGGCGCGTGATCGCCTGCTGACGCGTCGCATCGTCGTTGAAGACCGTGTTGAACTGCCCGGCGCTGATCTGCTTGGCGGCCTCCTCGCCGATGATCTGCGCCCCGTCCATCGCGGCATTCAGCGCGGCGCCCGTCACGCCGCCTTTCGCCGCGGCCACCGCCGCCGTGCGCAGCGCTGCGGCCACGGTCGGGCGCGTCATCGCCTCCGTCACCGCCTCGGACACGAACGGCGCGATCGCCTCCTGGCCGACCTTGCTCGCCGCGCCGCCGCCGATCCCCGCCACGCCATACGTGATCGCGCCGGACAGCAGCGCGCCGACCTGCTTCGCTGCCTCGTCGACCTGGTTGCCGCCGGCGTCGCGCGTGTTCGACAGCGTCCGGTACGTCAGGCCGGCCGCGACGCGCGCCATGTCCAGCTTCATGCCGGTGAAGCCGCCAGCGATCGCGCCCGGGATTGCGCCCGCACCGAGCGCTTCGGGCGTCGCGGCCGCGCCGAGCAGCGCGCCGCCGACGGCCTCGGGCGCACCGGAAATGATGTTGTCGAGCATCCCGGCCGCGAAGCCGCTGAACTGCTGCACGCCGCCATACAGGCCGTGCAGCTGCGGCTGCTTCGCGAGAATGCCCTCGGCGTGCTGGATCTGTTGGTCGGTATCAGGCGTCGCCGCGCCCGTCAGCGCCGCGCCCTGCTTCGTGTTGTAGAGGCGGCCGAGCTGGTTCTGCACGATCGCGGAAGTGCCGCCGCTTTTCCATGCAGTCAGCAGCTTCGACAGGACATCGAGCCTGTCGAAGTCGTCTTGTGCGACGCGCGCCGCCGGCGGGTTGGCCGCGACCCACTGCGCGAGCACCGGATTGCCGCCGAGGATCTGCCGGTTCTGCTGCAGCTGCGCCTGCTTCTCGTAGCTCGGCACGTCCTGCTCGATCGCCGGCGCCGGCACGCCGACCTTCGGCGCGAGCGCGAGCGACCGCGCCGCGGCGTCCGGATTGCTGTCCTGCGCGGCGACCAGGTTGCCGACCGCCTGCTGCTCGGTCGACGTGCGCATGGCCTGCGCGAAATCTGCATACGGGTTCGCCTGCTCCGCCGGATTTGCACCAGCCTGCGCGGCGGCCGCCGGTACCGCGCTCGTGTTCGGCGCGCCGGGATCGTACCCGCTCTGCTTCAGCTGCTTGGCGAAGTCGTCGAGCTCCATCATTTACCCTTCGAGTTGGCGATCGTGTACTTGGTGTAGAAGTCCTGCGCTTCGCTGTCGGTTGGCGCGCGGCCGAACGCCTGCTGGAACGCGGCTTGAATCTTCGGCTTCTCGGCAGCCGGCACCGGAACGTAGAACGCCGACGGATCGGTCTGGAATGCCCGCACTTTCTTGTCGCTCGACCACGGGAACATCCCGGCCGTGTTCGACTGCGCGCCCTGCACGAGCAGCGAGTTCGAGATGTCGCGAAGCTCCTTGTCATTCGGGCCGCGCTTGTTCGCCGTATAGAACTGGTCGAGCGCCTGCGACATCCGGCCCGTGAACGCGTTGTAGTCAGCCGCCTTGTCGGGGGACGAGCTCGCGTTGGGGATGTGCACACCGGAAGCAAGCAGCATCGGGCGTGCAACAGCCATCGCATGCTCGAGGTTCATCGCCTTCGTCTGATCGCGAGCCTGCCGCCCATCGGTCGTCGCCTGCAGGTTCATCAGCTCGAGCAGCAGGTGGTGCGGCAGGATCTTGGTCTGCGCCATCAGATCCTCGTTCGCGAACTTCACGGGATCGTTGGCGGCCTCGCCTTTCAGCCGGTAGTAGGTCGACAGCGACGTGTCGTTCAGCTGCGGATCGGACGCCTTCGCGTTGTGCTCGATCAGGTCCATCACCCCGATCTGTTGCTCCGGCCGCAGCGTCGCCCATGCCTGCTTCATCTCGGGCGACGAAAGGAGGTCCGTCAACGTCGTCGGCTTCTCACCGCCCTGCGATCCAATCGCGGCCGCGACGAGCGTATCGCGCGCCGCCTTCTGCTGCCCCTCCTGACCCGCGACGATCTTGTTTGTCTCGTTGAACAGGTTTCCGACGGCCGCATCGCGAAACTGCGGATCGTTCGGATAGAGCTGGGTTGCGAGCGTGCTGACCTGCTGTTGCCAGTCGGTCAGGTGCGCGCGCGGGTCGCCCGACGTCGGCGCAGCCGCCACCTTCGGCGGCACCTTGGCGTTGATCGTCGAGACGTACTTCTGCGTCTCCGCCGGCATCTTCGCGACGAGTGCCGCGTCATTGACCGGCGCGCCACCCGACTGCGCGGCTTGCAGGAGGCGGTCGACGTTGCCAGGTCCCCAGTTGTACGCGGCGAGCGCGAGCGTCTGGTCGCCACCATAGCGAGCGATCATCGCGTTCAGGTAGTCGTGACCAACGCGCGTACGCTCCGCCACGCTGTTGTCGGCCGCCGGCCGTACACCGAACCCCGGATTCAGGTTCGTGGCGTCCATAACCTGCATATCGCCCTTCGCGGTCCCCTGGCCGGCCACGTACGGGCCCACCGCCGCAGTATTGCCGCGCGACTCGGCTTGGCGCACGGCAGCATGCAGATCGTCGAGGCGATCGCCGTCGACGACCGGGTTGCCGCTCATCACGTTCTGCACGATGTTGCGCGCAAGCACCGGCTGGACGTTGGCCTTCAGGTAGTGCTCCAGATTCGGGCGGTCAGCCGCTTGGATCTGCTCGACGTTCTGCGAGTACATGCCTTGCGCCGCGACCGGATCCTGCTGCGCGTACCGCATGATCCGCTGCGTCCACGCCTTGCTGACATAGTCGGCCTGCTTCGCCGCAACCTGTTCGGGCGACCACCCCTGCAGCTCGCCCATCGACACCGCTTCATCCTTGATCGTCGCGATTGCTTGGCTGAACCGGTTATCGTCGTTGTAATAGTTCGCCGCGGTATTCATTTCCAGCTGCGCGCGTGCCTCCGACGTGCCGACCTGCCAGATCTTGTTTTGCTGGGCCGCGTGCTGCGCGCCGCTCGCGAGCGAGTACTGCGTGCGGCGTACGGCCGCGCTATCGAACATGCGCTGCGCCTCGGGATTCGAAAGCGAAGCGCGAGCGTCCTGATACGCTTGCTGAACCGCATCCTGGAACCCTTGATACCCATCGACGGCATCCTTGCCGAGCTTTCCTTGGTAGCCGTTTTTGGGATCGAACTGCAGCGCCGTCAGCTTCGCGGCAAGCTGGATATCAGCGTTCTTCGCGTCGGTTTCGTTCTGCAAACCCTGGAACGCGATCGCGCCTTTCGAAGCGACGTCGGACGCCTGTTCGACAGCGGCGCCGGCGCGCTGCGTAGCCGCGCCGATCTGCGCACCGAACGCGTCCGGCGAAGCCGTCGCGGAGTCGTACGACGGGCGGACTTGGCCGAAATCCTGTTGCGTCGTCTGCGTTGGAACCATCGGCATGCTGTCAGACCCCCATCACGAGAAGACGCCAGTCTTCGTGTAGTCGATCCATTTCGAGCCAATGCTCGACGCGCCGCCGATGATCGACGAGAAGGCATTCAGATTTCCGGCCGTGACGGCATTCGAGGCGCCAGCTTCATCGAGCTGCGCTTGCTGCCCGTAACTGAGCCCCTGCACCTGGTAGCCGTACGCTTCACGCGCCGCATTGTTCCGAATCGTCAACGCGTCCACGTTGCCGAGCTTCGCCGTATCCTGCTGCAGTCGCAGCGGCGAACCGCTGTCGAGGTCGATGCCATTCGCCGCCATCGCGGCCCGCTGCGCGCCGATCATCTGTGCAGTCTGCTGTTGCTTCGCGGCGACCTTGTTCTCGCCGTCGGCGATCGCCTGTTGCGCGTACTGGTTGGCGATCTTCTGGTTGTTCGCCGCGACTTGCGCCTGGTATTGCAGAGCGGCGCTTTGTGCTTGGCCCTGCTTGATCGCCCCGTAAGCGGCGACGCCGGCGCTAACTGCCGTCATCGCGATCGAGATCTCGGCGAGCGCTGCAGCTGAAATTCCGAACGACATCGCTACGCCTCCTCAGCGTTGATGAGGAGCTGACGGTTTTCATCGCCCCCCAGCAGTTGTTGATTCGTCGACTCGGTCAGCTCGACAACCAACATGTCGAGATCCGTCTCGTCCGTCGCATGCACCGTAGTCCAAAACGTATCGGCATGCGTGAAGCCTGCGCGCTTCGCGCCAGGCGCCGACTTGATGACCAGCTGCTGCGCGGTGATGCGACGGACGCCGTCGTCCGTCGTCACGTCGATATCGCCGGACACGATGCAAAGGTGCTCGGTCTTGTGCACGGCTCCGGTCAGCACTGTGCCCGCCGGAATGAACATCTGGCGCGCATAGAGGCCCGGCGCGAAGTGATGCCATACCGGGCACGCCGCCTGCGGCAACTTGCTTACTTCAGCTTCGAGCCGATTCACGTAATCGAGCATGCTGTTATCGACTGCACCCATCTCTACCCTCGCATTTCAAACCGGTGAAAAAGTTCGCCGGCGGGCCCCATCGGCTCGGCGTCGTGCACCACGAAGCCAAGGTGGCGCAGCCAACGCACGCAGCTGACGTACCGAGCGTCGACGACGTTGTGCAGGTAGGGAAACGCGCCACGCATCTGCGCGAGGAACGGCCGGTAGCCACGGAGGAACGTGACGCGGTGCTGCGCGACCAGTTCAGTCGACAGCAGCCACGGCACGCCCTCGGCGCCGATCAAGCTCCGCGTGCCAACGCCGAACATGCACGCCGGCTGCCCGTCGACCAGCCACGTCCACGCGTAGACCGCGGTGTCGAGCGAGACACGCAGCGCCTCGAGCGGCGACAGGCGTGCGAGCGCCCAGCATTCGGCCGCGTCGGCCGCGCGCATGCGCGGCGCCATCGCGATCGCGTGGTCGAGTGTTGCCGTGACGACGCGGGATTCCATCAGCTGTCCCCCACCGTGACTTCGGGAATGACACCGAGCACCGTGCACGGCAGCGGGTCGTCCTGCTGCACGCAGACCTGGCCGGTCAGGTCGTAGAGCGGGTCAAGCGTGATCCGCTCGTCGCCGGTGATCAGCTGGATCGGCTGGCCCATCGGCTGAGTATTTCGTTCCTTGAACTCGTGGAGGTTGCCGAAGGTCTGCCCGATCTTCATGCCGCGGCTGTTGAGCATGCGCACCGTCACCGCGCTGATCTTTTTCCGCTTGCTCTGGATCGTCGCGCCACCCTGCACATCGAGATACAGCGTCTTGAGCTGCGCCTGATACGGCAAGCCGACGACGATCGACGTCGCGGGCCGGGCCAGCGTCACCGCGCCGCCGACGACGGTCTGCTGAGGCTGCACGTTGCCGTCGGCGAGAATCGCGACCGTCTGCCCTTCGAGATGATCCAGACCTCGGACGGTCGAGACGGGAACCGTCAGCGACCACGCGCCGGCGGCGGCCGGCCAGCTCGTCTGCAGGGGCGTCGTCACGTTCACGATGATCTGTGTCGCAGAAGGCACGGCGACGACCGTACCCATGCCGCTCGACGCGCGGAGCACTGCACCAACATGCTGCGCGCCGAAGACGGCCGCGCTCGCGTTCATCGTGACCTGCGACTGCACGATCGCCGTCGCTGCGGCGCCGGTGCCGGTAGGATCGGATATCACGAGGTTCGGTCGCATTGACACGACACCGGGCGCCGTGGCGGTGATCACGGTGATGACGCCGTCAACGACGGTCGGAGTGAACGTCGCGCCGCTGCCGCTGGTGTCGACGACCGTCGGGTTCGTGTAGCCCTGGCCGCCGTTGATGACGTTGACCCCATAGATACCCGGCGTGCCGCCGACGGCCTGCGGATAGAGCGTCGCGGCCGGATATCCGAGCGGGTACTGGCGCCCGCTGTCGACGAACCATGCCTTCGTCAGGTCGGCCGGGATCCCGACCGACGGATCACCGCCGAGGATCCGGCTCGCCATCCGTTCGACGTACTGCACGAGCTGGCCGTTGACCATGCGTTCGACGACGAAGTAGACCGCGTTCTCATTGCCTTCGGAGATGGAGCAAACGGACTTGAACAGCCCGTTCGTATCATGGCGCGCCCACGCGTAGACGTCCTGCTCTTTGATGTACGTGAACGAAAGCAGCACGCCATCCTCGCGCACAGCCCAGATGACTTTGTACGGTTCCTCAGCGAACGCCCATTCGAGGATCTCGTGCCCGTCGAACAGGTGCTTCGACAGGACCGTCATGTCCGTGCCGGTGTAGATGTTGACGTAGAAGTTGTACGACAGGTCGCGCACCGTAGCGCCCTTCGCCTGCACGTACAGGATGTCGTAGTTGATCACGATCGGCGGCACGTCCGAGCAGCCGTTGTACGCCTGCGGCACGGCGTCAAACTGGGACGGCGTGATCACGCTCGACTGGCTGCCGCCGTCGATGCGCCACGCGCCGCTCTCCGTAAGCGCAATCAGCGAGGACATGGGCAGCAGGTGCTTGATCGCGTTGACCTGCTGCGACGCAATCGTGACCTGAATCGAGTCGTCTGCCTTCGACGGACTCGAATAGTCCATGTTCAGGAAGTCGCCCGACTTCGACAGCGCGAGGCCATCCGGCTGCTTCGCCAAACCCCCGAATACTTGTCGCTGCTGGAAGTACGTGCTGCACGCCGGGTTGTTGCCACTCGCGAACGGGTTGTTGCCCGTCGGCGGGCAGTTTGTGAAATCGGGCGTGATGTTGTTGTCGACGAACGTCATGTCCGTGGACTGCGCCGTGATCGAGCCGACGAAGCCGAGCAGCGCGCCCGCCGGCGGCACACCGTCGGCGTTTTCGGCAGTGCGGTAGATGTTGTACATCGTCGGCCCGGACTGTGCGGGAATCGCGATCACGTTGCGCGCGCCGCTCACGCGCGACAGCGTCGCGCCGCTGCAGACGGCGACGGCCGACGGCAGGCTTTCCGTCGTTCCGTTGCTCCCGACGGCTGTCGCGACGTAGTGATACTCGGTCGCGCAGTGCCCGATCGTGCCAGTGGGCGAGCCGGCGTACAGGCTGCCATTCACCTGCGTGCCGTCGTCCCACTCGAGCGCGAATGTGCCGTCGGTCTTCGCAAGCACGACAGTGAAGGTCTTGCCGTTGAGGGCCGTGCCCCATGCGCCGGTCAGGTCTGGGATGACGCGATCACCGTTCGCGAAATCGTTGCTATACGACGTGAAGCGGGCTGGATTGTCGTTCGTCGCGCTGTTCACGGCGAACGTCGTCGGTGCGATCTTCGACGTCGCCGTGACGCCCGCCGGTGCCGCGGTCTTCGATTGAAACGTGATCGCCGAAAACGTCCAGACCCAATGCTGAGTGCGCGTGAGCTGGTACGGCGGATAGCTCGGATGCGTCAACGTCATGACGTCGGCGCTCTGGACATACTTCAACGTCGCGAGATCGGCGGCCGCGTACGGCGTCGTCTGCGTGAACACGCGCGCCACCGAGCCGCCGGCGAACGCGCCGGCCTGCGTCGCGTCGACTGGGTTGCCGAACGTATCGTTCAGCGAGAACGTGTTCCCTACCACGTTCTGCACGATGCAGAGGCGCTGGTCGATCAGCATTCCCGGCAGATTCAGGTCGACCAGGTCGCCGTTGGCGAAATTGTGGCCGTCAGCCTCGATGACGCAAGGATCGGCGTTCGAGGCGCCCTGGACAGTGAACGCCGGCTCGAGCACGAAGCCGCCGTTCATCACGACGCGCATCGAGTGGTCGCCGAACAGCAGCGCGTACGTCTGCAGCGTCGAGAACGTGAAGGGAATGAGACGACTCCGGGACAACGCGGATACGCACGGGCCGACGAACGCAGTGCCGGCACGGTTTGACGTGCCGCCGCGGAAGTCCACGAAGAAGTTGCGCATCAGCGCGGCGCCGATGTGGTACTTCTCGAGGTCGACGCGCGACCAGAGCGCCGGGCTCAGTTCGCCGGCGGCAAAGGATGGTTGAATGGTCGGGCTGCCCATGTCAGTCGTATGGGGTAAGCGCGATCGGCGCGTTGAACCAGACCGCGCCATCGGGAATCCAGTCGCCGGCGAACCCGCGCACGCGCATCCAGTCCGGCTGGTGATCGATGACCGTCAGACCTTCGTTGCCGTTGGATACCTGCGCCGAGATCAACAGCGCCTGCGCGATCGTCAGCTGATCGCGCCGCTTCCCCTGCTCGCCAGTCAAAGGGATCGCCAGCTTCGACCCGAGCACAGGCACGAAGGCGTCGACGAACGACGGGTCGAAGATCGCCGGGTTCGTGATGCGTCCGGTGTACACCAGCTGCGCGAACGGCTCGTTCGTCAGCAGCGCCGTGATGTCGTTGCCGTTCGCATCCTCGGTTGATCCGATGATGAAGGGCACGGGACGCTGTTGCGCGACCGGCACCGGCATACCGAGCGCGGTCGTCTGCGGAAGCACGAAGCGCGCGAGCACGCAGTTCGCCGGGAGCGCGTACATGTACGTCCATGGTTGCGGCACGGCCTGCCCTTGGGTCGCGTCTGCGAGCAGCGCAAGATCGGTCTGCTTGCGGGCGAAGTTCCAGTGCGCGCCGCGCAGCGTCGCGTCGAGAGCCGCGTCGTAATGCAGCGCGCACTGGTTCGCCTCCGCGCTGCCCTCATCGAGCGAGGCGATCGTCGAGCGCGTGCCGATCGACGACAGCGCTAAATTGCAGATCTGTACCTGGCTGACTGCCACGCGTTACCCCTTCTTCCCGTACAGCTTCTGCGCCGCCGACTCGCCATTGCCGTCGTCGAGCGCCATCTCGGTGATCTGAAGGCTGATCGACTTGCTGCCGCCGCCGCCATCCGTCTCATAGCTGCTGACGCTCGTGACCTTGACCTTGGCCGTCAGGCTCATCTCGCCGCCGACGGCCGGCAGATCCTTGATACCGAGCTTCTCCATCTCGTCGCCGCCGAGATTCAGGCAGAGACCGTACGGATAGTCGGGGCCACGCTCGGCCTCAGCGTCCCATCGCTCCTCGGCCGCTTTCCGCTCGGCCTCGGTGCGCTCCATGTTCACGAGCTTCATGTCGGCAGCTCCTGCGTATGCTGAGCGCGATCAGGCCGCAGCCTGAAGCGGCGCCAGCTTGTTGAAGTCGAAGCGGGCCGGCTTGTGCTTCTCGACCATGCGCTTCGCCGCAGCGTTGAGCGGCTCCATGTGGTAGCCCGGCACGCCGCGGTACTCGACTTCTTCGCCTTCCTCGTGCAAGGCTTCGAAGTGGTCGCCGTCAGCCTTCAGATACGCGCGCTCGGTCAGCTTGTACTTCGGAGCCTGGCCGCCGGCCGGGGATTCGTTGTCGTTCAAGTCGCTCATCTCACTTCCTTGTCAGTGCTGCCGTGGTGGCCGGGGCGGCCCGGCAGCTACGCCGCCCCGGACGCGGCTTAGTTCACCGCGTTGTAGTTCGCCGGGTACTGCGGACCGTCGTCCCGGCTGAGCACGATCGCCGCCGTCACCGCGCCGGCGCTGAACACGCCAGTGCCGACTACGTAGTTCAGGCGGTGATAGCGGTTCAGGTCGACGCGCGGCACGTCCATCGCAGCGATCTTCTTGCCCGCTACGAGAGACGCGGCCGGCAGGTCGTCGCTCTGCGCGTACGTGGTCCACGTCACGCTGTCCGTACTCGCCTGGTACTGCACGCGCAGCGTTGCGGCGTTCGTCGTCGCAAAGCCCGTCGTCGGGATTACGAGCAGCTTCAGCGCCGGCGTGTCGCCGACGCCGATGTCACGATTCGCGCCCATGTCGAGCACGTTCGTCGACGCGCGCGAGCTCGTAATCGCGCTCTGCGTATCGAACAGGAGGTTTCCGTCGAGGAGCATGTTTTTCTCCGGTTGCAGGCCGTCCTCGGCCCACGTGTTCATTGGATGGTCGTCAGGCGTTCACCGTCAGACGACGCGGGCCTCCGTCGACAGGAGCGCGTCGCACGTGCGGATCGGGATGCCGCGGAACGTCAGCACCGGCCGGCCGTCCCACTCGTCCTGCTTGAGCAGCACGTTCTGCTTGTTGACGGCCTGGATGTCGAGGTACGTGCTGATCGTGCGGTTGCAGTAGAAGGCCGCACGCGTCTGCGGCATGCCGTTCTTTGCATCCGACGTCTGCACCGGGCCGGCGCTACGCGGCTGCACCGGCAGGCGGTGCACCGCGCGGATCAGCGCGTTGATCAGGTTCGGCGCGTTGCCGGCGATCAGCTGGACGACGTCGATGTTGCAGATGCGGACCACGTAGCGCCAGTCGCGAACCGACAGGCCCATGTCCCACTTGTAGTGGGTACGGTAGCCTTGGTACTGGTTGCCGTTCGGGTCGAGCAGCGTCCACTCGCCGAGATCGCGATGCTGCAGGCCGGTCGGCTTACCCTTCGGGAACGTGCCGTGGACCGTGTTCGCACCCCAGCACACGAGCCAGATCGACGCATTGGTCGAGCCCGTGCCACCGCAGTCGATGATGTTCTGCGCGCTCGCCGCATTCGCCGCGTTGAGCGTGTTGAACCGCGGCGACAGGCCGAGGATCTGTTCCGGCGTGCCGGCGCTGTTGCTGTAGAAGATCGCCGACGCCATCTGCTGCGTCATGCCTTCCATGAACGGCTGGTCTTCCGACATGCGGAATTCCGCGCTGTTGCCATTCAAGTCCGCGAGGTCTTTGTCGATCTCGCTGTACGTTTCCAGCATGCCGATGTTGTCGACCACCTGCGCGGTCGTGCTTTTCGACTTCGGCACGCCGTAGTTCAGCATGCGCCACGTGGCCTTCGGCAAGCCCGTACGCACCGTGGTTTTGTGACCCGTGGCCTGATTCGCCTCCATCACGAGCATGTCGTCCATGATCTCGTTGGTCTGCGAAAGCATTTCCACGACGACGGCGATCTTGCCGTCCGGGTCGGTTCGTTTTGCCCAATCCGCATAGGTAAGGGCGAGCGCTCCAATCGTTGCCATCTATGGCTCCTAGATCGTCATAAGCGTTCTCCTTTCCGGTCTGTCTGGTCGCGGTGTAGGCAGTGTTAAGTGTGTGCCCGGGTCAGCGATCGAACAGGATTACTGGTTGGTTTGAGACTGCGACGGATACAGCTTCTCGGCGGCGGACTTCGGCGCTTCGACAGCGGTTGGTGCACCGCCGGCGACTGCGCCGCCCTCGCCGATTGCCTTGCCGAGGCGGTACAGGAAACGGATGACGTCGGGGTGGTTTCCCGCCCCCGTGTAGTTGAAGGCCTCGCGGATCTTCGCGGCGTCTTCGCCGCCGACGGCATCGATCGCCTTGGCGACCGTGGCCTTCATGGGCTCGAAGTTGTTGCCGCCGATTTCCGGATCCTTCAGCACATCCGCCTGCCACTGCTTCTGCGTGTCGTACCAGAGCTGCGTGCTTGCGTCAGTTGCAGCCTTGACCGCGTTCGAGTACAGGTCGACGAGCTTTTGCGCCTGATCTTGCGAAAGACCGGCTTCGCTGGCAGTCGCCTTGAAGTCGGTCATCTTTTGCTCGTCGACCTGAACCCCCTCAGGCAACTTGAAATCCGTGTACTCGACGGGCTCATTCGCACCGCCTTTGCTGGCGTCGTCGCCTGTCTTGCTGGCCGCGTCCTCACCCGGTTTCGCGGCGGCCGCGGCGGCAGCTTCTCCGGCAGCCGCGCCCGCGTCGCCCGCGGATGCGTCCGCGACGAGGTTACCCGGTGGCGTCGGCGATGCCGGCGCCGCGCTAGCCGCGGCGGTCGCAGCACCCGTGTCAGCGATGCCACCGGCTGCCGCTGCGCCGCCGGCCGGCACATCGCCCGCCACCTCACCCTCGAGAAGCACGAAGCGTTGCATCAGTCGCTTAAACATTCTGTTTGGCCTCCTTCGCCATCAACAGGTACTGCTCGGGAAACTGCTCGGTGACCTGGTGAAACACCGGCAGGCCGACCGCACGCTTCCCTTCGTTGAAGAACGTCGTGGAGTTGCCCGTGAAGCACGGGCTGAAGATCTCGCACGACGACAGCAGGCCCCAAAGCCACGCGCGGCCGTCGGGCGACGCCATGATCTGGCGCAGCCCGTTCGCCTGCCGCTCCTCGAGGCGCTTCGACTTGCTCTTGCGATCTGCCACGCTCGCTGCGTCGCCGGCGTTGAATTCCGGCTCGGCCGCGTCGGCGCCGTCAGTGCGCGAGCTGGACTCGTCCTTCCGCATCTGCGATGACTTCCTCATGAGTGGGGATTGCGAAGATCTGCTGACCGATGTGTCCGGTCTGCATCGTGAGATCCACATCGAGCCAGACGCTGAACCCTGCCTCGCGCGCGACACGGCAGAAGTAGTAGTCCTCGCCCTCGATGTGCGCCGGCATGCCCTCGACGTCACCGTCCTCGTGCGCCGGCGTGCGAAAGTACGGGCGGCGCAGCGCGTCGAACACTGATCGCCGCACGAGCAAGCAGCCGGTCGGCAGGCCCGCTACCTCGACCAAGCCGGACGCTGCCTCGAGCCGCTCGCCGGAGAGCGTGCGCCCGAGCACCTCGTGCGGCGGCACGCGCTTGCAGTAGGTCGCGCCGACGATGTCCTTCCCGTGCGCAAGGAGGCGCGCGATCGTGTCGCGCGGGAACAGCAGATCCGAGTCGAGGAACAGCAGCCACTCGCAACCGAGCTCGGCCGCCTGCTCGACGAGCGTGTTCCGGTTCGTGACCACGAGCGATCCCTTCGTGTTCAGCAGCGCGATCGGATTGCGCGTGGAGAATGCGAGCGCCGCGAGGCACATCGCAAAGTCCGCGTGCACCATGTCGTTCGACGGTACGCAGATGGCGACGCGCGCCGGCTTTTGCTCGGCAAAGGATCCGTCGTATGGGAGGTGGATCATACTCATTCACCACCTCGCGCAAACGGAACCACGGTCAGGGTCGGTGCTTCCACACGCAGGAAGGACCGCACGAACTCATCGGCGTCCAGTCGGCGCGCGAACCGGACCGCGAGCTCGCGGTCCGGCGACCACGCTCCGTTCGGGCGGCCGAGCGCTCGACCCTCGCTCAGCGAGAGATACGTGCGCGCTCCCGCGTCGTTCATTTCGATCAGCCACCCGCTCTGGTAGGTGTGGGCGGCTGCTGCTTGATCCGGCATGCGTTTCCTCCGTTGCGTCAAAGATTGCTGCCGACGTCCTGGCCGGACGGCAGCTGCGGGTAAAGCACCTGCGCGGCGGATTTAGCCGCCGCGCCCTTCTTCTTTTTGCCGGCGGCCTGCTTTGCCGCGTCGGCGAGATTGGGCTGCGCCTGCTGAGCTGCGGCCTGCGCCACGGCGGGCGGCAACGTCATCGGTATGTCCGGCATCCCTATCTCCTGTCTCGCATGCGTCCAGCGCGCGGCGACCCGCGTCTGTCAGTTCCCAATCGACCAACGCGCCCGGCGCTGCGCGCAGCGCGAATCCGCGGCCGACCAGCTCGAGCGCCGTGCGGCCGTCGACGAACAGCGTCCTGCCGATCGCGATGCGCCGAAGCGCGCGGAGCTGCCGCCCGACCAGGACCACCGTCGGTCAGCCATTTCCGACCAGCTTCGACAGCGCGTTGACGCCGCCGCCGACGTCGGTGTTCGAAAGCACCTGCGCACCCTGCACTGCCGCCATCGCGTTTTGCGCCTGCTGCGCGGCCTGCTGCTGCTTCGCGCGCTGCGCGCGGATCTGCATGACCTTCGCGAGCGGCACGACGACCTTGGGTGAGACGCCGAGCATCTCGGCGTACTCGTCGATCATCTCGTCCCAGTCGACGTTGTCGAGAGCGCCCGGCACCGCGCCGGCGATGTTCCCCACGAACTGCGCGAAGCGCTCGACGCTGGCGGTCGCAGCAGCCTTCTGCGCCTCGCTCAGCATCGAGATGTACTCCGCGTGAATGTGCTGGCCGCGCAGCGCGTCGGGGATTGGCGGCAGCAGGCCGCGGCGCAGCATGATGGAGAACGTGCGGTCGACGGCCGGGTCGAGCGCCTCGTTGTCGAAGCGCTCGATCACCGGGCCGAGCTGGATCAGCTTTTCCTCACGGCGCGCGTCGATCTCGGTCGCGGTGCGCACGGTGTCGAGCTGGCTGATCATCAGGAACAGGTCGGCGAAGAACGTGTCGCCGATGCGCTTGCGGACGTCCTCGATGTCGGCAAGCATGTGCTGCAGCTGCGGGTTGATCTCGTACGCCGGCTTGAAGCCGACGTTGTTGCCGTTCATGTTCACGTACGTGACGCCGCCCGGCAGCAGCGACGCGGGCTGGTTCTTCAGCTGCACGTCGCCGACCATCGGCGGGTTGACCAGCTTGTCGATGGCCTGCGCCTTGCGCTTCTGCTCGACCTGCAGCTGCTTGATGTCGCCGAGCGCATCCATCGCCGGCGAGCGGCCGTACGCATCGTTGCCGGACACGTCCCACCGCGGTGCGATGAACGGACATTCGGGGAAACCGCGCACGCGCAGCAGGTCCTTCTCCGACGAGCCGATCTCCCAGTAGATCTCGCGAAACGCCGCGCCGCGCACGCCGAGCGCACCGGGCACGAGATCCTCGTTCGGCTCGATCGCGTGGCCGATCACCAGCTCCTTCGTCAGCGCGGCGCCCCCGGTCTTGATCGCCTGCTGCACGGTCGGCGAGCAGTTCTCGACGCCGAATTCCTTCGCACACTGGTACGTCGTGTAGACGAACTCGCGATAGAACGTGTCGACGTTGCCGCGCGGGCCGATCGCAAGGTAGTACTCGCCGGCGCACGGGTTGTACGCGCGGATGACTTCCTGGAAGTCTTCGTACAGGATCATCGGCGCGGTACCGAACGCGCCGATGTCGCCGTGCAGCGTCGCCATGCCGTTGTAGAAGTTCGACGACGCGAACACCCGTTCCATGCGCTTCGTGCACTGGTCGAGCCAGAGCTTCACGCCTGAGGCTTCGGCGAGGTCCTGGTCCTCGAGCGTCAGGCGAAACCACGGGCGGCCCGGCGACGTCATGCCGGACATCATGCCGGCAGACAGCGTGCGCCAAGCCTTCGTCGCGGTGCTGTCGATGATGCGCTGGTTGATCGGGCTGCCGCGGTTAGTCTTGTTCGGCGTGACCAGCCAGTTGTAGCGACGCGGGAGCAGGTATTCCGCGATCTCGCGCCAATGCTGCCACCACGAATAGCGATCCACGCGCAGGCCGACGAGGCGCTGATCGACGTGCTGGCGCAGCCGGACGATCTCGGCCGGCGTCAGCATGAAGGACAGGATTCGCGGCGTCGCACCCATGCGCGTGGCTCCTCGTTTCGGTTGCGTTACGCGGCCGGCGCGTTAGCGCCCGACGAATCGGTTCCGGAGACCGATGAAGTGAGTTGGGAGCTCGAATCCGTCGGGTTCGCGCCACCACTCGAAGCGGCCGAAGTCGTCGACTCCCCCGTCTGCGCGACCGCCGGCGCGTCACCCGAAGGGCCAGTCGCAGAGGTCGACGAGCCAGCGGACAGCTCCCCCGCAGCACCATCGCCGTTCGCGGCGCCTGCGGTCGCGGGCTGCTCCTGCGCAACACCCACGTTCGCATCCACGAGCGTGGCGGCGGTCGTGGTTTGCTCAGCGCTCGGGATCTGCGCCAGCGTGTCTGCGAGCTTCTGCTCGAGCACCTCGACGCGCTCCTGGAGCGCATGCACCGTATCGACCAGCGACTCGATCAGCGCCTGCGTCGCCTTCTCGATCAGCGCGGTCGGGTCCGCATAGTGCAGTGCGTTGCCGACCACGTGCTTCAGTTCCGCGAACTTCTCTTTCAAGGACATCTCACTCTCCTAGTTGGTCCGGGCGGCAACCCGTACTGACGGTGTGTCGCAGCGTTCATCGGCCGTGGCCGCAGTCTCCGCCCGGATTCGGTTAGCCGCGCTCGCTCAGGCGCTGGCGCAGCAGATAGCCCTCGAGCGGCCAGATCTTCTCGATCGCTTTCGCGCGCGCGACCTTGCGACCGATCTCGGCATCGAAGTTCTCGGGCGATACGCACGCGCTCTCACCGGTCACCGTGAAGCCGTTGCGCAGCACGAGGACGCAGAAGGTCAGCAGCCTGAGCGACGAGCGGTCGGGCTCGATCTCGCCGACCTCGGTATCGACCTCGTTGAAGACCTGGTGCAGTTGCAGCGCAGCCATCGCGCCTTCAATGCCATGCTCGGCCGTGAAGTAGTGCTCGCTGAAGATCGCCGCTTGGATGTCCGCCGGCGTGAGGCGCGGCGCCGACTTGCCCTTAGCGCACAGCTCGCGCTCGATCTCGTTGTCCGTTTCGCTCATGTCAGCTCCCAAGCAGCGGTTTGTTCGTGGTGCTCGCCGGCTGCGTGAGGCCTGCCGGGCCAGTGATGATCGTGCTTGCCGCGCCGGCCGCTGATTCCGCGCGCTGCGCGGCCGACTTCGCCGCCTGCGCGCCGCTCGGCGACTGAGCCGTCGGCGCCGGCGGGGGTGCCAGCGGGGCCGAGGGCGTCGGAATGTCGGGTCCACCAAAGCCCATTGCTTCCTCCTCAGTTGTACGGGTCGTAATCCGTCTGCGCGACGCCGGTTGCATGCGCCTCCGCGTACGGGTCGTAATCGGTCGCAACCTCACCGCGCCGCACCGCAGACGGATGGCCGCCGCGGCCAGCGTCGGCGCGCTGCATCACCGGATACGCGAACGTCAGCGCGAGCCCGTCGGCGATGTCCGGCGACGCGAGCCCGCGCTTCTTCATGTCTTCCTTCGACTCGAGCAGGATCGCGTCGCGACCGTCGCGCAGCCGGAACGTGTATTCCGGCCCCGTGAGTTCCTGCTCGAGCTCGATGTCGTTCGGGATGGCGCCACCCTTCAGCCACTCGCGCATCTCCCCCCACATCTCCGCGCGCTTGTTGAAGTACGCGTTCTGGTCGCTGCCAGGCATCGCTCGGTCGGGCTTCGCGCCGAAGTGCACGCCGATCACCGGATAACCGAGCTGGCGCAGCCGGTCGACCACGCCCGCGCCGATGCCCGTCTCGTCGACAAACAGGCCGTCCGCGCGGAACTTGTCGTACTCGAGCGCGACGCGCGCGGCGAGCGCCATTGTGTCCAGGCCGCGCAGCGGGATCGGCGCGTGCGTGCGACCGTCGCGGCCCTTGCGGAAGTAGATGACGGACTGGTCATCGCCGAAGCGCGCGACGTCGACGCCCATCACGAGCGGATCGTGCAGATGCGCGACGGCCTCGCGCTTCATCGCTTCCTGCACCGCTTCGCTCGAGATGAACTGCATCGATCCCGCCCTCGGAAACTTGCCTCTGACACGCACACGGACGAAGTCGCTGTCTTCGCCGTGGTCCGCTACCCACTTCGCGATTTGCCGCTTGTTCGTCATGCGGCAGGTCCGCGAATCAATCTGCTTGTGAATCCACCGGTGCTTGAACCGCCCGAAGCACTCGCGGAACCGCCCGGTGTTCCGCGTCGGGTTGCCGGCGACGAACCAGATGATCTCGGTGTCCTCGTCGGTCAGCGCGCCCTCGGCCACTTCCCAAATCTTGTCGGCGATCGCCGAGCCCTCGTCGAACACGAGCAAGATCCGGTTGCCCTGGTTGTGCAGGCCGGCGAACGCTTCGGTGTTCGTCTCCGACCAGGGCACGGCGTCGATGCGCCACGTCTTTTCGTGCTGCGGCTGCTTCGAGAAGATCGCGGTCGCCGTGACCTCGAACCAGTGCCCGCAGATGCAGAGCCGGTGCCACTTCATCAGCTCCGGCCAGGTCTTCGTGCGCAGCTGCGTGTCGGTGTTCGCCGTCACGACGCCGCGCGTGTCCTCGCGCGTGCAGATCGCCCACAAGATCAGCCAGGCCACGAACGCCGATTTGCCGATCCCGTGGCCGGATGCGATCGCGATCTGAATCGCTTCCTGCAGCGTGATCAGCCCATCGCCGAGCTGCGTGAGGATCTCGATCTGCCACTCGTCCGGCCCATCGAACTTCACGAGCTCGCCGGTGCCCCACGGAAACGCGAACAGCACAAACCCGAGCGGGTCGTGCACAAAGCTCGCGATCTCTTCGAGCAGCTCGCATTCAGGATCCGCCCGCTTGACCATTGGCTCGACGCTTACGTGCAGCCGCGAGCCGCGCGGCCAGATCGTCCGTCACCGTGACGCGCACTTCCTCCTTCAGCAGGCCGAGGTGGCGCATCAGCAGCTCGCGCGCACGGTCCTGCGGATGCAAGATCACTTCCATGCCGTCCTTCGTGCGCTTCACCCCGCCGTACAACGCTTTCAGCTCGGGCGGCAAATTGCGCGTGTCGCCGAAGAACTCGCGGCCGAATCCTTCCCCGCCGCACTCGGGGCAGTTCGGATGCGGTTTGCGGGAGTGTTTGAAGCCGAGGCCGCCGCTCGCGTCGAAAACCGGATGCGCGGCCTTCGGGATCTTCGATTTTTTCGCCGCCGACAGCTCACGCTCGAAGCGTCGACGAGCCTCGTCCAGTTCGCGCTGCGTCTTGAACTGGTACGCGTGGCCGATGCCCCAGCAATACCGGCAGCACTCGCGCCGCAACGACACGATGCCGTTCGTGTCTGCGAACGCGACCGCGTGGACCTTCGCGAGCACCTCGTCTGCGTCGATCTGGACGCGTTCCGCGCGCGACCGCTTGCGCTCGGTGACCGCCGCAGCCACGTCAACATTTGTCAACAGGCGCGCGCCCTGCTGTTTCGCCGTGCGCGCGCTGTAGCCAGCCCGAATGGCCGCCTGCGTGGCATTCAGATCGACGAGATACTCGTCGACGAAGCGCAGCTGGTTGGCGGTCAATTTCGGCATGGCGTGCGTTTTCGATTCGGAAAAAAGAAACGCCCGCGCCGGCAAGCCGGAACGGGCGTTCGAAGTTCAAGGCCACTCGCTGAGACCCTGAAGGAGACACGGGAAAAACAAAAAGCCCGCTGGGGTCAGCGGGCTTTGCGATTGATGAAGGCGCACGTCGCCCTCACGGAAACCGATTCTAGGCGGGGTTTTTCGATCGAGCAAGATTTTTTTCAATGAGGCCCTTCGCGGAAAGCATCGGCACGAGCACTGCGATCGCGGCATCAAAGTCGCTGCGGCTCACATCAGCGAAGCGCGGATTGCGAAAGACAGTCGCGCCGACCGTCACGTTGCGGAAACGGACATCGGCATCACCGCTGCGATTGCGCATCTCCGCGTAGATCGCAGTGCGCAGCCGCGGCTCCAAGCGTGCGATGCACTCAGCGACGGTACGTGCACGAGCAGCGAGCAGCTCGTCGTCGATGGCGTAGTCCAGATCGGCTTCATCCCACTGACAGCTGGCGCGGTAGCGGGACCTGCCTTCGATGCCGAGCTTCGGCCTGTAGGCGCTCTCGTACTCGAACCATTCAGCCAGCACCTCGCCGACGCGATCGCGCCCTTCCGGTGTCGGATTTCGCATCTTCGTCTGCACGCTCTCACGCACCCACATCGCCAACACGCCCATGTCCTTTTCCTTTTTGTCAGATCAGCGCACGCGCGCCGGACCGCGCAACCAGCAACGCGACAACGCGCTCGATCGTTTCGTTCAATACCGACAGCTCGGTTTTCTTCAGCACCGCCCAAATGCGCCGCTGCCCGTGGATCCCGTTGTGGCCGCCGCGATGACAGTCGGGACACAGCGGAATCGACGTGAACCACTGGCCCTGGTCGATCTCGTGCGCTTCGCTCGGGCCGGTCTGCCCGCAGCACCCGCAGTCCATCGACTTGATCAGCGCGATGTACGCGCGCTCGGCCACGGTCGGCGCGCGCTTGTTCTTCGACTGCATCAGAACGTCTCCCGAACCCACTCACCTTTCACGCGGCGGATGGCGATGAAGCGGTAGTACGGGTACAGCTCGGCCGCGACCTTGATCTTCACGCGGGCGTCGTCGGTCCAGCGGCCCTTCACCTCGTGGATCTCGCGCGCGCCGTCCGGCAGCACGATCGCGAAGTCGGGCGTGTACCAGGTGCGGTCGGCAAGCCGTAGCTTCAGCGACTCGAACTTGAATTCGAGGATCTCGCCGACGTGCACGTGCGCCGCGAGCAGCTCGGCATATGCGACCTCGGTCTTGTTCATGCGGCCGGACGGCAGCCGGCCGAGCGCCTGCATGCGCTGCAGCGGCGTCGCCGCGACCGCGGCCGGCGTGGCGCTGATCAGTCGCGCGATGGTCGGCTCGAGCGGGACGGCAGCGGGAGACGCCAGGCGCGCCGCCGTGTCGGCGACCACGCCGCGCACGCGCGCCGTACCGAACACGCCGCCGGCGATCGCGCTCTCGGGATAGCGAAGTGCGTTCTTGCTCATGATGCGAAGTCGTCCACGGGCATCAGCGCGTCGCCGAACGTGGCGCGCGCGAACTGGTAGAGGTCGATGGCGTTGAAGCGCTGAGCGTCGGCCAGCACGTGCTCGATGGCGCGCGGCTCGCGCGATGCCCGCACGACGAGGACGCGGTAGTACCGCCAATCCTCGTCCTGCTTGCGCTCGCGCATGCCGAGCTCGGCGCCGCGTGCTTCCGTACCGGCCTGCGTCAGGTGCCATTCCATGGGATCGGCGGGGCCGACGGCGGCCGGCGCCATCGCTTCGTCGACGAACGTGGAGACGAAGCCGGCATACGTCGGCCGCTCGTCGCTGTCGCGCTTGCGCGCCGCCACGGCAAGCGCATGCGCCGCTCGCAGCTGGTCGGGCGTCACGCCCTTCCCGACCCAGGCAACGATGTGCGTTCGACCGCGGCCACGGTCGATGACCAGCTCGTGACCGCGTTCTCGCTCCAGGGCGATCAGCAGCTCACCGAGTTCCCGCTCGGCGTCGGTTTTGACGTTGCCTATTTTTTGAGCAGCAGCAGCAGCCGGTTTCTCGCACGCGTGTGCTGCTGCTTTCTTTGCAGGGTTAACTGCAGTATTAGACTGAACGTCGTTCAGTGCCTTTCTGTCGTTAGGTTCAGTGCCTTCTGGAACGACGTTCAGTGCCTTTTCTTGAGGCACTGAACCTGCTTCAGTGCCTTTATCCACAGGCTGCTGAACGTCGTTCAGTGCCTTAGTTTTGTGCCCTGTTTTTTGAGGCACTGAACCTGCTTCAGTGCGTTTCACATCGCGCTCAACGAGCTCGAATCCGTCAGGCAAGCGCGGGTAGTACTGATTGCGCGCCCACCGTTGGCCTCCGTAACCATGCTTCTCGACGGTGAGCCAGCCGAGCCCAGCGGCATCGCGCAGATGCGTAACGACCGCGCGCTCGGATAGGCCTGTTTCGGCAGCCAGAAGCGCCGTCGACGGGTATGCGGGCTCGCCGGCGTCGTTCACGTGGCAGGACAACGTCAGCAGCACGTGCCGGGTCGTGGGCGGCAGCTCCGAATTGATGATGGCGTGACGCCATGTCCACGGCTTCACAAGCGCCCTCCATCGATGAAGGGCGCGCACCTACCAATTACAGTGTGTGCCCGCTGCGATCTTCCCAGCCATCCCGAGAGCCGAGAAAGAAGTACAGCCGCTCGTCCTCGACCTTGATAAGCCCCTCCATGAACAGCCAGTTGAGCGCGTCGCCAAAGTCCCAGCCCGGCTCTGCCTGGTTGTAGTGAAGAGCGATCTTCAGCGAATCGGGCGCTACACCGTCGGCAAGGGCGAGCAACACGAGCTTTTGGATCGGCTCGTTGACGGGCACGCGGATCGCCCACGACAGAATCTTGACACTCATTCGAACGGTCTCCCACGCAAAATGCGTCACGTGACGCGGAACGGCAATCGTACCAGCGGACAGCGAGCGCCCCGCTCCCGAGCATGACATGTACGATCTTCATGCCGCCATCCTTTCGACGATATCGACCGCGCGGAACACGGCATGCCCGAGCGTCAGCGCGATGACGTATTCAAGCCATGCCCCGCGCGAGCTATGCCAGCCCTCCAGCATCGCGATCGCATCGCAATCGACCAGGTGCTTGATGTCGACGCGCATGCAGCCAAGCCAGTCGCGGCCGCAGCCTTCGGGGTTCAACTCGTCGGGACTCACGACCTCGTAACCGAGCGCGCGCAGACGCGCCGCCGTGACACGGAACGCAGGTCGGTTATGGTCGATGCACCCTGTCATAGGACCGGAAATGTAGACGCGCATAGCGACCTCCGTCAGTGTCCGCAGGGCTGGCCGCCGACGCGCACGCATGCGCCGCACGACAAGCAGGTCAGATCGGGCAACAGCGCAGGCAGGAGGTGCCGCGCCGCAAACTCGTCGATCCCGACGAATAGGTCGGCATCGTGGAACGGGATCTCGACAGTGCGATCGGTCATGATCACCTTCACGCGGCCCGCGCCGCCCGGTTCGTTCTCGAACTCGCACTGGTAGGCGTTGTCGACGATCTCCGACACGCGGTCGAAGATCTGGAAGGAACGCAGCCGCCTCATGCCGGTTGCTCCACGCCGAGCATCACGCGGTAGATGCGCCCCTTCCCCGGCACCTTCATCACCTCGAGCAGGCCCAGCTCGACGAGCGCCTCGATGCCGCTGCGCACGGCGCTTTCGCTCAGCCCGCATTTGAAGGCCAGGTGCTGCACGCTCGGGCAGCACTCTCGGTTGTTCAGGTTCGCCGCACGCGCGATCGCGAGCAGCACGATCTTCTTCACGCTCGGGAGCTCGATCTCCCAGGCGAGGTTTTCGTGGTGGAGACTCATCGGGGATTCCTAAGGCAGAAGATGACGGACAAGACGACGCACGCCGTCATGCCGAACGTCAGGATGTCGGCGTCCATCAGGCCACCTCGCGCGGCTCGAAGTAGCGCGCCGCGGCGCCGCAGGCGTGAAATTCGATGGCACGCTCGACGACGACAAACGGATGGCGGTGGATTACGACTTCGGGCATGCTGCCCGGATGGAGCGGCTCGGGGTGCATCGTGCGGCCGCACCGCGCGAAGGCCCACTTCGAAGGCAGCAGCCCAAAGAGTGACGAAAGGCCCCTGTGCGGGCGCACGTGCTTACAACCGCGGCACTCGCGTGCGCGATTCCCCGATGCAATCATGATGTCCGTCCCGTTTGCTGATTGGCGCCCTCGCGGGCGCGTGTGTTCTTCCCCGGACTTACCGGGGGGCAGCGGCTCAGCACATTTCCCTGCCGCGCGGGCTATCCGGGGGCTTAACCCGGTCCCAGCTTCCCCGCTTTCGCGGACCGCATGTGCAATACGGCAACTGCCACATCAGCCACCTTTCACGCCGCGACCATCCGGTCCGCAATCGCCTTCACCTCGTCCCAGATCCGGAAGCCCTTCTTCCGGTTCAGGTACTGGCTGATCGCGTTGTTACCGAGCTCGGCCTCGACGGCGTCGATCTTGTCGGCGGGCAGCTCGCGCCGGCGGCGCCCCTTCCGATCCTTCGCCTCCTCGTTGAAGTAATCCGTCACGAAGCAGGCCCGGAGGTCGCAGTGCTCGGCAAGCGTCAGCTTCGTCATGCCCTTCACGCGCCGCCACTCCCATGCCAGCCGGCACGCGTCGCGGTAGGTCTTGCACCCGTCGATAAGCTCCGGCGGCAGGAACACCAACTCCGGCTTGGGCTGCGCCGCGGCCGGTGGCCGCGTCATCGTCTGGAACAACCGAATCACGTTCATAGCGAGGCTCCCATATCGCGAAAATCAATCGCTTTTGTTCTTGAATTTGCACTTCGACTGCACACAAAATTTTTTTACCGCCCGGCGTCTTACGCGCGACCTCCGCTGCGCCCGCTCGCGGCAACACACATACAAAGGACAGACATGAACCTCGCTAACCAATCCCCGTCGTCCGCGTAGCGGCGACCGCGCCACTCGGTTCAGGCTGCCCCCAAACGTCAGGGCGCAACTCCGCGAGCGACAACCGCCTGTCCGCCTCGACGAGTTTCTTCGCCAGATCGGTGCTGGGCCGGCGGTGACCGCCAGCGATCAGCCTGAGATAGCCGACTGAGGAATCCACCTTGGCTGCCAGTGCCTGGCGCTCGGGCTCCCTCATCGACCGTAGCAATGTGCGCATGTCCATGCAGGCGACTTTATCAAACGGATAAGGTCAACTCAAGCATTTTGATAATTTATCAACCTGATACGCCCGCGTATTCTGCTGTCATGAAAAGACCGGATTTGAGGCTAAAGAAGGCGCGCGCCCTTGCCGATATGGTGGGAGGGGTCGCGGAGTTCGCGCGGCGAATGAATATGTCCGACTCGCAGGCCAGCCAGTTGATCGGTCAGAATCCGACTCGACGCATCGGCGACAAGATCGCTGAGCGAATCGAGCGCGTTTTTGAACTGAAGCTCGGCGAACTCGACGCCCCGCCTGAAGAAACCACACAACTAACCGTGACCGGTGCCGTCACGGACGGGGTAGCGAGCTTGATCGCCGAAATTCAGCGGGCAGCTGAGGGGGGCGTGTTCACGCACGACCTGTTGCATGCGTTTCACACGATTTTGCGACTCGCGCAGCACGAGAAGCGGCCCACGATTGAAGACGGCGGTACGAGCATCAAAGGACGGGGTTCCGTCGAAAGTGCTCAAGATGCGGTAGCGCAGCTTGAGCACGTACTAGATGCTGAGGCAGACCGTGGATCACAATCGCAGCACCGGGCACCACGCACCAAACGTGGTTGATTTAACGCGGTTTCGCGGAAACCGCATTGCGCCTGAAGCACCACCCCCACCACCATCCCCAAGTCCTCGAGTCCGCGTCGAGCGCGCCGCCGACGGGCGCCTGACATACGAATACGATGTCGCGCCGGCCGACGCTCCATCGGTCATGTCGATCTGCCTGCTGATACTGGCGAAGCTCGTCTCGAAGCTGCCGACCGCAGCCTAACCGTTACAAGGGGCACCCAATGAAGAAGGCAATCCTGATCGCCCTCGTGCCGCTTGTCGCGTGTACGGGCATGCAATCGATTCGAACCAGCTGGGAGCAAATGCGCGGCAAGCCCGTCGATGTCGCGATTGAGAAGCTCGGCGTCCCGCAGTCGGAACGCACAATCGCTGGGCACCACGTGTACACCTGGACGACCTCGCACACGGTCCCGCTGTACGACCAGACCATCGGCGTCACGACTGGATCCGCGAACCTCCCATCCGGACAGGCCACCTACTCCTCGCTCGCGACGACTGGCGGTTTCACGCCAACGAACCTGAGCTGCAAGATCGAAATCGAGGTCGACCGCGACAACCTCATGCGCAAGTTGTATTACGACGGGTCCGTCGGCGGATGCGCTCCTTTCGCAGACCGCCTGCGCACCAACTAACGCAGCCACCGCAGCGCACCAACCCGCAGCGCACCAACCCGCAGAAGCGGGTTTTTTTGCGCCCCTCACTTTATCATTTTGCTTGACTTCATTTATCCGTTTGATAAAGTGCGTCGTGTAGCACCCCTGACACGCGGAGACCACCATGTTCAAGAACCGTATCGCCATCGCAGCCGGCAGCGCCGCCGCTGCGTTGCTCGCGCAGATCCTGCCGTCGCGCGGTGATCTCGTTGATTTGCTTCCCGCACGACGCACGACGCTCAAGCAGCGGGCGACGCGCATCGTCGCGGGCCGGCCGCCGAAGTCGGCCGCACCGCGCCTGAAGCGCCCGCGCACGCCCGCCGACTTCGAGGCGATCGTGCGCGCCGAGCAGAAGCGGGAGCGCAAAGCGCGCAAGCTCCGCTGGGACAACGCCGTGCACCTCGCGACGTATTACTTCACCCGCGACGCCGTGATCGCGGCCGAAGCGCTCGACGTCTATCACGCGATCGAGGCGGTGGCGTAATGGCTGAATTCACCACCCATCACACTCCCGAGCAGTTGGGCGAACTCGTGGAGCAACTCGACCATGTCGAGTTGCTCGGGTCGTACATCGCTTCCAAAGCCAGCCTCGATGTCCTGCGCGAGCTGCGCGTTCGCGGTATCAGTGCCGAGGCCGTATCCGCGCTCGAAAGCGATATCGCCGTCGGCATCAAGGCGTTGCTTAAGCGCGCCTCACACGAAGGCTGGACGCTTCCCGATATCGGTTTTGCCCGCCGGGAGACGCATTGATGAAGCGCATCGACTGGCTCCCGCTCGCTGTGCTCGCGGCCCTCTACATGCTCGCCGGCGCCATCGCGCCGCCGCTCGAGCGACTGATGGGGGTGTGGGCATGAAGGGCTTCCTTCTCTACATCGCCAGCTCCGTCGTCGCGCTCGGCGCCGCCGTCCTGTTGCTCGCCACCGTGCAGCAGTGGGACGAAGACACGATGCCGGCCGCCCGCGCCGCGACTGCCGCCCGGAGCATCTGACCGTGCCCGGCCCGCTTCCCGTCACCGACGCCATGATCGCGCGCGAATTCCGCCTGCAGCGCGTTCGCGGCTCGGCCGTCGACGCGATCACGAACCCGCTGATCCGCCGATGCCTCGCACTCGGCGCGGAAGCGCGCGCCGCGCGCGAGGCGCGTGAAGCGGCCGCCGCCCCCTCCCATCCCACCCGCGACGCGAAGTCCCGCGCCGCCAACGACAACGACTGAGGTATTCATGACCGAATACGGCAACTCCCTGATCTACGACATCGAGATCGCCAAGGCGATCTTGGGCCGCGGCGAAACGCGTATCGATGGCGTCCAATACTGCGACGGCTGGCACGACCATGCCGGCATGGGGATCAGCGTCATCGGCGCGTACGACTACGCCGAATCGCGCTATCGCGTGTTCTGCGAGGACAACCTCGACGCGTTTGTCGAGCTGTGCGCAGAGCGCGCGCCGCTCGTGTCGTTCAACGGTATCGGGTTCGACGACAAGGTGATCAACGCCACGCTCGATCCGTACAGCGCGATGCCGCGCGAGCCGTTCCGTTACGACCTGCTCGCGGAGATCTGGCGCGCCGCCGGCCTCGACCCGACGTTCGGCGGCAACTCACACGCCGGCTACGGCCTGGACGCGACGTGCGAAGCGAACTTCGGCATCCGCAAAACCGGTAACGGCGCGCACGCGCCGATCGCGTGGCAGCAGGGCCGCGTCGGCGAGGTCATCGACTACTGCCTCAACGACATCCGCCTCACGAAACGCCTGTTCGACCACGCGGTCGTGCTCGGCGAGCCGATCGTGCTCGCGAAGACCGGCGCGTCGGTCCGCCTGCGCACGATCGACCAGGTCGAGCGCACCTACTTCGCCTGATCCCGCCACCCTCACCCCCTGAACGGAGACGACAGACATGAGCGTCAGACCCATTACCGACACGCTGCGCCACATCGGCGGCGGCATCTTCATCGACCAGGCCAGCGACAAGCTCGCCGAACTCGTCAACGCCGTCGACGCCAGCGGCAAGGCCGGCACGATGACCATCACGATCGCCGTCAAGAAAGCAACGCGCGGCGGCGCCATGCATATCGGCGCCAAGGTCACGTTGAAGAAGCCGGCCGAGGAACCTATGGAGGCAATGCTGTTCGCGACGCCCGAGGGCAACCTCATCGCGGACGATCCCCGCCAACAGAAGCTGGACCTGAAGCGCGTCGACGGCGCTTCGGATGCGCCGCCGTCCGCGCTCAAGACGGCATAACCCCCTCCCTCCACCAAGGACTCTGCTGAAACCATGGACGACCTCAATCAGAACCTCGCCGAGACGCTCGCGCGCGAAATGAAGCAGCCGATCGAAATCGGCTCGAACACCTCGGCCGCGGTGCGCCGCCTCGCACTGCCGCCGGACTGGCAGTTCGTCGAGAAGGATGAATCGAAGCTGCTGCCGAAGCCGCTGCGCAAGATCGCCCAGGTGCGCGTGCGCGACGTCGACAGCTTCATCGAATACGTGAAGCGTCACGGCTCGCTGACCGACTGCACGATCTGGTGCCTCGCCAACTACGTGGAGGGCAAGATCTCGTTCACGGGGATCATCAACGACCACGGCGCGGACGAGAATGCGCCGGCCTGGCGCGATCACCGTGCGCTGTTCTCGCCGGAGTTCAGCGAGGAGTGGCGCCGCTGGACGGGCGTCAATCGGAAGCAGATGAGCCAGACGGAATTCGCTGCGTTCATCGAGGACAACCTGAAGGACATCGCTAGCCCGGACGGTGCCGGGCTGCCGAGCGGCTCGGCGATGCTCGAAATGGCCCTGTCGTTCGAAGCGACACAGGACATGCGGTTCAAGAGCGCGGTCCGTCTGTCGAACGGCGGCGTCAATCTGTCGTTCGTCCAGGACGACGACGCGCAGACGCTGCAGAAGATGTCCGTATTCGAGCGCTTCGCGATCGGCGTGCCGGTGTTCTGGAACGGCGACGCCTACCAGATCGACGCGCGCCTGCGCTACCGCGTGCGCGACGGCAAGCTCGCGTTCTGGTTCGAGCTGATCCGCGCCGACAAGGTGCTCGAGGCGGCCGCCACGACCATCGTCAACACGATCAAGGAAAAGACCGGGAATCCGTTCTTCTTCGGCACGCCGTTCGCCGGCGAGTAAGCCTCCCTACGCGGCGGCCGCGCGCCGCCGCGCCACCGGCTTCAACGGTGGATGCTCGGTGTGACGGGTGGGCGCCGTCACACCGAGCATCCACCCTTGAGGCCATACCTCGAACGCGTGAGGACGCGCATGACGGAAGACATCGAAACCTTCCTCGGCACTGTGGCCGAGGCGACAGCGAAGGCGGTCGCGACCGGTATCGGTCTGCCGCATTTTGACGTCGTGAGGGCAATCAACAAGATGCACGCGGCCGGCCAGGTCGAGCGCGAGAAGCGCGCGGGCGGCGGCAACGAATACGTGTACTGGCTCTCGCGCGGCGCGCCGGTGGCGCAACAGGCAACCGATGCCGCGCCCACGCCGCCTGCGGCCCCCGTGCAGTCGCACGCTGCAGCGAGCGCGAGCCTTCCGGCCGCCGCGGTCGGCGTGATCGACACCGCGCACGTCATCGCCGAGCTGCGCGCAGATGTCGAACGACTCACCGCCGAGCGCGACGCCGCGCAGCTGAAGGCGGACACGTGGCGCGCGAACGCCGCGGCGCTCGAGGCGCGCATCGACGAACTGACGCTCGGCCCGGTCGGCGCCCGCGCGCCGCTGTTCGTCACCGTCGGCCGCAACTGCAAGCCGCAGCGCCACGAATCGCTCGATAAGGCCCAGCGCCGCGGCCGCGCTCTCGTGCGCAGCGAAAAGGAAACCGAGGTGCTCGTGCTCGAACCGGTCGGCCGGATCGTGCGCGGCACGGAGTGGATGCCCCGATAACTACAGGACCACACCATGACCACCATCGACATCACCACGCTCACGAAGGTCGAGCGCAGCATCATCCTCTACGCGGAATCGTGCAGCGTGGACTACGGCGGCCTGCTCGAAGGCCGGCGCATGAACAACGACGATCTGGTCGCCATCCGGAAGTTCACGGAGGCCGGCCTGCTGACTTTCGGCCGCATTCCCTCGGAGCTGCTCGCCCCGTTGTCGGACTATGGCCGCGCGCCGACGCACTGGATCACGTTCACAGATGCCGCGTGGCAGCTCGCGCATGCCCTGCGCCGCGAGCGCGCTGCACGCGGATCGGCGTCGCGCACGAAAGTCGATGCGGCGCTCGCCGCGCGCGCGACGGAGGCAGCATGAACACCGACAATAGCCGCGCTGATGCGCTGACGGACGAGCAGTTCGAGGACCGGCTTCTGCCGCTGCTGATCAAGCACCTCGACTCGAAGGCGCGTCATTACCTGACCCGCGAGTACGTGCGGGATGGCATCGAGGTCACGCGGGTGACGACGTACGCGATGAACCTCGCGCGCGCCATCCTCGCCGCATTCCCTGTCGAGCAGCCAGAAAAAAGCCTCGCGCCCGAGGGAGGGAGCGAGGCAAGAGGCCGGTGGATACAAGCGAATTGCCCCACCGGCGACATTATTAAATCCCCATCTCCATCGAACAATAGGGAATTCCCGACTTCAATGTCCGAGAGCGATTGCGAGCATCGGATTGCTCTTGCGCCTTCGCAGCCCGCAGCAGCAGCGATCGAGAATGCCGAACTCGCGGGCGTGACGCGCATGTTCCATGCGGCCTGCGCCGACCTCGGGCTCATCAACGAAGCGCTCGGGCTCGATCCCGAGGATGGCGGCGCAGCACCCATCCTCGAAGCCATCGAGGAGCTGAAAGCTCGCGCGGCCTCTGCCAATGAGACGGGGGCGAAAGAGGCTGACGCGCTCGCGCACGAAGTATGGTCGGCGGCGCAGCGTGCGCCCGGCGAAGGCATCGAGGACGCAGTGCAGCGAGTCGCTGCGATCCTCTCCCGCTCGCCCGCTATGGCGGCGGAAGCGGTGGCGATCGTAGATGAATCTGACGATGGTTTGTTCGTCGAAATTCTGTATGGCGCAAACGGCAGTCCGCTGAAGTGCGGCGACAAGCTCTACGCCGCCCCGCAGCCCGCGCAGGCAGACGCTCGGGTCGGGCTGACGGACGAGCAGCGCGACGTACTCACGTGGGCGATCGGCCGTGCCAACTCGCAAGGCGAGGATGCTTGCGCCGACGTTCTCCGCTCGATACTCGCCTCCCAACCGGGCCGGCCGGTGCCGCGCGCCGAGGTGACGGACGCAGCGCGCGCAGGAGAGGCATCATGACGCGCGCCGCCCGCAGCCCCGAAGCTCACCAGGTTCTCGCCGCAATGACCCATGGCGAGGTCTACTCGCCGTCTGACCTTGCCAAGCGCTTCGGCACGGTGGCCGCCACACTGCGGCCCGTGCTCGAGCAGATGGCCGACGACGGCACGGTCGCGCGCGTGCGCTCGCTACGTGTGCGCGATTGCAACTATCGCATCGCCGGCGAAGCACCGGCAGGCTCGCAGCCGGAAAAGTACGTCGGCATTCCCGCCGGCCGCCGCACGTACGACGTCATGTCCGGCACCCTCAACGGCTACGACGACGAGATCCGGCGACGCGCCGACCTTTGCATGATGGTGCGGCGATGAAAGTCACGATCGACGACAACGTGACGCTGCTGCCGGTCAAGCAGCGGCCGAATCTCGGCGACGAGCGCGTCTTCACGACCGTGCCCATCACGCCCTGCTGGCACAAGCGCTACATCATCGACGACAAAGCCGCCGAAGTGACGTGCGCTGACTGCAAGGAAAAGCTCAACCCGATGTGGGTGCTCAAGCAGCTCAGCCAGGCCGAGCACCGCTACCACGAGCTGCACGCGCGGTACCACGACGAACTGAAGCGGCTGGGCGAGCGCTCGCGCACGAAGTGCCAGCACTGCGGCGAAATGACGAGGATTAGCAAATCATGAAAGAGCGCCCGATCCTGTTCAGCGGCGCGATGGTGCGCGCCATCCTCGAAGGCAGCAAGACGCAGACGCGGCGCATCGTGAAGCCTACCGGCGCGCATCACATCTTCCAGTTTCGCGGCAGGGAGGAAGCGCGCGGCACTGACGAACCGACCGGCGAATGGGCGTGGTGCCGCGCCGAACGCGTGATCAGCGAACATATCCGCTGCCCTTACGGCAAACCCGGCGATCGCCTGTGGGTGCGCGAGGCATTCCGCCTCACCAGTGATTTCGACGGAGATAGTCCGACACGCGTTGGCGAGCGTTGCCTGGACGCCGGATACCGGGCGCCATGGGCGCCGGTGCGCTATGAAGTCGACGGCGCGGAACGGGACTGGCGATGGGTTGGCACTCCGCCGGGACACGAGGTAACAGCCGGCCGCGCTCGGGCTTCAATGCACATGCCGCGCTGGGCGTCGCGCATCACGCTCGAGATCACCGATGTGCGCGCCGAGCGCCTGCAGGCCATCAGCTGGGACGACGCGATCGCGGAAGGCATCAAGGATCCGCGGCGCGCCGCCGTCCGCATCGATCCGATCGATGGCACCGTCGCGAAGTTCCGGCAGCTGTGGGACAGCCTCAACGCCGCGCGCGGCCATGACTGGGATGCAAACCCGTGGGTATGGGTTGTCGAGTTCAGGAAGATCGAATCATGAGCCTCTACCTCACTACGCTGGAACTCGCAGAGCTGGTCGGCTGCAAACCGCGTAGCCACGCCTGCATGAAGCGCTGGCTCGAGCGGAATCACTGGCCGTTCGCCGTCAACATTGCCGGCGTGCCGCTCGTCGCGCGCGAGTACTACGACGCACGCATGAACGGAACCGCGCCGCCGGCCACCGCGCGCCGGCCGCGCGCCGCCGCGTCTGATGAACCGAATTTTGCCGCACTCACAGCATGATCGGACGACGCAAGCGGCCGGACGGGTTGCCGTTCCGGCTCTACGCCCACTACGGGAAGCACAAGGTCAGCTTCGGCTACAAGCTGCCCAATGGCCGCTGGGCGTTCCGCCTGTCGGCGCCGGCGCACAACAAGGAAGCGCTCGCCGAGATCCGCAAGCAGGCGATCGAGCGCGCGGAGGCGCTCAACGGGAATGCGATCGAACCGGGCACGGTCGAGGCGCTCGTCGCGCGGTATTTCGAATGGCAGGATGGATTGCCGCACACCGACGAGCGCCGCAAGGCCCAGTCCACCCTGGACGAGAACCGCGTCGAGTCGAAGCGCCTGGTCAAGGTCTTCGGGAAGATGGCGCCGGCCGCGATCAAGCCGAAGCACGTGTACGGATACCTCGACAAACGTGCGCAGCTCGGCGCGCCGGCGAAGGCGAACA
This sequence comes from Burkholderia sp. 4NA327C6, assembly GCF_005502655.1. NCBI lineage: Bacteria > Pseudomonadati > Pseudomonadota > Betaproteobacteria > Burkholderiales > Burkholderiaceae > Burkholderia > Burkholderia sp. 4NA327C6. The sequence continues at coordinate 162,055 of NZ_SCNZ01000006.1, read as the reverse complement.
AGGAAATCGCCCTCCTGTCCGCGATCCTCGAATACGGCCGGCGCCGCGGCGAGCTCGAAACGAACCCGTGTCGCGGCATCGAGTACAACCCGACGCGGCCGCGCCAGCGGTACGTGCGTCAGGACGAGATCGATCTGGCCGTGGAAGTCGCGCGGTCGCGCAGGAGCGTCGGTGACCAGCACCCGAGTTCTGCGTACCTCATCCTCGCGCTATGCGTGAAGGCCGCCTACCTGACCGTCAGCCGACCAACCGAGATGCGCGAGCTGCACCGCCAGAGTATCCGGCCCGAAGGCGTCGAGGTGCCGATCGGCAAACGCAAGGCCGGCGAGCAGCAGCGCGTGAAGCTCGTGCTGTGGTCGCCCGAGCTGAAGGCGGTGATCGACGAAGCGCTCGCGCTGCAGCGCACGTCGAGTGTCCATGTCTTCGGCAACACGGCCGGCCAGGTGTACACCCGCAGCGGCTGGAACACGAACTGGTCGCGGCTGATGGGCTATTGCGAGAAGGAAGCGCAGGCGCGCGGCGTGGAGTTCGAACGATTCGCGCTGCGCGACATGCGTCCGGCGGCCGTCACGGACCGGCAGGAGGAAGGTGACGACCGGATCATCGACGCGACCGGCCATGCGGATGAACGCATGGTGAGAAAGACATACGACCGCCGGCGACAAAGAAAAGTGCGCGCGACGCGCTGACGCCGGAAATAAAAAAACCCGCTCAATGGCGGGTTTTCTTTTCGGAAGATCTTCCAAAATTTGGAATCTCATCTTCCAAAACTTGTAACTCGATCGATTAATCGCGCTGCAAGTCTTTGAATTTGTTGGGGTGGCTGATGGGACTCGAACCCACGACAACAGGAATCACAATCCTGGACTCTACCAACTGAGCTACAGCCACCACTGTTACTGCTTTTTGTTCTTCGCTGCGTTTGTGTTTCAGCAGCGAAGAACAAGATTATACGAACACTTTTGAATCTTGCAAAGCTTTTTTTTCAAAAACTTCTTCGGCCTCGTTCAGATGCGCGCGCGCCTCGTCGAACACGGCCAGATCAGCACGCGCGAGCTTCTTGTTGTCGGACAGCACACGACGCCAGCCGCGTGCACCGGGCATGCCGCGATACAGTCCGAGCGCGTGTCGCACGATCGCGCCGAGGTAGGTCCCGCGCTTCAGTTCGGCCGCGCAGTATTCGATCAGCTTCGCCTCGGCCTCTTCGCGCGTCGGCACCGCTGCGGTCGATCCGTAGAAGCGCGTATCCACCTCCGCGAGCACGTACGGGTTGTGATACGCCTCACGGCCGAGCATCACGCCATCGACATGCTCGAGATGCTGCGCCACCTCGTCGAGCGTCGTAATGCCGCCGTTGATGACGATCTCGAGCGACGGAAAATCGCGCTTCAGCTGATACGCATAGTCGTACTTGAGCGGCGGGATCTCGCGATTCTCCTTCGGCGACAGCCCCTTCAGGATCGCATTGCGCGCATGCACGACGAACGTCTCGCAGCCCGCCTCGGCCACCGTGCCGACGAAGTCGCGCACGAACGCGTAGTCCTCGACCGCGTCGACACCGATCCGGTGCTTGACCGTGACCGGCACCGACACCGCATCGCGCATCGCCTTCACGCAGTCGGCGACGAGCTGCGGCTCGTTCATCAGGCACGCGCCGAACGCGCCGCGCTGAACGCGCTCGGACGGGCATCCGCAATTCAGGTTGATCTCGTCGTAGCCCCACTGCTCACCGAGCTTCGCTGCGCGCGCGAGATCGTCCCGCTCGCTGCCGCCCAACTGCAGCGCGACCGGCGATTCGTTCGGCGTGAACGCGAGATGCCGCTGGGCATCGCCGAACAGCAGCGCGCCCGTCGTGATCATCTCCGTATACAGCCACGTGTCGCGCGTCAGCGTACGGTGGAACGACCGGCAATGGCGGTCGGTCCAGTCGAGCATCGGCGCAACGCATACCGTTCTAGTATTTGATTTCATTGAGAAATTCCGAAAACTCTTTCAAAACAAGCCTCGTTAATCAAGCAACGTGAAGCCCGTTTCGGTAGCGTTTCTACCGTTCCGGTATCATTTCTCCGGCGTCGGTGCTACGATACGTGCTACACAAAACTCCTGTAGCACCGACATGGCAACCATTACCGCACGCACCCGCCGCGACGGCACCATCGGCTATACGGCACAAATCCGCATCAAAAAAGCCGGGAAGATCGTTCACACCGAATCGGAGACGTTCGACCGCAAACAAGCGGCGGTCACATGGGCGAAGATGCGCGAAGCCGAGCTTGCGAAGCCCGGAGCGCTCGACGCCCTGAAGCAGCCCGACCCGACCCTCGGCGAAGCAATCGATCAGTACATTCGCGAATCCCGGCGAGCGCTCGGGCGCACGAAAGAACAGGTGCTACGGGCGATCAAAGCAGCGCCGCTCGGCGCTTTGCGGTGCTCGGAGGTCGACAGCCCAACTATTGTATCGTTTTGCCAAGACCTGAAGGTCAAACCGCAGACGGTCGGGAACTACCTAGCGCACCTTGCCGCCGTCTTCACAGTCGCGCGCCCTGCATGGAATTACCCGCTGAATCAGCTTGCGATCGACGATGCGCGGGTCGTCGCAAAAAAACTCGGTTTGACGAGTCGGTCGGTCCGACGCGAGCGGCGTCCGTCGCTCGACGAACTGAACCGGATACTCACCCATTTTTCGAGGTCGCGCGCGAAGCACATTTACAGCGTCGACATGGTCAAGGTGACCGGCTTCGCGCTGTTTTCGACCCGACGACTCGAAGAAATCACCCGGATTACATGGAAGGACCTCGACGAGGCCGGAAGCCGGGTTATGGTCCGCGACATGAAGCACCCCGGCGAGAAAATCGGCAATGACCAATGGTGCGACCTCCCGCCCGAGGCACTGCGCATCATTCAGTCGATGCCGCGGACCGACGAGCGCATCTTCCCTTGGAGCGGCGACGCGATCGGCGCGCAGTTCACTCGCGCGATGAAATTTCTCGAAATCGACGACTTGCACTTTCACGATTTGCGGCACGAAGGCGTAAGCCGATTGTTTGAAATGGGATGGAATATCCCGCACGTCGCGGCAGTTTCAGGGCATCGCTCGTGGAACAGCCTGAAGCGGTATACGCATCTTCGGCAAACCGGAGACAAGTACGAGGGCTGGCACTGGCTCGCCATACTCGCGCCCGAAAATGCGGCGTCCGCCGCTCCCGAGCGTCATTTGCGGATCGTCGGCTAATCCGACGTTACTGGCACGAATCGACCGCCGCTTCGAGCTTGACTTCGTACCCTTGACGCTGCTTCCGGTCGGCGAGCAGCGTCGCAACCTGCGCATAGATGTCAGCGCCGAACGGCAGCGAGTCGAAGGCGAACGCGGGACGCTCGGGCTTCGTGACCTTGCACGGCACCGGGACGGGCTTGTCGACCGTCGTTACGACCGGAACAGGCTCCGGCGATTGCGGAGCCGTCACACAGCCCGCCAGCGCGGCGCACAGCGCCGCAACGAGAATCAGCTTCTTCACTTGGACCGCTCCTGTTTGATCTGCTCGTCGACGAGGCCCCGCGCCGCGACGCAGAGGTCCGCACCCGAGGGCGGCTTCGAGGCAAGCAGCGCCACCGCCTTCGCCTGATATTGCGAGGCAACGTCGTTTGCCTTGGCGAGTGCCGCCGCCGCAGCTTGCGCGCGCTGATCGGCGGCTTTCTGCAATCCGACAATCGCAGCGTTTTGCGCTTCGGCTTGCTGCGCGAGGACGCCATACGCGGCCTTCTGATCCGCGAGCGCTTGCGCGTCTTGCCCGATGGTTCGATTCAGGCTTGCGACGATCGGCGCGTAATGGTGCGACGCCAGATAGACGCCGACGCCGACGAGCGCGGCCACAACGGCGACGAGCACGAGCGCGCGCGCCACAACCGGCGCGATACGCGCGAAAGACAGTCCAAACATGGAAGCTCCTAGATGGTGAGATACGGGTTGATCGTCATCGCGAACTGACATAGCCCCGGAGCGCTCCAGAGCTTCCAACCGAAATTGACGCGGGAGGCGGAGCCGCCCCATACCTTGACGGCGTAGAACTGCCATGCGCGCGAGCCGTCGGGGTTCGTCGCTGTCGCGAAATACCAGCCGGTTTGCGGCGCTCCGGCGATCGGGAGCGGCCCAACCTTCGAGACGGTCGACGAGGGAGCCGCCGTGAAGCCGAGGACCGCGAGGTCGAAACCGTACGACGGGTTACGCCACAGCCAGAAAACGCGATTGACGTACCGCCGCCAGCCCGTTTGCTCGCCTCGGAATGGCGCATGAAGCGCCTTGAACCCGGCGTCGCCGTCGAGCGGGTTATCCGGCGTCTGAAACCACGACAGCCACCGCGGGAGCGTCGTACGCCCGATCGCGAAAGCCGGAAGAATCGGCGCGAGCAGATACGCCAACGCGACGACAAATAGATTGACGATCGCGAGTGCGATCCAGCGTACGAACATGGTTAGCTCCCGAAGTGTTTTCCGATTCCGAGGCCCGTCAACAGCGCGCCGCAGCCGAGACCGTATTGCGTGAGGTCGAAAGGCTTGCCGGTGACGGTGCAGTAGATTTGCAGCCCGAGACCGACGACGAACGCCGCTGCGGCCCACGCGTATGCGGGTTCGAGCGTGACGTTGTCTTCGCCGGTCACAAGCTGGAGAAGCTTCTTCAGCATGGCGGTCCTTAATGGATGGTCGCGCGCAGTTCGTCAGCGGAATAGACGAAGCCGGGAACACGCGGGAAGGCTTGAAAAATCCAGACGGGAAACGTCTCGGCGTGGATGCCGTGGCCTTTCTTGCGATGGAACTTGGAATGCAGGACGAGCATGTTCGCCATGCCGTCGATGAAGGTCTCGGGACGGCCCGGGTCGAATGCCTTCCAGTCGAAGCCGCGCGCCTCGGCGAGCCGCACAATCACCCACAAAAGCGACTGTTCCGCGGGAAACGTATCGCCGGTCGGCTGATCGGTTTCGAGGTCGAGGACCGGCAAGCGCGTAATCTCACCGGTCGCTACGCCCTTGACGGTCTGCCAGTCGACCGCGGACGTGAAGGCCCACTCACAAAAGACGTGATGGTATTCAACGCCTTCCGCCTGACCGCTGATCGCGCAAGGCAGTCGCGCTGCATGTCCTGCGGCTTTCGTCGCGCGGAAAACGGCGGACTCCGTACGCGGAGGATGCGCCGGGTAGAACACGTCTTCGCTGATCGTGTCCCGGTGTTCGTGTTCTTGTCCGATTTGCATAGCAGAAAATGAAAGAGCCGCCCGTAGGCGGCTCGTGACTGTTGGACGGCTCAAATGCCGAGAGCGCCCTTGGCAACGGCATAGCGCTTGTCTCGGTCCGGTTTCCCGGCCATTGCCGGGTTAATCCGCCGCGTGACTGCGTCGAAGTTGCCGCTATCCGAAAGCGCGTTGAGGCCGTGATACAGCCAGAAATAGCCCGCGGCGAGCGCAGCAGTCGTCGGGTCAGCCCGAAGCAAGTCCGGCTTCGAGACGAGGTCGACGCCGATGTCGTCGCCCGCAGCCTTGAAATTGTCCTTGAACGTCGTTTGCACGAGGCCCGAGCCGCGATACCTCCAGCCATCGCCGCTCGCGCTGTCGCCGTTTCCGTAACGGTTCGCGTACACAATCGACGCGATCTGCTTTTGCCTGTCGAGCGGAACGGCCTTCTCGCTTGCCTGTCGCCCGTACTTCTGCGCAAGTGCGAACGGCATCGCTCGCGGGAAAGTCGCCATAAGCGCCGGAATCGAGTAGTTGAACGACTCTTCGGTCTGCGACAACGACATCGACTCATGCCCGATCTGCGCGAGGAATGCCGCCATCCGTTGCGGCGTATTTATGCTGTAGCGGTCGCAAGCGGTTCGCAGCGGGACAGCGAACTTCGCGGCATTCGCCTGCGACGCACCGCATGCCGCCACCAAAAGCGAAGCGGTAACGATCATTTGTCGGCCTTGTTGTCGAGTTTGTCGCGAATGCTGTCGAGCTTTTCGAAGATCGACGAGATAGCCGCGTTGATGGCGTCGAGAGACTTCGCGAGCACTGCGGACGTTGGATACGTCTCCGCGACATGGAGCTTGTATGCAGCCAGTTCGTCGCCGTGACGCTTATCCGATGTGGAAAGCGCTTTTTCGAGGTCGTCGATTGCTTTCCCGTGCGCCTTGATCGTGTCGTCTCGCTGCGACTCAGAACGCCGCCACAGGTACGCGAAGACGCTCCCGAGCAGCGCCAACACGGCACATCCGATTTCCGCGATTGCGGTCGAATCCATCCGACTCCCCATAAGAAAAAAGCCGCCTCGCGGGCGGCTTGATTGGTCTATTGCTTGTGTCACTTCGGCGAAATGGTCGCGTTCGCGAGGCAATGCCCCTTGCCGAACAGAAGGTCGATGCAAGGCGCGACAAAATGTGCCCATTGCTCGCCCTCGATCAACGCATTGCCCGTGCGCTCTGAAATCGTCTGCGTCGGCGCACCGCCGAACAGGCTATTACCGGCCTCATCCTGCGCAATGGCGATGTTCTTCGCGCGCGCAGTCGAGCCGACAAGCGCTTCAGCGAGCATCGCGGCGAGGAGAACCGGGGCGGCGAGCACACATAGGAGCCAGATAAGCACAAGTTGAAGTCGGCTCATGACTACTCCCATACAATTGCCTGAACTGCAGCGATCGTCGTTGCAGCGTTCACTTGCGCCGCAAGCTGAGCCTTCTTTGCGATCGCCGCGAGGATGGCGGCCTTACCATCCTGACCGACCTGCTGAATCTGCGCTGCCGAATGCGGAACATAAGACCACACCCCCGAGGAGTCACAACACCAAAATGGCGTCGTCCATCCAGTTGGTAGATTTGGCATAAGCGAGGCGAGAACCGACACGGACAAGTTCTGCTGATCGGTATCCTGCGCAGGATACGTATGCACGTCGCCGAGCGCCGACGAGGAGAAACCGGCATAGATAGCGGTTTTACATGCGGCATCGAGCGCGGCAATCTGCGCCGCACGGGTATCCGCGAGCGACATCGCGGGTTCTGGAACATTGCCGCTTGCTAGCCACGCCTCGTATGCCAGATAGTCCGAGTTGTTGCTATCGAATGGGATTACAGCGCCATCAGCAACACGCAAAACCAAACTAGTTGAAACTTTACCCGTCGATCGATCGATTACTTGCTTATATTGGGCCATGGTTTTAAAGCTCAGCGCTTGCGGTGTAGTAGAAAGAAACGGCGGAACTGGCGGTCGTTGTCGTGTTTGTAATGTAGAACGACATGCCTGTAGCGCCGATCTGCTCAAGTGTCAGCCCAGTGCATCCGGCATACGTTACGCCAATAGTCGCGATAGTCGGCGATACGCGCTTCCACGCCATGAAATTGATTGCTTGCCCAAGAGTTACGCCATTGATGCCGGAAAACCCCCAAAACTTGGTCTGTACTTGACTTGCTTCGAAATACCGGAGACAAAGGGAAAGCTCCGTCGCGAACGGGCGACGCTCAAATGCAGTTTTGTTAGGACCAGATTCCATCTGCACGAAGTCGACGGTCCCTGCATTGAACTCGACGATCACGTTTTGCGTTCCATCAAGCGCGACGGTAATCGGAGAAGCCGAATACGAAGGCGCAGAAGCGCCGGAATTGTAAACTCGCGCTTGCGCCGTACCGGTCCACGAAAGCGTATAGGTTCCCGCCTCGACGTTTCCTTGCTCGATGACCTGCTGAAACGAACCAACGATCGTCACCGGCTGACCAGCCGGAGAGTACGTAAAGGTCATCGAAGAATTGGCCGTTGATGCCTTCCACCGATCGAGACCATATGCTCCGGATGCGAGAGCGGAACCACTAACGTAATTGCGCTGATTGACTTGAAACCGCGGGTTGATGATGCGGTTTTTCCCCGAGATAGCACCAATTACATAGGACGTAGTCGCCAGCTTAGCGCTATTGTCGAACTGAGGCGGCGTCGCTGCCTCCAGCACGCCCCCGGTCGACTCCAGCAGCACCCACGCGCCGTTTCCGCTATTGAGTGAGCTATTCCAAACGACCTCTACGTCGGAGTTAGCGACGATTTCACCGCCAAGCAATGCCGAATGTGCGCCGCTATAGATCGGCGAGGCAGCGAGACCGTTCGGGGAGAACGTCGACGCGCCAGTGTTAGCCGTCTTCGCCTTGAAACGCAGTTTCATACCGTCGACGACAGCCGAAATTCCCGGAGAGTAGGAAACTTGATACGTGTTTGCGGAACCCGTGTCGACGGCATATGTTGCACCGCCGCCCTGCGAGAGCGCCCTGATAGCCGTGTAAAGCTGATTGAACGACGACTTATTGAGCGTAAGCCCTGCGCCCGTAATCGCATTCATTACTTCCAGCATGAGCGAATTTAGGAACTCAGCAGGAACGACCGTCGCCGCCTGCCCGAGCGCTGCATTTCCGTCCGTGAAGTATCCGGGCGTGCCGAGCGCAGTCGAGGTCGGCTGAGTGCTGACCGCGGTTGATACGTCAATTTGATACATTCGAGACCTTTAGGAGTATTGGAAAAGCAGATAGGTATGCGCCGGGGAGACCGCCTTTAGCTCGCATTCGAGAACGGCGTTGTTCCACGTAGCGAGCGCTTCGCCTGCCGTCGATTGCCCCGTACGAAATCGAGTGACCGTGTTCAAGGGCGCATTAATGGCCCATGTGTAGAACCACTCGACGCCGCCGAGCGAATCGCCTGCTCGGCTTTGCCCGCAGCGAAACGGGGCGAAATTCCTCACGGCCACCGTGTAACCAAGGTTCAGCGCAAAGCTCTTGAAGTACGCAGCGGACTGTCCGCCGCTGTTCGCAAAGCGAGCGACGACCTGATTACGCCGCTGTTGGATCGTCGGAGACTCGCCCGCGCAAGGGTCCGGGAGACCTAGCGTCGACTCCCACTCCGGGAGCAATTCGAGCGTCGACGCGGGGAAAGAATCGACGAGCAACGCTGCGGATCGGGACGCGTTACGCGCATAGATCGCGGCAAGTCCCGCGATTGCTTGAGACTGCGTCGCGTCAGAATCGCGGGGCCAAACACGACCGCGAGGGAACAGCGCATGAAGCGCACGCGTGAAGTCGTCGGAGCTATATATAGGTGCTGCCATCGCGCCTCCGTTACGAGAAGGACACGGAACCAAGCACCGGCAGATAGCCAACCTGCGACGTAATGTTCCCCGGATACGTCGTCTGAGAGCCACCCTGCGTGCCGACTATGCTCGTAATCACGAAGCCCGCTGTATTCGGCACGGCGGCTATCGCCGACTCGATATACGAGAGGTCGATCGTGCCGCCGCGCGGGTCTCCGTAGGAGGTCAAGACCTCGGAGATAGCCGCCTGAACTGCGGCGCGCGTCGTAGTCGACGCGTTGGTTAGGCCACTGATCGTGAATGCGAGCGAGTTCGGCAACGGCGCGCACACGTACACCAAAGCAGTGACCGGCTGAAGCGGATAAATGGCATTCGCGATTGTCAGTTGATCGCCCGTCGCAACCGTGCCGCGAGGATTTCCATTCGGAAGCACGTCGCTGGATGAAATGCCGTTCGATCCTTGCGGGAACCCTTGATTCGAGACGTTCGCCTGATCCAGCATGACGTAGACGACGATCGTTCCTGCGCCGAATCCGTACGGCATGCACCACGCGCGCGTAACGCCTGAAACGGCCTTCGCCCACGTCGGGTAGTCGCCTTTCGCACCGCCTTGCGGCGACGCTTGGTATGCGGCCATGACGCGGGCATAAAAACTGTCTTCAGTCTCTTGGTCTGCCCCTCCGGTGAACGCCGTCGCGGCAGAGCCGGTCGACTGAATGCCGGGAATCGCAGTGCCAAGCGTCATTTGGACGCCCGCAGCGCAATTGCCGTTAGCCCCCGCGCTGACCGCTTGCGCCGCAACCGTCACGCTTCCGTTAGATCCGACCGTCGCCGACGCCGTCGTCGTGTATGCGACGCCGTCGCCTCGGACGATCGAGACGCCCGAATTGATGACCGTGCCCGCCGTGCCGGGGAACGCGATCGTTCCGATAGCGGACGTTGCATCCTTCTGATAGACGCCTTTCAGTGCGCCCCAAGCCGCAAGGTATTCTCCGCTCGATGTCCACGGAACCGATTGCTTCGAAATCCAGTCGAGGTAGCCGTAGTGAAGATGCGCAAGACCGGCTTGCGCATCTCCAGTGATCTTGAGATTCGAGTAGCGCAACAGCGGGTCCGATCCCTTCACCGCGGATGCGATGTCGGATGCGACCTGACTGCGCAACTCGGTTAGAGTCGGGCGAGCAAATGGCATATCAGTTGATTGCGCTCCAGGCAGAGGTATAGGCGACAGCGGTCTTCGTGCCGTCCGTCTTGTGGGCGACGACCTTGGCTCCTAACTGCGAAAGCGCGGTCCATTCGACGGCGATGTCGAACTTCGCGACGACGCCGTCGTCGATGAGCCACTGAAGCGCCTCGACGATGTAATCGTTCGCGCGCTGAAGCGTTTCGGTCGTTTGCTTCGCTCGGCTCAGCAGCCATAGCCGCGAGCCGATTTGCGTGTCCGAGTCGAGGTCGCCCCACCAACCGCGAGGGTCACTCGTACCGTCGGGAATCTCGTCGTCTGGCGCGGCCTGACGATCGGTAAAGAGACTGATTAGGATCGCCGTCTCTAGGTCGCTGCCGGACGTGAGGAGCGCGCCCGACATAGACCAATCGCCGCGGCCCGCCGTGGACTGCCAAGTCGTACTTATGTCGGCCATGTGTTGAGACGAAAAAAACCCGCGCGAGGCGGGCTGTTGATGACGAGACGAACGCGGTTATTCGGTCTGCGTTGGCGTGTTTGAGGTGACCTGACTTGAACCGGACTGAACGCCGGTAACGACGTGCTTGTGTCCGTTGTAGATGGTCCGCATTGCAGCCATCGTGTTTGCGTTCGTCGCGCTGTTGTCGATGATGTCGCCGCTCGACTTCACCATCGGCGTATCGAATTCAACTCCCCCCGGCGCGACGACCTTAAATTTCCCGGAGCAATTCCACGTCACATCAGACGCGTTATTGACCGTGACAGGCAGTCCCTTCGCCTCAACGACAATCCCGCTCGTCGAGAGATAGACTTGTTGCCCGATGAGGCTATACAGCATGCTTTCGCCAATCGCGAGTCCCTTCGGTCTGGACGCTTGGTGATTCGTGCCTGCGACGACGCCGCTTGAGCGATCGCCGCCGATGAAAAGCGCGAGTACATCAGTCCCACTCGGGGGCCGTGACGTGAGTCCAAATTCAGCAATGCGCGGCATGCCGTCGATCGTCTCAAGATCGTTGAAACGGACCTGTATAAGCTGCACGACGCCGCTATCATTTGACGCCGTCACACGCCCGCGGCCAATCGCATGCAGAACTCGACGCGCTAACCGGCTTGTAATGCTTGCAAGTTGATCGATCATTGAGTCGTTAGAGTGCTCCCGTCGACGAAGCCATATTGCAGCGCTGTCGGCTGAACGACGAATGCGTCAGGGTTCATAATCACAAGCTCGGCGCGTGTACCTTCCTCGTCGATCTTGTACGTTACCTCACTGATTAGCCAAACCTTGCGGTCGAGCTTCAGTTTCGGCAGATAGACTGAGACGAGCCTATTCGGCGTCCACAACTCGCCGCTACCGTCGCGCCAGCTATCGACCTCTACGCGCACCACGACAGAGCGACCATTTCGTCGGTTCATTTCCCATGCCGCGCGCTGCGCTGCGACATCCATGTACCCCGCGACCGCTTCGGCAATGATGTAGCGCTTGCGGTTTCGCTTGACGCCGCTATCAGTCTGCGTTGCGATCAGATTTCCACCGTCTCCGCCTTCCTGAAACGTGTTGATCGCTTGTAGGTAGGCGCGGTATGTTTGGTAGCGCTGATCGGCTGAATACTCGACACTCGCGGACTGGACGTTGACGCCTTGCTCGATCCCTGTCGCGTGCTGATCGGTCCCGGCCCGCGCGAGAATGAGGTTCCCGTCGGGGCCGTCATACGCGAGCAGGGAGCTATAGCGAGACACGCGATCGATGACCTCAAAAGCAGTCTCGCCAAGCATCAGATTGAATTGCGGGATGACACGAAGCCCCGTCTCAGCACACGACACCGCAATGCCATACGCACTCGCGAGCTTCGAGGCAACAGCGATAGCGGATGCGCCGCTGATCTGGCCGTTATCCCACTCGGCGGAGCAATCGACGAGGTCTTGGCACTTCCCGCGGCCTGTCGCCGAGATTCGGTGCGCGTCTGCGTCGAAGCTCGGGACATACTTATCGATATAGCCCGTGACGACGAGGTCTCCACCAATCGAAATCGAGCAAGGGTCCTGCGGCTGCACGACGACCTCGTCAAGCTCGCCGGGATATAGCTCGGTAAGTCCGAGTGAGAAGTCGGCGGGAAGCCGTTCGATGCCACGCGTAATGCGAACATCAGTCCAACCCGATATAGCGGCTCCGCCGACGGTAAGCAATACGTCGTCGCTCATGTCATTCCCGGTTACGAAGAAAGCGCCGAGAAAGATGTCGGCATGAATGCGGGGTGAATGGGACCTGCCTGCGAGACAAGCTCGTCGGCTCGTGAAGGATCGCGGTAAAGGCGGTTCGCCAACACAAGCGACGGCAAACCCGATCCAAATGTGTAGGCTTGCGTCGAAGATAGCTTCGCGCCACGCGCAGCAAAGTCACTCACGACCGATTGACGAAGCGTTCGCAGCGCGTCATAGCTTGCGTCGTCTCCGGCGTCGCCCGCAGTCGTCGTCTCAGCATCAATTAGCGACGCGATCTGATCGCGAACGGCCACAGCATCATCGGCGGAAGACGGTTGATACGTCGTCGACACCGTGGCAAGCTCAGCAATCGCAGTGCGGCGCAGAAGCGCGCCGCATGCCGTCTGCATAGTCGCCATTGCATCGCCGATGACCGACGATGTAGTCGGGTCGTTCGGCGCGAATGCTGCCATTGCCGTGAGCATGCGCATCGCGTCTGCCGGATCGTTCGCGCTTGCCGCGACGGTGCTCGCAACCGATGACGCAGCGCCCGAAAACGATGCTGTATCGCTCACGCTGGACGCAGCAGCAATGAGCGCAAGACCCGCCGTTGACACCGCCTGACGTGCCGTGACGCTCTGAGACAGCAGCGACGCCACGGTCGAAGCGCTCGACGCTACGGCATTCGACCTAACATAGCCACGGTTCCCGCCGCCAGCATAGCGCCCATAGTTCCCTGACAGCGACGAGACAGCGCCGGTCAACCGCTTCACGTCAGCGATTACCGAGTTGACGATTGCAACCCACTTCGTTACGGTCGCGATCGCTTGATTGACAATCGACGTTCCGAGCGTGATTGCATCAGCGACTGTCGAGGCGAAGTCTGCGAGCGCGGCCAGCGCCAACCCGAGCGCGGACGATGTCACGGCGTCGACCGTCGACATGCTCGCGCTAGGGTAGATGCGTGCGCCGCCCTTGACGAGCGTCATACTGAATTCGAAGACGCGCCCGAGGTCGGCTCGCTCGACAAACTCGATCGGCGAGATACAAACGACGTTCGTTACCGTGCCGAGCGTCGGATGCACGAGCGTTTGCCCGCCCGCCGTCTCCGCCACCGCTAATAGGCGCTTTCTCTGTCCTGCGACGCCGCCACCGCCGTAAATCAGGCTGTTTTCGACGAGGAATCCTCGAACATCGAACTTCCGCGCAAGCTTGCCGATGTCCTCGACCCATACCTCATCGCGGAACGGGTAGCTATGCACCGAGACGCGCCGTCCGCCCGACGTGCGCAATGCCTCGACGGCAAACGGTACGCCGCCGAAGCTCGCGGTTCGCAATGCCTCTTGCCAGCTACCGCCCGAGAGCGTTGTTGCTAGGCTCGACAATGCGCTCGACGCACTGAGGATCGATCCTGTTACGGAATTGATACGCGTTGAAATACTCATACGGGGTCCTGTCCGATCGAAGCTGTTCCGATACGCACCGACGACGTGACGCCGGGAGCCGACTTCACGCGGGCGGTTGTCCCCGCCGGGGCGTTTCGCATATCAATTTCGACATGAACGCGCATCGGCCCGGCCATCGATTGCGCCGCGCTGGCCACACTCTCGGCGCTATCCTGCGACGCCGTAGCTGCTGACTGCGGAGCAGACTCGGCGGCTCCCGAGTCGGAGCCCGATTGCGGCGACGGCGAGGTCTTCGCGTAGATCGGAGCCATCGGGGCCGAAGGCGACTGCGAAGACGGCGAATTGAAGATCGCCGAGGCGATTTGCGACCGCTTCGACGCTTCGCCATTCACGTCCCCCGGACGCTCATAGAACCGCGAGACGATGTTTCCGGCTTGCTCTGCGGATTTAGCCTGCGACAGCAACGTGCCTGCACGGGATTCCTTTCCCTGACGAAGTTCGTAGTTCACGAACTGCAATTGCTGATCGAGCGAAGACTTGCGAATATCGATGCCGAATAGCTTTTTGAACTCGGCTTGCCGGTCTTCGTGCCATTGGCCTATGCCGTACGCGCGGCCACTGTCACCGACAGCGCGAGGGTCGAAAAGGCTCTCGCGCCATAGGTTTGCCGCTAGGCCCGCCGCCTGCGCGCGAGTCCAACCCATCGACTGAAACTTCGCAACGGCGTCCGCAACGCCCTTATCCTTCTGCGCCCCGGCCTTGATCTTCTGGCCGATCGGATCGCCGTCCCATTGAGCATCCGGCGCGGCGCGATGTTGCGCGAGAAAGGCATCTTCCCCGGTGTTCAAGCCCTCCGAGTGCGTCATCAGCGTAAAGGCCAAGCCGCCTTTTAGAAGCCACGGCGCAAGGCGGGCGAGCAGCCCGCGACCGGCTGCGGATTTTGCGGCGTTTCCTGCGGACTCGGCAGCGCTCGTCGCCGCCTTCGCCGCTTCCGAGACAGCCCTTTCTTTGCCGAGCGCGCGCAGCGCCTTCACCGCGAGCGGCACGACAGCTATGAGCCGAAGCAGCCCCGCGGTCATCGTGAGAATTCCTCCTATCGGCCCCGCGAAGGTAATCGCCGCGATCGCAATCGCGATCGTCTTCAACCCACCGATCTTGTCGACGAACGCAGAAACGCGGTCGGCGGTCCCGGACCAATCCGTCTTATCGAGCCAATTCGCCAAGCGTTCGGCGTACTCGGCGACCTTCGTCGACACGACTGCGCCGTACTTGTCGACGAGCCGCTCGACGGCGGCGATGACGCGCTCCAGAGCGGGCGCAAGCGCACTGCCGAGCGATGTTTTCAGCTTGTCAGCGGACATTTCGAGCTGAATCATTTGCTCGTTGTACTTCTCGCCCGCCGCGACCTGTTCGGGCGACATGACGACGCCGAGCGACTTCGCCTTGTCCGCAAGCTTGTCGATTCCGTCTCCGCCTTTTTGGAGCAACGGCAAGAGTTGTTCGACGCCGAAGATGTTCGCGAAGCGCTGTTGCGCCTGCGCATTCGGCATCTTCTGAATCACGTTGGAAACGTCTCGGAGCGCGCGCGCTGTGTCGACCGATCCGTTCTTCAAGCGATGTACCGTGATTCCGAATTGGTTCATCGCGCCTGCGGCTTCGAGGTTGCGCCCGGTTACCGAGTCCTCGAACGTCGCGCCGAGCGACTTCAAGCCTCCCGTCATGTCCTCGGAAGCCAACCCCGCAAGGCGCGCGGCCCCTTGAAACGCCTGCAACTGTGCGGTAGGCATGCCGAGCACGCCCGCCGTGTTCTTGACCGACATCGCGGTCTTGCCGAAGCTCGCCGCAAGCGCGGCGACGCCCGCAATCGTTCCGAAGCTCGTGATCGCGGCGAGAGGGGTCGCGATACTTGCGACGCTGCTTGCTGCCGACTTCGCCGCACTCGTGAGCTTTCCGAAGCCTTTCCCGATCGTCGACAAGCCGCTCAGCTTGCCGAACGCCTTCACCTCATTTCCGAGGTCCGCGACAGGCTTCGTGATCTTCGATATAGACGCGTTGACATTGCGAGCGACGCTCGTCGCCTTGTCAATCGCGCTGATCGTGATCGTGAAATTGTTCGCCATTTACGTAGCTCCCGCGTCACGCATCCGAAGCGCTTGCTCGTGCCACCATTTCAGGCGACGCAACGGGAGCCGCCATGCATCCTCCGGCCCCCACCCGTAGAACTTCGTGACCTCGGCTACTGTGTCGCGCCAGTTGTCGGGCCATCCTCGGTAAAACCCTCCAGGAACGACGCCGCCTCCCGCAAGTCGCGCCCGGTAATTCGCTCGACGACCTGACGCGGCACACCGGCAACCATCGAAATGAGGTTGATAGTCACGGTAAGGCCGCGCTCGGCCACCGTCGCGCGCTCCAGTTCGCCCGCTGTCGGCTCGCGAAGCGTGAGCGTCGTAAAGGTCTCGTCGCCGATCTTCACCGGCTTACGCAGCGTCAGAATCTTTTGGTCTTCCATGCCTATTAGCTCCCCGGAGTTTCGATGACGCTCGGTCCTTCGAACTTCACTTCGAATTTCGCGTCGCCTGCGTCGACTTCCTGCGTCTCGACCGTGTACATGCCTTTGCCGGTGACGAGCTTGCCGTTCGCCAGCGAGACGACAACGGTCTGATTCGTCATCCTGTTGAAATCGCCCACCGTGAGACCGCCAGAGTCGCGCAGCGACATCGAAATCGCACCCGGAACGGGCGTCTCTTTGAAGCCGTGAAGCCCGTCCATTCCGACGAGAGATTCGCGCTTGACGGTCGAGGGCATGTATTTCATGTCGCCTTCAAGCATGTAGGTCGTGCCGTCGATCGTGACGGACGCGGTTCCTGCCAGCAAACTAGCCATTCGGCCTCCAAAAATGACAAAAGCCACCCGAAGGCGGCTTTACTTGCACGTCTGAGAAGACGAGCGGCTATTACTGAAGCGTGAATTGCATCAGCAGCGCGAAGATGCGCAATTGATCGATCAGGATCGCCGGATACACCACGTCGACGCGATTCGGGTTCGCCGTGTTCTTCTGGACGATGAGGTTCGCGGCGAATACGTCGCTGTTCTGGACGTATCCGTTCTCCTCCATTTCCCGGTATTGCGCGACGAGTGCGCCTTTGATGATCTTTGGCGTAACGACGTTGGTTCCCGGCGTGACGCGCGTCCCGTCCGACGCCAGCTTCATGCGCGGGAACTGGCTCGTCACGACCGCTTTAAGCTGACGCAGCACGTACGTTAGGTTCGTCATGGTCTCCAGTTCGAGATAGCTGTTATCGGCGACGCCGGAGCTATTGAACTGATAGGTCGTGATGACGTTTTCGAGCAGTACCGTTCCGTCGTTCGCGACTTCGAACGTCGAAATCCCGTCCCACAACAGGACGTTTCGGTCGGTCAGCGCGAATCGCGACTGAATCGGCGGAGCGAGGACCGTCGACATCGCGAGCGTTTGAACAGGCCGCGCCGGGTCCGCCCGGATCGAGACGGCGACAGTGCCTGCCAAGTCTGCGGCCCACACCCATACAGGCGACGGCGAGTCGTTGAAGCCCATGATCGAGACGTGTTCGTCGTTGCGCGTCGCCCCGAACGTCGTGCATGCGGCGAGCGTGCCGCGATACGCCGCGAAGGCGTGTCCGAAGATTTGCTTCGACCACGACCAGCGGCCCGTCTTCGTGCTCAAAAGCGACTGAATCGCGCTGAGCGACGTTGCGTCCGTGTACGGGAGCGCAATGAAGTCGAACTCTTTGTCGAGCAGGTTCGCGAGTGCGGTCGTCAGCGACGGATTGACTGCGCCGCCCGACATCGCTGTAACAGTGACGCCGAGTCCCGTCGGCGTGCTTTCACCGTTGAGCGCGCCGAGATAGTTCAGGCGAAGGTCGATGTCGCCTGCGGCGAGGCCCTTGTTCTTCGCCGTGATGTTGACCTTTCCAGCAGTCACGCCGTCGACAGCGGCGGTGACCGGCAAGTCGGCAACAGCGTTGATCGCCGCCGCGAGGTTCGTCGCAAGGTTCGATACAGTCAGCGCCGACGTGACGGTGAGCGTGACCCGCTGACCCGCGATATACAGATACAGCACGCCGGTTGCCGTAGCGGGCGCGGTGAACGTGACTGCGCCGGTCGCCGCGACGGCAGTCGGATCGTCGGCGAGCGGCAGATACCAAAGCTCCCCGAAATTGTCCGACGCACGATACGCCGCAGTCATGAGCGCCAGCATCGAGCCGGGACCACCGACGGCCTTCGCGTCGGCAACGCCTTGCGAGAGGACCGGGACATTCGGAACGCCAGTCCCCGTCGCCGAAATCTGCCCGATAATCAGCGCACGTTGCGTCGACTGCCCCGTATTTGCCTTGCTGTTGTCCAAGTCCGCATAGAACAGCGGGACCCGGAGATTCGACGGAATGTTCGGAAACGAGACATTACCCATTAGTCGGCATCCTTCGTGTAGTTGATCGATGCCGACCCGTCGACGCGTACTACGTCTCCGTCATTCAGGCGTCGAATGTAATAGAAGTCGTTGTCGTCGACCTCCATCCCCTCATCTGGTAAGTACTGCTTAGTTACCGGGTCTCGCACCTTGAGACCCGGAGCGGGCTTAACCTTCATGTCGTGTGTCCCTACTGAGGAAGCGTGAGTGTCAGTCCCGGCGCGGTCGTCCCGACTGGCTCAGTGATCGAAATGTCCGCTTCGATGAATGCGTCGGCCGCGGGCTGATTGAAGTCGTCAGGGCCTTGGAAGAATTCGAGGCCGATGTCGACGACGACTTGCCCTTGATGCTCCGCGCCGTTTTCGCGCCCTCCGACCTGTAGCCTCGACCGGAAAAACGGAAATTGCTGAAGCTCGACCATCAGGGGCGTGTAATTGATGAGCGCGACCTTGATTTGGTCGCGAAGCGTTTCGAGCGACGCATATACAAGCGCCGCGCCTTGGTCGTTGTCTTCTGCGAAGTGCTCGACGCGCCCCGTCACGCGAAGCGTCGCCGTTACGTTGAATTGCGGCGGTCCGTTGCGCCCCAAAGAATCTCCGTCTTCCTCGTCGAGCGTGAGGAGAAGCATTGGATACGTGCCTTCCCACGTCGGCATGTCACGCGGCGCAAAGACGTTCGTCCCCGCGTCCGTTTTCCCGAGCAGACCGGCGAGCGCGATCGACCGCAGCGTTGCTGCCGTCGTCATGCAGATACCTTCAGGGTGAGATTGATCCAACCGATACCGTTCGGCTGCGGCTCGACGAGGCGGTAAACGATGCCCGTCTTCTGGCGGACGATTTTGTCGTTCGCCGCGGGCGTCGCCGCGAGGTCAGACAGGCGGAATCCAACGGACGGCGCGGTCGTCACCCAATGGGAACTACCGTCGTCGTCGAATTCCTGTCGCCGATATGGATCGGCGAACACACCTTGCACGACGTACGGAGCACCGCTTGCGGGCTGATATGTCATCGGCTCGCCGAATGTGCTGGCGACCGCGACATTGACGAGTGCGTCGAAGTCGATCATTGACCGACTCGCTTCACCGTCGGACGGCGGTCGCCGCTATAGTTCGGGCCGTTACCGCGCTTTACCGCTTCGGCCTTGGGATCGACGAGGAAACCGGCTGCGCGAAGTTCCTTCACTTCAGCGACGGCAAGCTCGACTTCTGCACCGGGTCCGTAGGTTTCCCCGTCGGGTCCCGACAGGGTGCGACCGGGCGCGACCGTCGCCTTTTCAGTCTTGACGGTCGCTGTCATTACGCCACCTTAGCGAACAGGCACGCGTTCACCCGGCTCGGGATGACGAGCGGAGCAGACTGCATCAGGATCAGGCGTTGCGCCGGGTCCTTCTCGACCCACGTCTTCGGCGCATAGGGCATCGACTCGTACGCGAATTCCGGGTCGAGAATTTGCCCGAAGGCGCGCGTCCCCATCATGTCCGGGCCGCACATAATCAGTCCGCCGTCAGCAATCATCGGCTGTTCGACATCGTTGTCGTCGACATACCAGTCGCTGTACACCCACAAGTCGTAGGAACCCCAGCGACCCATGTAAATTGCACCCTTGACGGGGCTTACAGCCGGGTTCACTTGGTTTCCGAACGGCGCTTGCGCGGGCCATACGATCGCGCCCTTCAGGCGAGGATCGAGCTTGAACGCGCGGTAAGCCTTGGCCGTGAAGATGATGTCGGTCACCTGCGCGCCCGACTTCTTCAGGATGAGTTGCGCCCAATCCGTGATGTTGTCGGTCGGCGCAACGGCTCCGGGATTCTGTTCCGTGCCGATGTTCGCTGCGGTCCACTGCGCCGCAGCGGTAAGCGCGATCGTCAGCGACGGGTCGCGACCGAAGTCGACGACGACCGTGTCGAACCCTTCGCCCTTGACCGTCACGGTGCCGGTTTGCAGCGCTTGAGCGGCCATCCATTCGAGGCGGCGGTTCAGAATGTCGATTTGGTCGGTAAGCTCCGCTTCGAGATTCGCCATCTCGCGCTGAGCGCCGGTCAGTTCGCCGCCGATGCGCTCGCCGATCATACGGCGCACCGGCTTGCGGAGGTCCGGCGCACGCTTGTCCTTGATGTAGGCGGGCTTGAAGGTGTTCGTTTGGTAGCGACGCTGCTCGACGAGTTTCCCTTCGACCAGCGGCGACACGAACGGGGCCATACGGCGCTTCCCGACATCCACGTCGATCGACACTTCCTCCGAGTCGGCGAGGACGATGTTCGGGAAGCAGCGATCGAGCAGGAAGTTTTGCGACAGCTTCAGGTTCGGAACGACCTGAATGAGCGTATTGGTATCGTAAACAAGCGAGGTCATCCCTCAAACTCCTAGGTAGTTGGTTTGTCGCGGGCGAAAAAAACCCCGCCGAAGCGGGGTCTTTAGGAGCCGGAGGCGATTAGCTCGGGTCAGCAGCGGACAGCGAGGTCTTGACGAAGATGCCGTACGGCCGCAGTGCAGTCGTCAGCGTCGCGATCGTCCACGACGGATCGAAGATCAGCGCGCGCGCATTGAATTCGCCCATGACGTACGCGGCGGTCGCGACCGGGCCAGCCGACGCGTCGACGTTGTCGACGAGGATCGCGACCGGCGTTTGACTGCCGTCGCTGGCCATCTTCACGCTCTCGATGAAGGTGCCGATTGCGTTCACCACGGTAAGCGAAAAGGTGTCGCCAGCCGAGAACGCAGTCGCGCCAGCGGTGATCGTGAAGTTGATGTCGTTGCTTGCGTAGGCGGTGCCAACGGTCGCCGCGGCAAGCGCGTTGCCTTCCGGGTCCGTCACGTTGAAATTCGTCGCCGACGTAGCCGTCAGCGTGTACGCGCCGATCTTTGCGGACGGCCCGGTCGAGATCGAACCGACCGTACCGTTACCAGCATTGGTCGCGCCCTTGGCGACCTCGACGCTGTACGACGAGACCTGTCCGAGCACGGTCCCGCGCGAGAGCACGCCGGACGAAATGATGACCGGCTGAGTCACGAGCTTGAGGTTGCCCGCGATGAGTTGATCCGGGACGTACGTCTCGGCGCGGGCGAACGGTGCCGACGTGTTGTCGCCGATGGTGCTAACACTGAGAGACATTTAAATCTGCTCCTGAGAAATGTTCGGGCTTACTGCTCGCCGCGGCGAATCTTGCCCGCCGCGATAATCTGATCGGCGAGGCTCATTTGCGTGGCCGCGCCGGACGATGCGCCCGGATTACGACGCGGCTCCGCCGCCATGCGATCGCGCAAGCTCGACGCCTTCGGCGTGCGCTCGACCACCGATGCAGCGGCATTCAGCGCGGCGATTGCAGCCGCGGACGACATGCCCGTGTCGAAGGCGAACACGCCAGCCTGTTGGACGTTTCCGCACTTGATGCCGTGCGAAATGATGCGGGCGCAGCGGCGGCGCTCGGCGCGTGCCGCTTTCTTCGCTTTGTCGTCTTTCTTGTCGTCGCCGTCGTCTTCGGCAGTGTCTTCCGCCGCGTCGTCGTCTTCTTCGTCGTCCGCGCGCGCGCCTTTCGCGCCGTCGTCTTCGTCGTCTTCGGCGCGCTTGCCGTTCGTGCCGGCATCGTCTTCGCTTTGGTCGTCGTCGCCTTCGGCCCGTCCGCCCTTGGCGTCCTTGTCCTTGTTCTCGTCGTCTTCTTCTGCGCGTCGGCCCTGCTTGTCCTTGTTCTCGTCTTCGTCTTCGGCGCGCTTCGACTTCGGGCGGAGACCGAGCATTTGGGCGAACGTCGCCGCAATGGGCTTACTCATGTGTGATTGATCCTGTTGAGAGGGAGGGTTAGCCAAGCTTTTCCAGCAAGGCGCGGAACGCGGCGTCGGGAGCCATGACAGCATCAGCCAAGCCGAGCTTTACGCCTCTGTCGCCGAGGAACGTCGCCGCCTGCGTGTCGCGCACCTTCGAGGCAGCAACACCGCGATTGCGAGCAACGGTTTCGACGAATAGCTCGCCCATCGCGTCGATGTCCGACTGAAAGTTCGCAAGGGCTTCGTCGGAAAGCGGAATCTCGGGATGCCCGTCGGCCTTGCGGTCGCCGTACTTGATGAACGTCACTTTGACGCCCGAGTCAGTGAGCGCCTTCGACCAATCGACGTGCATCGAAATCACGCCGACAGAGCCGACGCCACCGGTCCGGGGTACGGTGATGTAGTCCGCCGCGCTCGCGAGGGCATATGCGGCGGAATATGCGCTTTCGTTGAGGATCGCCCAAATGGGCTTTTCTCCGCGCGCGCTGTAGATCGTGTCGGCGAGGTCGAAGCATCCCGCGACTTCTCCGCCCGGAGAGTCGATGTCGAGAACGATCGCCTCGACATCATCGTCATACAGAGCGGTGAGAAAGTTTTGACGGATGCCGTCATACCCCGTCATGCCCGAGAATGGCCGGAGCGTCCCGAGCTTTTGCACGAGTGTTCCGTCGATCTGAATCAATGCAACGCTTCCGACGGTCTCATACCCGACGACTTGGTCGCGCCCGCGGCGTACGAGCGTATGGTCGTCATCCGAAAACGCCATCGGTTCGAGGGCGACTTCAGCGCCGTCCAAGCGCATCATGCGCGACACGCCCAAACGCTCGGCGAGCGACGCCATGATGACCTCCGCCTTCTCGGGGCGGATTGCGATCGGCGTATTGAAAAGCCGTTGCGATAGGTGACCAAATCGCATTTACTGTGCCTCTTGTGGTTTGTCGGCTTCGTTTGCCGGGTCCGCGTACCACGTCGGCATCTGAAGGCCGCGCCGCGCGTAGTACTCTTTCTCGACGGCCCGACGGTCCGCCATTTCGCGCCAGTCCGTACCCTGTTCGGCGCACTCGTCTTCAAGCGAAGACATGCCTGCGTTGAGTCCGAGAATTGCGCCTTGCTTTTCCTTGACCGGATCGACGTAACCCTTGCCGGGACCCATCCAACGCGCGCGCGAGAACGCGGACCGCGCCTCAATGAAGCTCGGGACATAGCCCGATGGCATCGGGTAATCGTCCATTTCGAGCGATTCTTCGAGGAACGCGCAGTAGATCGGCTGAGCGAAACCCGCCGCGAAGTCAAAGCGGCGACGATGGAAGGTCTTCCACGCTTCGAGCATCGCCGCCCGAAACGCGCTGTAGTTAATTTCCGCCCAGTTCTGGCTAATCTGCTGAGCCGCGAGGCCGGTTCCCGCCGAGATATGTCGCAACATGGCGCTTTGGAAGCCGTCATAGTTGCTGCTCGGACGGTTCGCCTGTACGGAGCCGAGCTTTTCGCCGGGATACAGCATCGTCATCCCGACATCGCCGAGGGCGGTCTTACGCTCGCGGTGATAGTCGGCCCGCCCCGTCTGATAGGCATTGAGCTTGTCGGACTCGCCGAGTGCGCCTTCGACAAGCTCCTGATCGAACGGGCTTTCGATGTACGCGGCGAAAAACGCGTTGATGATCGCGGCGTCGAGTTCGGTCCCGTCGTACTTGATGAGCATCTTTAGCCGGTTGAGAACCGGCGTCAGGAAGCCGACTCCGCGATGCTGCGCTGCTCGGTCACGGTCGAAACAGTGAATCACGACGGGCCGTCCCCAATCGGTCTCGCGTGGGAAGCGCTCCCAAGTGACACTTTTCGCGGCGCTGA
Organism: Burkholderia sp. 4NA327C6; assembly: GCF_005502655.1. Lineage (NCBI taxonomy): Bacteria > Pseudomonadati > Pseudomonadota > Betaproteobacteria > Burkholderiales > Burkholderiaceae > Burkholderia > Burkholderia sp. 4NA327C6. The sequence continues at coordinate 138,133 of NZ_SCNZ01000006.1, read as the reverse complement.
AGTAGTCCCCTTGGTGCGCCTTGCGAATCCAGTACGCTTGCGCGACGCCGTAGTCGTCGACCTCAACGCCACCGCGCATCGCGTTCTGATCGAACTGCATTTGCGGGTTTGACAGCCGGTCCGGGTCGACAATCTGCACGGCGGTTGCATACCGTGCGCGCCCGAGCGCGATACGCTCCGGCAACCAATGCAGCATTGCCAACGCCTCACCGTCGGCGAGCAAATGCCGAAAGGCAAGCCGGAACATTTGCGGCACGGTCAAGAAGCGCTCCGAGTCGCAAAATCGTCCGATGTCGTCAGCCCACGAACGCCAGTTAGCCTCGACCGCTTGCCCCCATTCCTCGGCCCAAACGTGATCGAATCTAGGGTTGCCCGAAATCGCGGCCAGCGCCGCGTAGTCTGGCTTTGCCGTCGGTCGAAAGTTTGGCCCGATGACGTTGTCGATAGTCCGCGTGACTGCTGCGGTCGCCCATCCGTCGTTTCGAATGAGGTCGCGCCCGCGAGACACCATGCGGTCGCGAAACATATTGATTTCGCCGTCGGGGGACCAGAGGTACGGGTTCCAGTCCTGCATGTGTCCGCCGACGATGTCGGCGGCATCGTACGGCACGTTCTGACCGCCCGCGAGCATCTTCGCCCGAGTCGGGCGACTCGGCATCGGCAATCCGTTCGCGCCGAGAATCTGCACGTTGTTTGAGATCATCGCATCGAGAAACGGATCGGACGACGCCCGCATGCCGCAATGCCTAGCTTGCGCTGTATGAGCGCAATGTCGGCTTGCAAGCGAACGAGGTCAGTCTGTCGGTAGGTGACTGACTTTGCGCCGTCACCCTGCGAATAACTCACGCTGGCGACTTGCTGCCCGGTCGACAGCGCAAAGTAGGCGTTTTGAAGCGCTGTCAGGCGCGTTTGTAGATCGGTTGTGCTTAATCCGTCATAGACACCCATCCAGTGATTTCCTTGTGGTTACGCGAGCATGCTCGCGATCGACTTGCGGGGCTTCTGCTCGCCGACGACCGTCACCGACGGGCCGCGTTGCGGGAGCGTGAATTCGGGCTTTTCCTCCTCTGCGGGAGCGCGTCCCGATAGCACTTCGGAGACATCCTCGACGTGCCGGTTAAGGCGCAAGCCGAAATGAAGCAAGCTGCACAGCGCCGCGTATGCGTACACCCGGCAGTCGAGCGCTTCGTTGCGCTTGCCCGCGGGCAACTCCCATACGCGGTACTTCTGACCCGCGACCTCTTTCACGACGACCCGCTCGGCGGTGAGCTGCGCGTAATAGTTGATGTCGCGGTCGTGCGGGAAGTGCATGTAGCCCGGTCCGGGCGCTTCCTTGTGAAGCCGGTTCCGAATGGAGTCCTTGGCCGAGTTGACGCCGATGATGAACGGCGTATAGCGCGAGCGGTGCCGCGCCGTCGGCTTCTTTGTCGGCCAAATCGGCCCGCGCTTGCCGTTCCGAGCCGACTCACCCTTGATGCCGTAGACTCGCCGTCCGAGACGCGCTTTCGCGAACTGATAGACAGCCTCGGAATGGTGACCGCCAGAGTCGATACAGGCGGCTTCGACATGGAACTCACGCCCGTCGTACCGATACCACTTACGCAGCAAGTACGCGTCGACGCGCTGCCAAACTTCAGAGGTTCCGGGGTCTCCCTCGAATACCTCGTAATCGATGCTCCAGCTTTCCTCGTCGCGCCCCCATCCGACGACCTCGACCTCGATACGATCGTCCTGCACGTCTAGGCCCGCGGTAAGGACGCCGACACCGAACGGCACGCGGGCGGGCCAGCGCTCACCCCGCGCGACGAGCGCTTCAAGGTCAAGCTCTTTCCCGGCGTGCGGGCGGTACGGCATCCCCATTTGGGTATTCCACCAAGCCTGCTTTTTGTCCTCGTCGTCCTTCGCCTTGATCCATTTCTCGGCGATGTCGGACGGCTTATCTTTTTGCCACGGGCTGAACAGCTTCGACGCCTGGAATCCGGCATGGGTGTTATCCACGCCCCACGTTCCGCAGAAGGGGCATTTAGCCCGGTAGACGGCGTGCCGGTCGCTTGTCCACCAATCCCAAACGGCGTCGACCGCGGCGTCCCCGTCACGATCGCGCCAAGCGCGTTCGTATGCGTCGAGCGGCACATGACGCGCCCCGCAGCACTCGAAGGGGCGCGTTTGATGCCATCGGGCCGTCTGAAGCGCACGTAGTCGGTCGCCTTCCGACCATTCCGCACCGCACGACTCGCAATAGATGCGGGCCGTCTTCGGATGGTGTATGCCGCGTTCCTTATCCTTCTTCCAGTCAACATGCTTGAAGAAGTCCGGGAACATGCGATGCCCGCAATGCGGGCATTCGACCGACGCGCGCCGCTGATCTGAATCCTTGTAGCTTGCCTCGATCCGGCTTTCGTCCTCGACCGTCGGCGAGCATGCGCGCACCGATAGCCAGTTCACGCCGAATGTCGCCGTCCGCTCCTCGGCGAGCGCGATCGGGTCGCCTTCACGCGTGATCGGGTATTTGTCGATTTCGTCGGCGAGGATGACCCGCACCGGACGGCGTGCCAAGTTATCGGGACTGCCTGCGCCCGCGAGAGCGAGGAAGCCACCCGGAAACGACTTGTACAAAAGCGTCTCGTCGGCGTTCCGGCTCTTACTCGTGCCGATCAACTCCCGGAGGATCGGCGTTACCCGAATCATCGGGGTAATCCGTTCCTTGCTGAACTGCTCGGCGGCGTCTTCCTTCGGCTGCAACAGCAACATCGGACAAGGGTCCAAGTGCGCGAAATAGCCGAAGACATTTTCGAGGAGCGCCGTCTTCAGAAGCTGAGTGCTCACCATCGCAGTAACGACGTGAACTCCCGGCTCTGTAATGGCGAGCATCGGCCCGCGAGCTACCTCGACGGTCGATGTTTGCCAGTTACCCGACGTGCTTCCGGCCTCCTTTGCGAGCTTGCGGTAACGGTCCGCCCATTCTGGAACGCTGATCCGCGGAGGCGGCGTCCATCCGTGCCGGACAGACCGCCTCAGAAAGTCGGCTTTAGCCTGAGTTGAAATCCCCCTCCGGCTCGCCGAGCGCTGAGATTTGCTTGTGAACATGCTCGGTCAATGCCTCGGTCACTTTGTCGGCCTCCAAGCCGAAGTCAGCGGCCAGCAATGGCCCGACGCGCGTCGGCCAGTTGAGCCACGCGTCACGCTGCGCCCGGAACTCCTCGAACAGGATCGAGCGAGCGAGGTCGATGTCGACCAAAGACCCGGACTTCTGCTCGTACTCAAGCCGGTTGAGGAGCGCTAGGTAGTTCTCTTTGACCCGACGCGCCTCGTCGAACGGCATGTCGGCGTTACCCGAGGCGACGAACTCGTCATAGGACGGAACGTCCGAATCGTCGTCTTCGCGGGCCGGAGGCGGCTCCGGCTCGCGCCGCTTTGGGCGCTCCGCGCTGTTACCTTTCGTGTTACCCGACTTGTTACCCTGCTTGTTACCTTTCCTGTTACCTTTTGCCGCTTGGGTAACAGGTTTCGCGCTGGCGTCGATACCGTCTCGACGGTACTTCGCGAGCAGTTCGTTTGACGCATCAACATCGACTTGATCGCCCGCAAACACAAGCCAGCCGCGGGCCTTCCATGTCGTGACCGTCTTGCGGCTCACGTCATGGAGCTTCGCAAACTCCGCTTGGTTCATCGTGCGCATTCGTTACCTTGTTACCTGTTACCCAAATTCCAAAAGTTGTAGCTAGTCGAAGATCGCGGCGCGCAATTGCCCTCGATGTGGGGACCCCCTAGGAAGGACCCGCCCGCCTTCGGAGGGCAGGGGCGAGGCCGTCGCTCGCGTCATTGATTACCATCCGTCGCGATCGACTCCGACTTCCGGGCCGTACAGTTCTTCCCGCACGACTCCGACCAAGAGCGCTCAGTCGTTACCGTCGAGCCGCAGCGCGTGAAGAAGTGCCAGTTCTCGCCGGACTTGAACGCGTACACCTTACAACCGTCAGCCTCACGGATGACATGCGGCGTTTCTTCTGCATGGCGTCGAGCAGCTTCGGCACGCTCACTTTCCCGATACCAGTCCGAATTCGCGCAGCTATATACGCCGAACACGCACGCGCCAGCAATCAACACCCACAATGCAGCAGTCTTCAACCCGTCCATCATTGATGCGCCCCCTTGTCGACGTACCCGAGCAGCACATCGACACTTGCGTCCGCGTGCTCGTCGAGCGGCATTTCCCGGCACTCAGCGTCGGACGCGAACGCCTGACGATCTGCGCGAACGTCTTTCTCCCATCGGACGAACGCTTCACGCAGTTGCGCACGCGTGTACGTCTTCTCTCCCGTCATTGCGTAACCTCGTTGATTGCCTGACAGATTGCAGCCTTCACGGCGGGAATGATTTCGGGCGTCAGCCGCACGCCCCGGAACTGCGTGAGCGCGCGACGAATACACCTGTCGGAACGCCTGATTTCCCGCCGCACCTTCCGCCGACCGTGAGACGTGAGACCGCGCGAGCGGGCGTAGCGCTCGTATGCACGCCTGTATTCCGGCCTCATGCTGCCACCTCAACGCCCGAGCCTGCGGCGATGTCTCGCGCGAGGTCTTGCGCGTTCGCACGCAGCACCGCGGCGATTTCCGCGTCCGTCAATCCCTCGTCCGCTCCGATTTCATCCTTCACGGCTTCGAGCGCATCGAGCGCCGACGGGTCGTCCGTTTGTGCCGCGAGGGCAACGCAGTACATGAATCGGATACGCTGTTCGTTTGTCATGCGCTCCTCTTGTCGTACTGCATGAACGCAGCAATCTTGACGATCGCATGCCGCACCGGGCAGACGCGCGACGTAGGATCGACGACCGCACGCCATGCAAGCCCCGGACGAATCGGCGCGCGCACCACCACCGAATGACCATCCAGCGAATACTCGACAGATAGCTTGCACGCCTTCACTAGATAGAACGCGTCGCCGTCGTCACGCTTCGGGTCAAACCATCGGAACGAGCCGTCAGGCATGATCCGATAGGCGCATCCGGCGTCGCTGTCGACGACGTAAAGACCTTCGCCCCGGAGCACTGAGCTTCCGGCCTCAACGACCGTCGCGCCTGCGGCCAAAGCGGCAAGCCGCACCGTCTCGCCGCACCGGCTGACCGGCACGCGGTAGATTTCACCGCTATAGACCGCTGTCGACATACCGCCTCCCGTCAGAGGAGCCACAAATAGAAGCCATGCAACGCCCCGAGCGGCGCGAACAGGATGCCGACGAACGAGACGACAACCTCGAAGCTCGGCGACCCGGCGAAGTGATGGAACGCATAGACCGCGTTCGTGACCCAAGCCGAGACCCACGTCAGCACCATCCCGACGACGAACAGATAAACCAGAGTCAGGCGCATTCGCCCTCCCGAAAAAAGGAACCGCCCGGAGGCGGCAAGGCAGTTACCACGAGGACGAATCCGACGAACTCGACGATCCGTAGTCGAAGCTGCTCGACGAGCAGTCGTACGAACTCGACGGCGACGGGTCATAGCTACTACTGAAGCGCGACGAATGGTCCGAGCACGAGTGCGACGAGTGCGTTTCGACCGTCGGCGTGCTGTCGTAGCTCGTCGTCGACGCCGAGTACAGCGGGCTAATCGGACTGAGCGGGTTCGTCAGCAGAGACAGCGTCATCGCATCGTGCGAATCGTCCGACCGGGCGATCGTCGGCGCGGCCACGCTCGCAGCGCGAGGCGGACGCGATACCGGCTCCCGGCTGACTGCACGCGGCGGAGCAGACGTTACCGACCTCGAAGGCACATAGCCGACCGGCGCACTCGGGTTCCGCTTCGGTGGAACATTCCCGGCGCGCTGCTGCACGATCGGCTCTTTCTTTTTGACGCCGAAAAGGCGCTTGATGAATCCGAGCATTGCTCCTCCTATGCTGTCGCCTCGTCGGTCACGAGAACGCCGAAGACGCGAGCGACGTATGCGCGGAGGGCCGCGAGACGCCAACTCGTCGATATGAAGCGATGCCCCTCGGGCGTAAGAGCCGCCCATGCAGGCCCGATCGGCGACTGAATGCGCATGAGCATTACCGCGGAGCCGGTGAGAACAGCGTCGCAGTCGCCCGGATCAACTGTCGGAGAGAACGTCGCGAACGCCGTCCCGTCTACCTCGACCAAGCATTCAGCCGCGCCGCAGCTCTCGATAGCGACAACCGGCGTCCGCAGCCCCGCAGCGCGCGCGACCCAATAGTCGAGTTGCACGCCGAGAAGCGACGCCACACTAAGCCGCTGCACGGTCACCCCCTTGGTGCAGATGCACCTTCCACGCGAGACCACTCACCGCGCGCCCGTCGTCGACCCGAGGCCGGACGGCATAAAAAGCAAAAATCGACGGGAACGGAACGACACGAGCCGCGTATCGATCGGCGAGCAGCAATAGAGGATCGCCTTCGGGCGACTGCATGCTCTCTACGTCGTCGAGGATGATCGCCTGATAGCGGTCGAGCCTTCCTTCGGTCACGAGCCGCGGCGACCATCCGTACGCGTTCGCTCGCGCGAAGCCGTAGCGCTCCGCAGTGCTCGACGCGCAGTAATCGTTCGGCGCGATATACGTCGCATGGACGCCGATGTCGGCATAGCCGCGCATCAGCGCAGCAGCCGCGGTCGTCTTTCCCGACTGCGGTGGAACGCGGATCGCTTGCACGAGCTTAGCCATAGGTCGGCACCCCATAGAGGATCGGAGTCAGCAGCGCGGCGAACCAACGCCGAATACGCGCTCGCAGCAGCGCGAGCGGGCGGACGAGACGCGCCATCATTGCCGCACCCCCGACAGAATGAGGCGAGCCGCCTTACGCGCACGCTTGGCGTCGGCGGCTTCGAACCGTGCGGCGTCTTCCGGCGTCGCGGGCGTCGAACGCGGGGCGGTCTTCGCGCCTTCCTGCGCTTTCGCGAGGATCGCGTTCGCTGCCACCGCCGCGGCAAGGGCGTTGACCGCCCGGAATCGATTTACGTACATGGATGCTCCCTATTTGCGCGCCGTCTGTAGCGCCTTTTGCATCGCAAGCTCAAACTCGCGCTTGAACGTTGCGTCGACGGTGCGCTTCGCGACGGCCCGGTAGTCGAGCCGTTGCTTCGCTTCGTGCGCATCCTCGAACTTGATGAGCAACTTCAGGCCCGCGCGCTTACCGCGCGTCGCCTTCGTTCGCTGCCAGAAGCCATTTACGACGCCGCCTTTCGTCTTCACCTTGCCGACAAAGACCTTCGGACTCGCCTTCAGGCGACCGAGCGTGCGCGCCGGGAGGTTCCCGTATTGGTTGACCTTCTGCTCGACGGGCTTCAACAGCGCCTTGCTATTGAGCTTGTTCAACCCGCCGACCTCGTACGGCTCCAGATATTCAGCCGTCTTGTCCTTCACGTAGACGACAGCTTCGAGCGTTCGCTTGTTCGCGAGCTTTACGCCGACAGCGTTCATCGTGAACGGCGTCGGCCCGTCAAACACCTTTTGCATGTTGAGGCGTTCGGCTTCGCGGACCTTCTTCGCGACGCCGTTGATTGCCTGCGCGGTCGCGAAGGGAATTTGCTCGCGGATGAAACGGTCGAGGCTCCGCGTCACGTCGCGGACGTTGGATCGAACGTCGATTCGGAACATAGAGCGACGAAAAACGCCCGCTCCGGCAAACCGGGCGGGCGCGATGGATGGAGCGGGCTACCGGACTCGAACCGGTGACACGTAGCTTGGAAGGCTACTGTTCTACCTTGCTGAACTAAGCCCGCGCGACTAAATTGGAATCGGCACGCCGATATTGGAGATCGCCTCGATGGAACTTCCGCAAGCTGACGGGGCCGACCCCGCAACCGTATTCACGGCGGCGCTTGCCGTCCTTTTCAAGACGCACCCTGATAGAGCGGCACTGCTGGATGCATGGGAACCGATCGCATCCTCTATGCCTCTGCTCATGCTGAAGAACGGAGCAGTCGACGTATCACACAATGCAAACGTCGTGATCGCACAAGCACTACTTCACCTTGCTCGCCCCGATCAACCGGGAAACGGCAAACACGACTAGACTCTCACGACTGGCGACCGACCGTTGCGCCGACCAAGCGCCGCTATATTCCCGTCGGTTAGGCGCTGTCGACCGAGGAGCCGCCCTCGGATGGTCGCGACAGCCATTTAGCACCGCCATGCGTGAGAGGCCCCGTACGGGGCTTAAGGGGATCGTGGAGGATTCCTCCTCCCGTTCTTCGCCCTCACGGCTGGCGACTGCGGTTCGGGTAGCGATCAGCCATTCCGAAACCGACGCAGTCGCCATGCGTGAAGGCGAAACGCCCGCGCGCTCAGTGGCCGCGGGCGTTTCATGGACTCATCTATGTTCGATCAGGACCGGCCACCTAACCGTACTCCGTTTGGATGGGCCTATCGGTCCGGTAGAAGCGGCGGATCGGCGCTGCGGTCGTCGCGCGCGGATCGCCCGTAACTGCCAGCGCTGGAGTCCACAGCAGCGGCAGCAATAGCAAAAGAAGCGGCATCGGTTCCCCTATACCGCTTCTCGCGGTCGAATTCTGTATAAAGACCGGGCTCTCGCGCTTTCCGACCACTGGCGTACTTGATCCGCCGAGCCCTGCCGTCTCACTTATCACTAGATCGAGTCCGAATCCGCGCCTCGCTTGTAGGCCATTGGCGGAGGCGAACTGTCGGCTCGATAGCCCGACACACAGACGGGCCGTCATGAAATCTCATTCACGCGCCGTGCGCATTTACGCGGTCAATCTCTCGGTCACTTCATATCGACACCTCCTGAAGCCGTGCGCATTTGATCTTTGCGCCCGCACTGGCGCTCACTTGATTGCACCGCCGAAGAACCCTCGGGCATGGATGCCGCGACGCTTGGCGAACACGAACGGTCCCCGAACGGCGTCGAAGCGCCAGCTACGCAGACCGGCAACCATGCCGGAAGGCTCGCAAACCTGACGCGCCACTTACACCCGACGCGCTTGCTCAGGACGCTGTAGGATTGCGCCCCTCGATTTCTCCGACACAAACGAAAAGGGCCGCTCCTAGCGGGGAGCGGCCCTCGTCGGCACCGGAGACACCGTTTCGGCCAGACTATCGTTACGGTAGCTGAATCATAGTGGAACCTAGTCACGTCGTCAATACTTCGGCTACCGATTCAGACACCGACGATTTAGATACAAGCGCCGTATCGCCCGGTGTTACGGACATTTCGCGCCAGCGAGGAGAAATCGCTTGCGTTACGACTACCGTATTGGTATCTTTTGATCCGCGCAGTAAAGCTACCAAATTGGGAGCCTTTATGAAAGCGGACACCCGGAAGCTAAGAACCAAGCTCGCGGGCATCGCGGGAGCGAAGCCGAGCTATGTCGAGCGCAGCGACGGCGGGTTCGTCGCCTTCTTCGAGAGCGAGCTTTCAGCACTGCGCGTCGCATACGCGTATCGCGAACAGAGCGTCGTGTGCGACTACAGGCCAACCCTCGGAGTTTGGTCAGTAACGGTCCGACCGCACTCCATCTGATGAGCACACCGGAGATACCATGAAGCAACTTGAACAAGCATTCAGCGCCGCATTCTCGAACATCATTTCCTCGGGCCTTATCGAGAAAGCACTCGAAGAAAACATCGCGAAGACGGTAGAGAGCACGATCCGCGAGCAGCTTCGCAGCTATTCGGACTTCGGCAAAGCGATAGAGGAACGCGTCAAGACGGCGCTACAAGTCAATTTCGACAACTTGGCGCTTCCCGGCTATAACGATCTAATTTTGAAGATAGTCCGCGCGCAGGTTGACGCGAACGTTCAATCGACGCTTGCCGCGCAGGTTGAAAAGCAAATGGCCGAACTGCTCACGCCCGCGCCAGCCGAACTCGCTCTGTCAGCGCTCGTCGCCGAATTCATCGAAGACAGCAAGCGCTACGACAATTCCGGCCCCGATCGCATCACGCTTATCGTCGAAGAAGACTCGTCCTACTCGTCGACCAAGTTCCATCACATCTACCTCGACAAGGAAGAAGGACAGGGAAAGTACGAGTGCCATCACCGGATCGACGTACACAACGGCAAGATGTACAACGTCCTCATCGGGAAACAAGACCCGGACAAGAAGCTCTTTGTTGGCTCGCTCTACGGCTTCGAACGTCGCATCTTCCAACTTTATGCAGCCGGAACGAAGCTGATCGTCGACGGCGACGAGGACAGTATCAACACCTACTATCCGGGCCGCGACTATTGATACTGGAGCCAGAGACATGCAAAACGTCATTTATAGCGGCATCATCGTTCCGGCGTCTGAATCGATCGACGGCGAGACCCCGACCGAAGTCGTCGTCACGCATGAAGCGAACGGACACGCAATTTGGCTTAGCGGCCACGACGAGGGAACCATCCTCGTCAGCTTCGAACGATTCAAGCGCCGCGACACGGTTCTCGAAGAAGCGGTAGCGATGGTGCTTCGTGAGCGCAAAGCGATCGCTGACGCCGCCGCACGTAAGGTCGACGGCTAACCCGCCGACAAGCGTCGAATCATGGGCGTCCGCGTGACGCCTTTTTTCATTCCACCGCGTCGGGAGTATATCTCCCGCATGGCGGGCAGTACCCCGACAGACCGATCGTACGCTCGCAGCGATGACAGCGCGCCGGACGTGCCGAATATGACGCCTCGCGCGCGATCGGCGGCTTTACTGGCGGCTGAGCCTCATCGACGACCGCGCTCATACCTTGAATTGCTCCGCCAGTTCGCCCGGAAGCTCGCGCACGTATTGCACAAGCCGCCAGCACGCAACGGCTTGCGCCGCACTCACGTCGACGCCGTCAGGCCATGCGCCAGCATGGTTGAGCGTCTTCAGTGCGTCGCCGAGGTCTGGCGTATGGACATGAAGCCTCGGGACGTGCCGATCGATGTCCTTTTGCAGCAGCGCCGCTGTTTGTCTTGCTGCGTTCATTGGCGCTCCGAGAAATATTGCGTGACGATGTCGTTCGCCTTGTGCCAGAGAACCGGGCTTCCTTCGTAGAGCACGCCGAGCAACAGCCGCTTTTCGGGCATGTACACCCGCGCGAAATCCGGGTCGTGAGCAACGATGTTGCGCGAGTTGTCGATGAGGTCGGCGAGCTTGATCGTCTTCGCGGTCGCCGACGCCTTCGCTGTGTGCGCCCTGTCGATCGCCTTTCGCGCCTCGCGATTGCCGTCCTCGGGCTTCGATACGTCGGTCAGTTCTTCGACAAAACGCGCGACCGCGTCGCCGAACTCCTCGCGAACGACAGCGAGAGAAACCTTCGTATCCTCGACGACATCATGCAAATACGCCGCGGCAATCGCGGCCTCATTGCTCGTCACGCTCGCAACGAGAGACGCGACACGCTCGGGATGCGCGATGTATGGCTCCCCGGTGTACTTGCGCGTTTGGCCGATCGCCGCATGCGCCGCCAACGCAAACAGCCTTGCGCTATGAGCCAGCATCATTGCGACGCCTCCTCGGGATCACCTTGCAGCATTGCCCCGCGCATGACGGCGAGGAACAGCGCATCGCGCGTCCGCATCGTCAGCGGCAGCGACGCGTAGTCGACCAAATGCGGATGCGTCTTCTTCGCCGGATCGTAGCGAAGGCCATGCGCCCACCCGTTCAATGCGAGTTCCTTCCGCCAAGCTTCGTGCAACTGCGCCGGCGTCTGGAATCCGCGCATCATCGCCGTAACGCTCATTTGCGCGGCGTCGCGCTCTGCCGGAGACGCCTTGTCCCAAGGCAGGTGCGAATCGTCGCCGATGGACTTGCAATATGCCCGGTTGACCTCGTGCGCGATCCGCGCAATCTGCGTCACATTCATGGAATACCTTCGATCGAATGACCGCAGGAAACGCCCGGAAGGTCGCCGTTTTGGCTACCTATTTAAGCGCCCCTTACATACCAAAACGGTAGTCGTTATGACTACCGTTAGGCCCCAAAAATATTTTCAATTGCTCAGATAGCCGCCTTTCCTCATATGAAAATGCCCCTTGAACTCTAAGGGGCATTTCACGTTCCGGGATTGAAATGGCCGACGCAAAGCAAAAGGCCCCGGTCGCTGTCGACTCGGGGCCTCGTTGAAACTTGCTTTCCGTTACAAACGCTGCGTCTCGGATCGCAGCTAATCTACCGTTACGGTATCGGAACTGTAGTGGAACCTAGTCACGCCGTCAAGCACATGACCGGAGGGTCGGTATTTCGTACCTCATTGAGTCGACCTTGCAACATCGCGATCAACTCTGCGCATGCGTTGTCGTCGAGACTCTTTACCAGACCGACCAATTCGTTGATTTGAGCCGGTTTCTCCGGCCTATTCGGAGGACTGCCAGTCGTAGGAAGGTGCCTGACGTTGCTTCTATCAGCGTGGCCGCGCTGCTCGGTTCTTTTTGTGTCGAAGCTACTCACTATCACTCCATGTCGAGGGTTACCGGTACGGCTAACCGGAGAAAGAATACCGACATGGTAGCATTATCTGAAACAAAATGTGACTCAGCGCACGTTGCTTTTTTGTAACCGCCGCTACGCTCAGTGTTTTGTCTTCTTGCCCGATGCGACTTTCTCGCGAACCATCGCGATCAGTTCCGCCGCGCTGTCTTCCGTCCCGCTTTGCAGTAACTCGATGAACAGCGCGACTAGCTGCTGCTGCATCGGCGTCAGACCTTGGGCCGCAGTCGGCTCGTCGTCGTGAAGAACGTCCATCCATCCACGCGGAAGACTGAGCGCATCTTCAATCTTCATTGCCGCCCGGTCTCCGATCGGCTTGACGCCCGTCTTGATATGGGAGAGGAACGCTTTCGACATACCAAGGTGTTCCGAAAAGCGCTTCAGCATGCCGCGCTCCGGCTCGTTCGGCCACTGCTCGCGGATCGACGCCTTGAACTTCTCGAACAGACGATCGAAGTTCTCGCGGCGGATTTCCTTGATTCGCGCTTCTTCTTTGTTATCCATCGTCATGGCTCTGCCTTTGAAAAGGAAAATTATCAAATCGGGACAGAGAATACCATGTCGGTATCCTAGGCGGCTACCCCATCGATAGCCTTTCTCCGCCAAAAGCTTCCCTTTGTCGGACATATCGAATACCATTTCGGTAGTTTTTCGACGAGGAGGAATCGACGCATGACAGCACTGGAGTTCTGGAGACAGTTCGGCGCGGAGAAGGTCCGCGAAGTCTGCGGCATCGCCGGGACAACGTTCGCGTACTTCGAGCATATCGCGCACAAACGGAAGCGCCCTAGCGAGGAGCTGGCCGACGAACTCGCAACCGCGAGTGAGGCAGTTACGGGCGTTCGGCTCGATCCCGCAGAGCTTCGCCGCATTGAGAACGCCGACGCCGCAGCGAGCGCGCGCGCCCGCCGTCGACAAGAGCGCAAGCAAGCCTTCGCGCTCTCACAAGCGGGGGCCGCTCAATGAGCTTTGACGCCCTTGCATGGGCTTGGAATCAGAAGACCGGGAGCGCGGGCCGCAAGGCTACGCTCATGGGCGTCGCGCAGTTCGCCGACGAGGACGGCTATTGCTGGCCCGGACAAAAGATGCTCGCCGAGTACACCGAACAGAGCGAGCGGACGGTTCGCGAGCACTTGGTTTGGCTCGAATCGAACGGCTACCTGTCGCGCTGCTCTCGTAAGCGCCCGGACGGCACGAACGCGAGCGATGCCTACTACCTGAACCTACAACTCCCCCCGGCTGAGTTCAAGACCAAACGGAAGAAGCAACCGGCAGATTTCGCCGCAAGCGAAAAGCCGAAAACCACCCGGCAAATTTCGCCAGCGGCAAATTTCGCCAGCGGCGAAAAACCGCAAAACCAACCGGCGAAATCTGCCGGACATGAACCAGTCATAGATAAACCTAAAGGTTTATCAGAACCAATTAGGGCGACCGCGAACGGCGCACCGCTCCCCGAATGGCTCGACGCTGCGGCGTGGACCGATTGGGAAGGTCATCGTCGCGAAATCAAACACCCGATGACGCCGCGGTCCGAAAAAGCGTGCCTCGAAGAACTCGCGGAGTTCCGCTCGACGGGCGGTGATCCCGCTGCGCTGATCCGTCGTTGCATTGCGCTGAAGTATCGCGGGCTGTTCGCCTCTGCCATGCAAAGCAGCGCGCCGAAGGCGACGCAAGCGCCTAGCCGCCATTCCGTGAGCGGGAAGGATTACGCGAAGGGCGTCGACGAATCGGGGATGCTGCTATGAGCGCGCCGACCTTGTTTTGCCCGACGCACGGCGAATACGCGGCCCGCTCGATCGCAATCGGGAAGCTCGTCATCCGCCCGAGCAAATGCCCGAAGTGCATCGCCGAAGACGATGAACGCGAGCGGCGCGAGCGCATCGCGAAGGAAACGCGCGCCCGTCAGGAGCGTATCGAGCGCCAGCTTAAACAAGCGGGTATCCCGAAAGGCTTCCTCGGGCGCACGTTCGACACGTATTACGCGGAGGGTCCGGGCCAACAGAAGGCGCTTGCGACGGCGAGGCGGTTCGCGGAAGGCTTCGACGAATACTCGCAAAAAGGGACGATGCTCGCCCTGTGCGGCGGACTCGGGACCGGGAAGACGCATCTTGCGATCGCAATCGCGCAGCACGTATCAGCGTCCGCCCATACCGTGATGTACGTCACCGCTATGGACATGGTGACGAAGCTGCGCGACGCCATGCGACCGGACGCGCCAATGGGTCCCGGCGCAACACTCGACATGCTCGGCGCAATCGATCTGCTTGTGATCGACGAGCTAGGCGTACAGGGCGCGACGGACGACGTGAAGACGCACCTTTTCAACGTCTTCGATCGCCGTTACCGGGACGCGCGCCCGACCGTGCTGCTCAGCAACCTTCCCGCCGCCGAACTCGGCGAATACCTTGGCGAGCGCATCGCCGACCGACTGCGCGAGCGCGCCGCATTCATCGCTTGTGATTGGGAATCGTACCGTCGCCAAGCGCGCGACATTGGGGGCCTGTTGTGATTGCAAACACCAGCATCGATTCGTACTGCGCCCACAAGGCGGAGGGCAAGGCATCGATACAACGGATTACCGTTCTCAACTACCTACGGGAACGCCCAGGCGTCGGCATGACGCGGAACGACCTCGCGCGCGTGTTGCGGCTGCCAATCCAGTCGATTTGCGGACGCATCGGCGAACTGAAAGACGAAGGGCTTGTCGTCGAGGGCGAAACCATCGAAGACCCGCGGACGCATCGGTCCTGCAAGACGATCCGCATTGCACCTGACCTACTTACGGAGAATCAATGAGCGAGTTTCAAAGCGCCGCAGTCATCGGGCGAGAGTATGGGAATCCGCTTCCAGCGCTGATTGCGCGCGAGGAGAAGACATGCGCGGGCTGCGTATGGAGCCTCGGGAAAATCACGCTCGGCGACGAATCGTTGTGCGCGAAAACGCGCCTCATGCGCAAGCGCTGCAAGCACTACGTCGACGTTCACCCCTACCTTGCAAACTGGAGAGAGCGCAATGCAAAAGCCGCTTAAATCGTTCCCGCTGTTCAAGAGCGTCGACCAAGCGCTCTCGAAGGTCTACGAGGTCATAGCAACGTCGGGAGTGAAGACGGCGACGTATGGCGTCCCGACTGCGGCGAGCAGTTCGACGGACAAGCTTAGCCGCATGGATCGATTGACCGAGGCGGTATGGGTAACGTCGGTCGTCGACGACACACTGAGCGCCGAGCAACGCGCATGGGTGACGTGTACGCATGAGGGAGCATGCGACCGACGGAATGCCGCAATCGAGACTCTGTCGAGCATGAATTCGGCCATCCACGCGAACCCGGACCTCGTGCGCGCGCTAGTCGTCCGTCACTTCGAGTTCGGCGAGACGTTTTGCAAGAGCACCGTCCAAATCGGAAAGGAAACGGACGTTCCGCAGAAAACCGTTTGGCGAGCCGATCAGAAGATGATGCGGGCGCTCGACGCGCTCGGACGCGAGGTCGACGACGCCCTTCGCGCGGCCTTTGAGCCTCGCGGCTGGCTTGCGCCGCGCGCGAAGCAAGCCGCATAACGACCGGATACGTCGAAGCGCATTTTTGCTTGCGCTTCGACTACCATTTCGGTATTCTTTGTGACGATTACCACAACCTGCACCGGACGATAGATATGAACCAACCGACCGAGAGCGAAGTTCAGGCATCAATCGACAGGCATTTTCGCGCCCGAGGAGAATCAGCCGCACTCGCGCTCAGCGCCAAAGTTGCGCCCACGTCGACTACCGAAACGGGAGTTGATCTTCTCGGCAATTTCGAAGAACTGCTCGGCGCAGCAAAGGCCGCGGCAGAGCACCACGTTCGAATCGCGATCAGCAAACGCTATTTCGGCGACGCGGACGCAAGTCAGTCGATAGCCGACGCCGAGCGGTATCGCAGCCTCGTCGAGCGTCAATCGAAATGCGCCGCGGCGCTCCCCGCAATTCTGGCGCTCCTGCTCGACATGTCGACCGAGCCGCAACGCCGAAGCACGAGCTTTCCTACGGAAAACCGGCCCGAATGGGCGGAACTGTATTGCGCCCGCGCCGCGAACCTCATCCGGGCGATGACGCTATGAAGCGAATCGCCGCAGCGCTTTTGTATTGGGTCGCATCGGCGCTCGCTTGCGTCGCAATCGGAGCGATCGCCGCGACCGAATCACTCGCGCCGACATCGGCGCACCACAACCCCGCGCTAAGCGCGCGAATTCCAACCTGACGGGACGATAACCATATGCAACACGTTCACGCCGCGATCAAGCAAATCACGAAGGCCATATCGGCAGATGGAATCGCGAAAACCGGCCAAAACGACGAAAACGGATACGCCTTCCGCACGATCGACGACATTAAAAACAGGCTCGCACCGCTACTCGACGAGCACAACCTAATCATTACGCCGAATGAGGAAGACAGGATATGCGTTGAGCGTCGCACCACGAACGGAGTCGCGCTTTTCTTCGTGACCGTTCGCGTCCGCTACGAGCTTACATCGACAGTAGACGACAGCGTTAAATCGATTACGGTAAGCGGCGAAGGGATGGACACAGGCGACCGCGCAACGTCGAAAGCGCTTACCGACGCATACAAATCTGCCGTAACGCAAGCATTCTGCATCGCGACGAAGAACAATCTCGACGCCGAATCGACGAGCCATACAGCAGCGTCGCGCATGAACGAGGACGAACGCACCAAGCACGAGCGCGCAATTCTCGCCGCCCCCGATGCAGCGGCACTGAAACGCGCATTCACGAACGCGACGGCAGCATCGAAGCGCGCGGGCGACGAGGAGTCCCGCAAGACGTTCGTAACCGCCAAAGAGACGCGCACGAAGCAACTCGCCGAAGCCGCGACGAAGAAGGCCGAACAGACGAAACCCACTGAAAAGGCGGCAGCGTAATGGCATCGGTCAACAAGGTAATTCTCGTCGGCAACTTGGGTGCTGATCCTGACGCCCGCTACATGCCAAGCGGCGACGCGGTAACGACGGTCAGCCTCGCGACGACCGATCGCTATCGCGACAAGTCATCCGGGCAGACGCGCGAAATCACCGAATGGCATCGGATCGTGTTTTTCGGTCGACTCGCTGAGATTGCAAGCGAGTACTTGCGCAAAGGCTCTCCGCTATATGTCGAGGGGAAGATTCGCACCCGCAAATGGAAGGACCAAAGCGGTCAGGACCGCTACTCAACCGAGATTGTCGGGCTGAGCTTGCAACTGCTCGGCAGAGCACCCGGCGACGGCACCCGGCAGCACGACGGACGCGGGCGCGGCGATACGTATAGCGCGGGCGGATCAATGCCCGAGGACGACGTGCCGTTCTGACGCCGCCCGAACCCGAAAATCAACAACGCGGGCGATCTGCGCATCGCCCGATTCAGCACCGGAGAAGAAGAAATGACCGCACTCGAAACGGCACACGTCGAACTCGTCGCCGCCAACCGCGACGTTATCCGCGGCGTATCGACCGGACGGCCGGACGCATACATGATCCCGCTGAGCATCGTTCGAATCCGCGAAGGCTTCAACGACGCACGAAAGGCGGATCCCGACTATCCCGCGCATGTCCGGGAGCTTGCGGACTCGATGAAGGCTAACGGATGGATGCGGCATAAGCCGCTCGTCGGCGTCATTACACCCGACGGCTTCGCCTATCCGTCCGACGGCCATACGCGCTACGAGGCCGCGCTTCTCGCGAACAGCGAGGGCGCGGGAATCGAGTCGATTCCATTCATGCCCGAGCAGAAAGGCACGAACGAAGAAGACCGGATTTTCGGCCTCATCCTCAACAACAACGGAAAGCGGCTTACGCCGATGGGCGAAGCGCTCGTCATCAAGCAACTTGTCGGACGCGGCATCGAAGAAAAGGAAATCGCGCGACGCCTCGGCTTTTCGACGACGAAGGTTGCGAACGCGCTCGCCCTCGTCGCGGCACCTGCCCCTATCCGGGCGATGGTCGCGGCGGGCGAAGTGTCCGCGACGACCGCCGTGAAGACGATCCGCGAGAAAGGCGCAGCCGCTATCGCCACGCTAGAAGAAGGCAAGGCAGTAGCGAAGGCCGCGGGCAAAACGAAGGTCACCGAGAAGCACCTGAAGCCCACGCCCCCGAAGCAACAGGCCAACTCTGATGCTGCGCGCCTCGACTGGATCGAAGCCCGCCGGGACGTTGCTATTCGGCAATGGTATCGCGAGGGGCAAATCAGCTTCTTCGCGATCACCGACTCGGACGACGTGAAGCTTGCCGGAGGCCCGACGCTGCGCGAAGCGATCGACGCAGCAATGCTCGCGACCAAAGACGAGGCATAACCTGATGTCACGCTTCCACGTCCGATGCCGCCATTGCGAGACGCGCCGCGTCTTGCCCCGTCACCCCGACCAGTATGAGCGAGTTCCGCAATGCCGCCTATGCGGCAAGCGCAACTTCCGCATTGACAAATGGATGATGAAACGCAATACGCACGCGATGGCGTGTACCTGCGCGGGCTATTGGTTCTGGCATCGGCGCGGAAGCCTGTATTGCTGGCATCGGGCCGACGGTTCGTCGCGATACCCCGGCGATCCTGATTTCCGAGACCGAGACATGCCGCACGGATACGTCCCGGAATACCAAGCCGCCGCATAGCAGGATCATTCACACAGGAGAAGTCAGTATGAGCAGCAACAGTGCAGAATTGTTCATCACGAATCGCGTGACGCTTCATTCGGTCGGCGAATCGATCGCCAACGGCCCGACGGCACAATCCGTCGAACTTGCCCGCGCCAATGTGCGGCACGCGAAACGTCTGCTCGCGAAGATCGAGGAGGAACACGCCGAAGCGCGCAAGACGGAGAAACGTCGCGAGCGAGACCGCACTAGAGCTTGGCTCCCCGAACTCG
This sequence comes from Burkholderia sp. 4NA327C6, assembly GCF_005502655.1. Lineage (NCBI taxonomy): Bacteria > Pseudomonadati > Pseudomonadota > Betaproteobacteria > Burkholderiales > Burkholderiaceae > Burkholderia > Burkholderia sp. 4NA327C6. The sequence goes on along the minus strand of NZ_SCNZ01000006.1, from coordinate 118,826 downwards.
CGACAGCGTAACAACGAAGTAACGGCCCGCAACCGCGGGCCGCGTCATTTCCGATTGATCGTTTTGCTATCAACGATGCTCTCGTCAGCGATGATCCGGAGCAGGTTTTGATACAGGCCACCGGCCACGATGACGCCGACGAGCCAATAGACCCATGTGCTGAACGCATCGTCAGTGAAGTGCCACAGCGCAACGCCCGCAGCGATCCCGCCCACGACGCTACCGAGCGCAGTCTTCTCGCTTCTTTTCATTTAATTCCCCTGTATCGTTGTCGGATGGAACTTCTCGCATGCGCCCTCGACGTACTTCGCTGCGAAGTAGAGAGGGTATTTCCCATTGTCGACATCGAGAAACAAAACGTCGACCCATCCATGCGCCGTAGGAACGCGACCATTTCCGTTCTCGAAAGCCAGTAACTTGACGGACTTGTACCCATCACCCGCGCTCAAACATTGCGCTTGATGAAGAAGCGCTTGGATGTTTGATTTACCAGACGCCGCCGCGTTGAAGCCGAACTTCTCATACGCCAGTGCCGCCATGTCAGCAGACGCGCACCCGATCGCCGCCCGAGTTCTTAAGTGACACCCGGCATCGGCGGCAAGACTAGCTTTCGTGAATAGCGCTGCCAGCATCAGCGCGAGAAGCTGATTCATTGTCATTTCTGGCTCATGCGTGTTGTTCTAGGCCCGGAGTTTAGCGCAGTTCAAAACACGATCCGCTCCGCCTTGACCGGCATGATCGGACGACTCGCATCCGAAAGACTACCGTTTCGGGATTCAACGATGTAGAATGCTGACGCTTTATGCTGCGCGCACGGCGGTTTTGACCTTGCGCGCTTTTTCACGTTCTCACGGAATACCATTGCGGTATTCAATGGAGGCTTATGTCGCTGTCCCTGTACAACCTCACCGGGCAATGGCTCGCGATGCGCGACCAGCTCGCCGACGCTGGATTCGACGAACAGACGATCGCCGACACACTCGACGCCGAATCGACGCCATACGACGAGAAAGTCGCCCGAGTTGCGATGGTCATCGACGAATTCGAGGCGATGGCCGAACAGAAGAAGGCGCTCGCAAAGAAGTTTTCGGCTGAAGGCAGCCTTCTCGAAAGCCGCGCGGCATCGCTGCGCCGATACCTCTCGAACTCGCTCTCCGCGACCGGGCGCACTGACGTTCGCCACGAACTGATTCAAGTCAAGCTCTACATCGGTCGCGACGAGTCCGTCGAAATCAAGTCCGAGGACGATATTCCGCTCCAGTACATGAAGACGGAAACGAAGGTCTCGCCCGACAAGACGGCGATCAAGGCTGCACTGAAAGCGGGCGAAATCATTGTCGGCGCGGAACTGCTGAAGAAAGACCGCCTCACAATCAAGCACTGACCGGAGCGCTCGGCGACATGGATAAACAGATTTTCACGCTGACGCCGACCAATCGGCGCTTTGTCGCCGAGGTGTTGCACAACGCCCCGGACGGGTACGTCGCGACGATCAGCGAGCCGACGCGAACGCTTGAGCAAAACTCGCTGCTCTGGCCGCTGCTGACCGAGGTATCGAAACAAGTCGTCTGGTACGGGAAGAAGCTCACGCCCGCGGAATGGAAAGACGTATTCACGGCGGCGCTGCGCAAACAAACGGTCGTCCCCGGCATCGACGGCGGCTTCGTCGTCTGCGGACTGAGCACGAGCACGCTCGGCAAGAAAATGTTCTCGGACCTTATCGAACTGATCTTCGCGTTCGGGGCTGAGCATGGCGTCAAGTTCGCTGCGCCCAAGAGCCACTACCTACTCGCCGCGGGAGCGAAAAAAATTTGAACACAATGACTACCGTTTCGGTATTCGTTGTAGTAGTATGACTACCAAGTTGGCGGAGGAAGCTTGAGCAAGAAAGCGCCGACGAGAGCGGAGAAAGAGTACTTGGGGCGGGTTGCGGCGCTTGGTTGCGCCGTATGCCGACGCCTCGGCCTTGGCGAAACGCCCGCGATTGTTCACCACCAGCGGACGGGCCAAGGATGGGGGCGAGCGAGCCACTACCGGACGTGTCCGTTATGCCCGCCTCACCACCAGCACAGCGGCTTTGGAGTTCACGACATGGGCCGACCCCAGTTCGAAGCGATGTACGGCTTCAGCGAGGTCGATCTAGTCGAGGAGACCCGTCAAACGCTGAGCGCGTACTTACCCGCGTCCGAGTTGCTGCACTGACGGGCCACCAATGACGAACGCAGTCACCGAAGAAGAATTGCTCTCGACGATGGTTGAGGGCTACAGCTACCGCCGCAGCGATGTTGCGGCGCTCATTTGCGACAAGCCGTCGGGAGCAGTGCTCGACGTGCTCGATGCCCTCGTCAACAAGGGCGATGTTTGGCGGACGTACGCAGGCAGTCGATTTGAATACGTCCGCCTGTCCGCGCAAGACCTCGCCGACATGCGACAGCGTCGCGCCGACCGAATCGACGTGCCAACGTGGATGCGCGGCGTTCTCACCGGATATGCCGTGACACTCGCACGGCACCGCGCAATCTGCGAAGAATCCCGCTCGCTGTTCCGAGCCTAACTCACTTTGAATCGAGGATACCCATGTACCCGCGTTCACAACTCAAGAAATGGTACGTGTACGTCGCCGACAAGCTCGTCGCCGTCGTTCACGCCATTACGGACCGCGGCGCGATTGCGCAAGCGTCCGACTTGACCGGTCATAGCGCGTCGAATCTCACCGCGCAAACGACCATCCGCTAATCGCCACCGCACTGGAGACCAGCACATGACAGCAGCGAATCAAATCAAGGGGCAAATGCGCGTCCTCGTCGACGTACTCGCCGAGCGCAAGAATCAGGATGCGCAATGGGGCGGACCCGCGCACGACGATGCGCATTACCCGGTCCATTTCGCCGGATACGTCGGGCGTCAAATCAGCAAGGCAATCGCGTATCGCGAGACGAACGACGCCGCGGCAATGCGCGCGCGCTTCGTGAAGATTGCCGCACTGGCGTTCGCCGCCGCCGAATCGATCGACCGCAAGGCGGAAGCGGATCGAGGCGAGACCACCGTCGAGTACTGCTACAGCACCGATGGGGAGACCTATCACGGCAACCATACGACGATCGACGAGGCGTTGCGCGATGGCATCGCGGAACGGTACGACGTATCGGGAAGCGAAGACCCATCCGAAATCGGCGCGGTATGGGTCGGACAAGTCGAATCGCCGCGCCACGTCTTCGACTCGCAAGGCGATAACGTCATTGACCAAATCGAGTGCGAGCTTTACGACGTTGTCGGCGAACACGCGGACAGCTTCAATCCGTCGAAGGAAGAACGCGCCGGTCTGGACGCGCTCATTTCGGCATGGTGTGACGCGCATCTCGAACTGACGTGCTTCAGCGTCGAGAAGACCGTCGAGTACAGCGCCGGGAATTCGCTGTACGACGCGGCGCTCGCCGATGTGATCGCTGACGCGGCGAAAACGCCTTCGGAGGAGGCAGCTTGAATGAGTTGGCTCTTTTCGCGGGCGCTGGCGGAGGAATACTCGGCGGACACCTGCTCGGATGGCGGACCGTATGCGCAGTTGAACGTGATGCCTACGCCGCACAAGTTCTGGCGCAACGACAAAATGATCGAGCACTCAGACCTTTCCCAATTTGGTCTGACGTGCGCACCTTTGACGGAAGACCGTGGCAAGGAATTGTTGATGTCGTTTCGGGCGGCTTTCCGTGCCAAGACATCAGCACTGCCGGAGCCGGGGCAGGCATCGACGGGGAACGAAGCGGACTATGGGCAGAAATGGCAAGGATCATTCGCGAGGTTCGACCGCGATTCGTCCTCGTGGAAAACAGCCCAATGCTCACTTCTCGGGGACTCGGACGGGTTCTCGGAGACTTGGCCTCGATGGGGCTTGATGCTCGATGGGGCGTCATATCTGCTGCCGACACCGGCGCTCACCATTTGCGAGAGCGCATCTGGATCGTGGCCCACGCCGACGGCGTCTCTTGGAACGAATGGCGGACGAGTGACGCCGAACAAGGCCCGCAAGGGAGGGACGCTGATCGAGGCCGTATCGGCGCGGCGTTGGCCGACTCCGATTGCGAACGACGCAGTCAAGCGAGGAGATTTACGGGCCTATCCGCAATACCTGATCGGCGCGGCACAGTGCGCAGATTCAACCCCTGGCCAGTTGAACCCGGAATGGGTCGAGTGGTTGATGGGGTGGCCCATCGGGTGGACAGACTTACAGCCATTGGGAATGGACAAGTTCCGCGAGTGGCGGCAACAGCATTCAGCATACTTTCCGCATCGGCTTAGGATTGCGGCGTGAATGGTGAGATTCTTCGGGAAGGCGAGAAAAAATGAATACGGCTTTTTTGCTTATGGCCCAATACAACGCGCGAGCCGTGATCCCGGTCGACGAGGTATGCCGGGACTATTTCCCGCACCTGTCGACCGATAAGTTGATTCGCAAGGCGTCGGCGGGCGAAATCAGGATTCCCCTGATACGCATGGAGGGGTCGCAGAAGTGCGCCAAGGGCGTACACCTTCAGGACCTAGCCGACTACTTGGACAAGCGCCGAGAAGCGGCGCGGAAGGAGTTGGAGCAGTTGACCGGAGCATGACGAAAGCCGCCTAGCGCGGCTTTTTTATTGCCCGTCTCCCGCAGGCGGTCGGTGCTACGAGAGTGCTACGCGACCGATGCTACAAGCGGCGATAGCCAATACTGGAAAGGGTTCGCGGGGTTTTGTTCGTCCCATCGAGCATGGGCGCGACGGATACGCGGCGGGGAGGAAGCGAGGACGGTACGGACATGGATTTCGGGCAACATGCCAAGCGGCGCGGAAACAACCCGGTATTTTACCGCAACACGAGCCGTGCCTGCCCGGCACGCGTGCTACACCTCACCCAGCTCCGCATCGACCGCCCGCCGCGCCTCGTCGAGCACGCGCTCGATCACGCGTCGTTCGGTCAGCAGTATCCCGTCGACCTTGACGAGCCGCCAGTCGATCCGCACCGCATCGCCCTGCAGCACTCGGTAATGCGCATGCTCGCCGTCCCAGACCTGCTCGGTCTTCACCTCGATCTCGAAGCCGCGGTACGGCTCGCTGAAATCGCCGAGGTCGCTGCCTCTCGGTTCCATCGCACGCTCCGTGGCGACGCGGCGCCTGGCCGCCCGCGCGGCCGGCGCCGTGCGCTCAATCGTATTCGTCGGACAAAAAGGATTTGCCATCGGCCGTCAGGTCGACCCGGTCTGCCGCCGCCTGGTAGATCAGCCCCTCGTTCAGCAACGCGTAGACGACGTCGTCGAACGCAGCGGGAACCGGCCGGCTTTCACCGAACTGGTCGATCCATTTCAGCGCCTCGATGGCTTCGGGGGAAAGGATGGGAGTCATGCGTTGCCCTCCGGCATCGGTGTCGCTCCATCCTAGCACTTCGTCCCGACGTCGAATACCAAGGCAAACGCGCTGCGCAAATGCCAAGCGGCGCCAACGGGCAGGTTGCCCGCGGCGCCGCGCCGGTTCAGGACACGCGGGCTCAGAGGCGCGCGATCGATACTTCGGTCGATTTCACGAGCGCGACGACTTCCGCGCCCACCTTCAGTTCGAGTTCGTCAACCGAACGGGTCGTGATCACCGACGTGACGATGCCGAACGGCGTCTCGACGTCGACCTCGGAGACCACCGATCCGCGAATGATCTCCTTGACCTTGCCCTTGAACTGGTTACGTACGTTGATTGCGGTGATGCTCATCAGGTTGATCGCTCCGAAGAAAAGGATCTCAGAACGGGCGGCTGCTGCCGCCCGGATTTAAACGGCCCAGCGGATCTGCCCGACCGGTCGAACGTTGTCTGCCTCATGCGGTGCGTCGTGGTCGGCCGCACCGGGCCCGCCGGCGAGTACGCGTTTCAGCACGCGATCCTCGAGCGCCGCAAACGCGGCCGACGCGCGGGCGCGCGGTCGGTCGAGCGGCACCGGCTGATCCAGCGCCACCCGCCCCTGCTCGATGAGCAGGATGCGATCGCCGAGCGCGACGGCCTCCTGCACGTCGTGCGTGACGAGGAGCGCGGTGAATCGATGCTCGCGCCACAACCGCTCGATCAGCGCGTGCATCTCGATGCGGGTCAGCGCGTCGAGCGCGCCGAGCGGCTCGTCGAGCAACAGCAGTTGGGGCCGGTGCACGAGCGCACGGGCCAGTGCGACACGCTGCCGCTGGCCGCCCGACAGTTGCGCGGGCCAGTCGTTCGCGCGTTCCAGCAGGCCGACTTCATCGAGAACCGCGCGTGCCTGGTCGCGCGCGCCGCGCCCGAGGCCCAGCATCACGTTCTGCAGCACGGTTTTCCACGGCAGCAGGCGCGCATCCTGGTACATGATTCGCGTATCGAGTTCGCCGCCGCCCTCGCCGCGCGCCTGAAGCATGCCGCTGCTCGGCTGCTCGAGTCCCGCAACGAGACGCAGCAGCGTCGATTTCCCGCAACCGCTGCGGCCGACGATCGCGACGAAACTGCCGCGCGCGATGCCGAGCTCGACGTTGTCGAGCACCGTGCGTGCCCCGAAGCGCTTGCTGACGCCCGACAGCGTCACGGCATCGTCGGGAGCCGGGCTGCCTGGCCGTCGCCGCGCGAGCGGAACGATGGATGCACTGCCGTCACGTTCAAGAACCGCTGCGTCACGCGCGTCGCCGTCCGCGACACGCGCCTGCGCCAGTTCGGCCTCGAGGTCTGCGCCGGCGAGCGGGCCGTAGGCGGCCGCCGAAGTCGTCGCATTCATGCCTTTGCTCCTGATTGATAAGCGGGGTGCCAGCGCAGCGTCACGCGTTCGAGCCATTTCGCCAGCACGTCGGCCAGCTTGCCGAGCACCGCGTACAGCAGGATGCCGACCACCACCACGTCGGTCTGCAGGAATTCACGCGCGTTCATCGTCATGTAGCCGATACCCGACTGCGCGGAGATCGTTTCCGCGACGATCAGCATCACCCACATCAGCCCGAGCGCAAAGCGCACACCGACGAGAATCGATGGCAACGCACCGGGCAGGATCACGTCGCGGTACAGCGCGAAGCCGCGTACGCCGTAGCTCTTCGCCATCTCGATCAGGTTCGCGTCGACCGAGCGGATCCCGTGATACGTGTTGATGTAGACCGGGAAGAACACCCCGAGCGCAACGAGGAACAGCTTCGCCTTCTCGTCGATGCCGAACCACAGGATCACGAGCGGAATCATCGCGAGCGCCGGGATGTTGCGGATCATCTGGATCGTCGAATCGAGCGCGACCTCGGCCGCCTTCGACAAGCCGGTCGCGAGCCCCAGCGCGAGGCCGACGCCGCCACCGATCGCGAAACCGAACAGCGCGCGCCAGGTGCTGACCTTAACGTTCGCCCACATTTCACCCGACGTCACGAGCGACCAGGCCGCGCGCACGACCGCCACGGGCTCGGGCAGCACGCGGGTCGACAGCCAGCCGATCCGCGCGCCGACTTCCCATGCCGCCAGCAGCGCGAGCGGCACGAGCCATGGCGCGACGCCGCGCCATGCGCGGGCGGCCAGGGCAGCGCCCGTCGCGGACGTTTTCGTTGTCATCGCAGGCCTCCTGTCGCTCAGCTCTGGGCCGCTTTCGGCAGATAGCTGTTGCCGACGATCTCGCCGAACGGGCCCGACAGCGGGCCGGTGGCCTTCGTCGCGCCGGTGCCCTTGATCAGCGGGAATACGAGTTCCGCGAAACGATACGACTCCTCCAGGTGCGGATAGCCGGACAGGATGAAGGTCTCGATGCCGAGATCCGCGTATTCGCGCATGCGCTCGGCGACCTGCTCCGGATTGCCGACGAGTGCGGTGCCCGCGCCGCCGCGCACGAGGCCGACGCCGGCCCACAGGTTCGGGTACACCTCGAGCGCCTCGCGGCCCCCACGCTTGCCGCCGTGCAGCGCGGCCATCCGGCGCTGGCCCTCGGAATCCATGTTCGCGAACGCCTTCTGCGCACGTGCGATGGTTTCGTCGTCGAGGCGGCTGATCAGGCGCTCGGCGTCGCGCCATGCTTCGTCCTCGGTCTCGCGCACGATCACGTGCAGACGAATGCCGAACTTGATCTTGCGGCCGCGCGCCGCGGCACGTGCGCGAATATCGGCGATCTTCTTCGCGACGGCCTCGGGCGGTTCGCCCCAGGTCAAGTAGGTGTCGATGTGGTCGGCCGCGATCTCGTGCGCAGCCGGTGACGAGCCGCCGAACCACAGCGGCGGATGCGGACGCTGCACGGGCGGATACAGTGCCTTGCCGCCCTTCGACTGCAGATGCTTGCCGATGTAGTCGAAACCGCCATTGTCGTGCGACGCGGACAGCAGCCCGCGCCAGATGTTCAGGAAGTCGTCGGTGATTTCATAACGCGTGTCGTGATCCGCGAACAGGCCGTCGCCTTCGAGCTCGGCGGCATCGCCGCCCGTCACGACGTTGATCAGCAGGCGGCCGCCCGACAGGCGGTCGAACGTCGCGGCCATCCGCGCCGACAGCCCCGGCGATGCGATGCCGGGACGGATCGCGACCAGGAATTTCAGGCGCTGCGTCGCCGGGATGAGGCTCGACGCAACGACCCACGCATCCTCGCAGGAACGACCGGTCGGCAGCAGCACGCCCTCGTAGCCGAGCGTGTCGGCGGCCACTGCGACCTGCTTGAAGTAGTCGTAATCCGCGGCGCGCGCACCTTCGGCCGTACCGAGATAGCGGCTATCGCCATGCGTGGGGATAAACCAGAACACATTCATCTGCTGCTCCTGCTTGACTGTCCTTGCCGGAATTTGGAAAAAACATCGCCCTGCTCGCGTCGCGGATGCGCGGCGCATGCATGGTGTGCGTTCGAATCGGGATGGTTCGCCGGTCAGGCCGTGCAGCGGGCGAGGACGCGATTGCACGGCTGTTTCTGGGAAATCAGTCTAGGGATCGGTGCAGGGCTTTGGAACGATTTTTTTTAGCTTAGGTTTTCCGCTTTCGTGATTAGCACGACGCTGGAGCGAATATCGCGGCGGGCGGGCCCTATAATGGCGCACCTATCCGAATAACTCCGCGCGCGCGGCCTCGGCCGTGCGCGCCTGCGGTGCACTCATCGATGCAGAAAGTCATCCTGCCATTCCTGTCCGGCTTCCTGGCCGCCCTGTTCTTCCGCGAAGCCACGCTCGCACTCCTTCATACGGCCGACCTGATCGCCGCAACCGGCTTCTCCACGCAGCCGTTCGCGCCGCTCGGCATTCCTGAATTTGTCGCGAATGCGCTGATCAGCGCGTGCTGCGCGATCCCGATGGCGTGGCTGCTGCGCGTGTCGCCGGAACGCGAGGCCTCGTGGATCGGCGCGCTGGTATTTGGCGGCATCGTGCTGACGGCCGCCCGCGTGTTCGCGATCGATCCGCTGCGCGGCATCTGGCCGACGGGCAACATGATGCCCGTGCTCGCGGCCGGCTTCGCGGCAAACGCGGTATGGGGCTTCGGCGCACTCGTGGTCATGCGCGCGTTCATGTCGGACAACGCAGGCGACGAATAACGCGTAGACAAGCGCTACGCCCTTCGACCACGAACCGGTCGACACCCATGAAAAAGGCCGCCTGCACATGCAGGCGGCCTTTTCGTTTCCAGCGCGCGCTTCGGTCAGTCCGACTGACGTCAGTCCTGCAGTTTCCGCAGCGGATGCGTGTCCGGCGTCCACGGGCTGTCGAACATCGCGAGCACGTCCGCGCGGTCGATATCGGCGGACGACTTGAAGCGCCAGGCCGGCTGGTGGTCCTTGTCGACGATCAGCGCGCGCACGCCTTCGATCACGTCGCCGCGCGCGAACGTCGAGCGCGTGAGATCGAGATCGCGCCGCAGGCAATCGGCCATCGTTGCGCCACGTGCACGTTCGACGACTTCCAGCGATACGGCCATCGACAGCGGCGACAGTTGTTCACGCATCGCATGGGTCGTCTTCTCGACCCATCCGTCGACGGCCGCGCAATCCGGCTCGGCGTCGAGCGACGCGAGGATCGCGCCGATGTCCGGGTGTGCGAAATGCCGGTCGATCCCTGCACGCGCGTCGGCCAGCGCCGACGTGTCAGGCGTCGGCACGACCTTGTGTGCGGCCGCCGCATCGGCCACGCACGCGACCGCCTGCTCGCCGCTGTCGATGTGCGCGGTACGCAGCGTGTCGAGCAGCGCCGGCAGCGCGGCATCAGGCAGATAGACGTCGGCGAGCTGCGCGTACAGCGCGCCGGCCGCGTCGAGCGTCGCGCCGGTCACGGCGAGATAGCGGCCGATCGCGCCGGGCGTGCGCGCGAGGAACCAGCTCATCCCGACGTCCGGGAACAGGCCGATACGCGTTTCCGGCATCGCCATCTTCGTCGAGTCGGTCACGACACGCAGGCCGCCCGTGTGCCGCGCCGCCTGCGAAATTCCCATGCCGCCCCCCATCACGACACCGTGCATCAGCGCGATATAGGGCTTCGGATACGTGAAGATCGTGTGGTTGAGCGTGTATTCCTCGACGAAGAACGTGTCGACCGCATCGCGGTCGCCGCGCTGCCACGCTTCGTGGAAGAAACGCACATCGCCGCCCGCGCAGAATGCGCGCGGATGCGGGCTGTGCACGACGATCGCGACGACTTCGGGATCGTCGCGCCACGCGTCGAGCGCCTGCTGCATCAGCCGGATCATGCCGACCGACAGCGCGTTCAGCGCCTTCGGCCGGTTCAGTTCGAGAAAGCCGATGCGGTTCGCGACAGTCGCGCGCACGTCGGGCTGAGTGGATTCGGCGGAAACGGCCGCGGAAGTCGATTCGGTCATGAGGGTCATCCGGCAAATGGCAGTCGCACGCTCAGTGCGCCTGCATCTTCGAGAACAGGTTCAACACCACGACGCCGGCGATGATCAGGCCAAGGCCGATCACGGCCGGCAGGTCCGGCACCTGGCGATAGAGCAGCATCGCAACGAGCGTGATCAGCACGATGCCGGCGCCCGACCAGACTGCATAGATGATGCCGACGGGCATCGTGCGCAACGTGATCGACAGGCAGTAGAACGCGATACCGTAGCCGGCGACGACCAGCAACGACGGCCAGAGGCGCGTGAAACCGTCCGCCGCGCGCAGCGCCGACGTGCCGATCACTTCCGCGACGATCGCGATCGCGAGCCATGCGTAACCGGGCAGTTGCATCGCTCAGCTCCTGGCGAGGGCCAGCACGGCGTAGTCGTGGCCGAGCTCGGCACACAGCGCCTCGACGACGAATTCGTGGTCCGCGCGCTGCGGCAGCCCCGACGCAGTGATCGAGCCGATCACGCCGGCACCGGCGACGGTCAGCGGAAACGAGCCGCCGTGCGGCGAATATTCGGCGATCGGCAGCCCGTGCTTGTCGGCGAGCGTCGCGCCGGCCTGCTGCATGCGCAGGCCGATGGCGTACGAGCTGCGGCGGAAATGCGCGACGACGTTGCGCTTGCGGCGTACCCAGTCGGCATTGTCGGGCGTGGCGCCAGCAAGCGCCGCATAGAACAGCGGCTGGCCGAACGTGACGATGTCGATCGCGATCGCATGGCCGCGCGACGTCGCGAGCGCGTGCATCCGGTTCCCGAGTGCCCACGCACGGGCCGGGTCGAAATGGGGAAATACAAGCGCCTGTTCCTGCGCGCCGATCGATTGCAGATCGTGAGCGATGTCCATGAATCCGTCGATACAGTAATGAGAGCGGCAACAGCGCCGAAGCGATCCCGCACGGCCCCGCTGGCGAAGAAACGAAAAAAACCGCTCGATTCTAGCGCACGCACCTGCCGTACCGGCCCCACAAGCAGCGACAAGAAATTGTCAGAAAACGCTTGCACGCATTCGGGTTACTCCTTATAATTCATTTCTTCGACGGACGCGGGGTGGAGCAGTCTGGCAGCTCGTCGGGCTCATAACCCGAAGGTCGTAGGTTCAAATCCTACCCCCGCAACCAACGTCCAGAATGATGCAAAAAGCCCGGCCCAGCGCCGGGCTTTTTGTTTTTCCGCCGCACACCCCTCCCTGCTTCGCGCGACACGCGGCCTGCACGCGCAGGCGTTCAAGAATGCCGCGCCCCGGTGATACACTCGCATCACCTCGTCCCTTCCACTCGACATGAAATTCTGCTCCGTCTGCGGTCACGAAGTCATCGCGCGCATTCCTCAGGGCGACAACCGCGAGCGCTTCGTCTGCGATCACTGCGGCACGATCCACTACCAGAATCCGCGCAACGTCGTCGGCACGGTCCCGGTCTGGGGCGACCAGATCCTGCTGTGCCGCCGCGCGATCGAACCGCGCTACGGGTTCTGGACGCTGCCCGCCGGCTTCATGGAAATGGGCGAGACGACGGCTGAAGCCGCCGCACGCGAGACGCTCGAGGAAGCCGGCGCGCGCGTCGAGGTGCAGAACCTGTTCACGCTGCTCAACGTGCCGCACGTGCACCAGGTCCACCTGTTCTACCTCGCGCGGCTCACCGATCCGGCGTTCGAGGCCGGCGAGGAAAGCCTCGAAGTGAAGCTGTTCGACGAAGCCGACATCCCGTGGGACGAAATCGCGTTCCCGACCGTCAGCCAGACCCTGCGATTCTTCTTCGCCGATCGCGCCGCGGGCGACTACGGCGTGCACACCGGCGATATCTTCCGCTCGCTGCGCAACGGCTGAGCCCCCGCCCCATGGTCCCCTGGCTCGGCCCGGACGATCCGTTTCCGCCCATCGAGCGCGCGCTCGGTCCCGCGACCGGCGCGCCGGGGCTGCTCGCCGCGAGTGCCGACCTGCTGCCCTCGCGCCTCATCGACGCGTACCTGCGCGGCATCTTCCCGTGGTATTCGGACGGCCAGCCCGTGCTGTGGTGGAGCCCCGACCCGCGCATGATCCTCGTGCCGGCCGAATTCAAGGTATCGCCTTCGCTGCGCAAGACGCTGAAGCGCGTGCTGCGCGAGCCCGAATGGGAAGTGCGCGTCGACCACGACTTTCCGGGTGTCATGCGCGCGTGCGCGCAGGCGCCGCGGCGCGGGCAGCGCGGCACGTGGATCACGGCCGAAATCATCGACGCGTACACGTCGCTCTACCGCTCCGGCAACGCGCACAGCATCGAGACGTGGCACGACGGGCGGCGCGTCGGCGGCCTGTACGGCGTGTCGTTCGGGCGGATGTTTTTCGGCGAATCGATGTATGCGGACGCGACCGATGCGTCGAAAATCGCGCTGGCCACGCTCGTCGCGCACCTTCGCGAGCAGGGGCTGGAAATGATAGACTGCCAGCAGAATACGTCGCATCTAGCGTCGCTCGGCGGCCGCGAGATCGCACGCAAGGCCTTTGTCGCTCACGTGCGCAGCGCGGTAGCCGAACCGCCGATTCCGTGGCAGTTCGACAAGCGCGTGCTCGCCGCGCTGACGGGCCGCGCCGGAACGGCGGCCCCCTCCGGAATCGAGCGCTAGCGCGGCACTCCCTCCCTGCAACGAGAGCTGCCCATGACTCACCCGACTGAGCTGCCGCTTTCACCGCTTTCGGCGCTGCAATTCTATGCAACGGCGCCCTATCCGTGCAGCTATCTGGACGGCCGCGTCGCGCGCTCGCAAGTCGCGACGCCGAGCCACCTGATCAACTCCGACATCTACACCGAGCTCGTGAAGGCCGGCTTCCGGCGCTCGGGCGTCTTCACGTATCGCCCGTACTGCGACGGCTGCCGAGCCTGCGTGCCGGTGCGCGTCCCCGTCGACGCATTCGCGCCGTCGCGCACGCAGCGCCGGATGTGGAAGCGGCACCGCTCGCTCGTCGCGACGGTTTCGCCGCTGCACTACGACGAAGAGCACTACGCGCTCTACATGCGCTACCAGTCCGCGCGCCACGCGGGCGGCGGCATGGATCGCGACAGCCGCGACCAGTACGAGCAATTCCTGCTGCAGAGCCGGATCAACTCGCGCCTCGTCGAATTCCGCGACCTCGACGCCCCGGGCGGCGAGCCCGGGAAGCTGCGCATGGTCAGCATGATCGACATCCTCGGCGACGGGCTGTCGTCCGTCTATACGTTCTTCGAGCCCGACGACCAGCACACAAGCTACGGCACCTACAACATCCTTTGGCAGATCGAGCAGGCGAAAAGCCTCGGCCTGCCCTACGTGTACCTCGGCTACTGGATCCGCGAGAGCCCGAAGATGGCCTACAAGGCGAACTTCCACCCGCTCGAAGGGCTGATCGACGGCCGCTGGAAGATACTCGATCCGGAACGGATCGACCTGCCGCCCGTCGACGCGGCGCTAGCCCGTGCGCCGTTGCCGGGCGGGCATTCCGGCTCGGGCTGACGCACGCCGCGGGGGTGACGAAGCGAAGCGCGCCCCTGCCGCCCAACTCCCGGTAAAATAGCGGGTTGTCATTCATTCCGGCTGTCCGCCCTATTCCCGTGTTCAGTTCCCTCTATCCGCTGGCCCGCGCATCCCTGTTCAAGATGGATGCGGAAGACGCTCACCACCTCACGCTGCGCGCGCTCGGCGCGGCCGGCCGCACGGGCCTTGCCTGCGCGCTGTCGGCCCGCGTGCCCGACGCACCGCGCACCGTGATGGGGCTCACGTTCCGCAACCCGGTCGGCCTCGCGGCCGGCCTCGACAAGGACGGCGCGGCCATCGACGGCCTTGCGGCGCTCGGCTTCGGCTTCATCGAGGTCGGTACGGTCACGCCGCGCCCGCAGCCCGGCAACCCGCGCCCGCGCATGTTCCGCCTGCCGCAGGCCGAAGCACTGATCAACCGGATGGGCTTCAACAACCACGGCGTCGACCAGTTCGTGAAGAACGTCCAGGCTGCCCGCTATCGCGGCATCCTCGGCCTGAATATCGGCAAGAACGCCGATACGCCGATCGAGCGCGCCGCCGAGGATTACCTGTACTGCCTCGAACGCGTGTACCCGTTCGCGAGCTACGTGACGATCAACATCTCGTCGCCGAACACGAAGAACCTGCGCCAGCTGCAGGGTGCGGGCGAGCTCGACGCGCTGCTCGCGGCGCTGAAGGACAAGCAGCAACGCCTCGCCGACCTGCACGGCAAGCTCGTGCCGCTCGCGCTGAAAATCGCACCCGATCTCGACGACGAACAGGTCAAGGAAATCGGCGACACGCTGCTGCGCCACAAGATCGAGGCGGTCATTGCCACCAACACGACGCTGTCGCGCGCGGCCGTCCAGGGACTGCCGCATGCCGACGAAGCCGGCGGCCTCTCCGGCCGCCCCGTGTTCGATGCGTCGAACGAAGTGATCCGCAAGCTGCACGCCGAAGTCGGCAGCGAAGTGCCGATCATCGGCGTCGGCGGCATTTTCTCGGGCGAGGATGCCCGGGCGAAGCTCGCGGCCGGCGCGGCGCTGGTGCAGCTCTACACGGGGTTCATCTACCGCGGCCCCGCGCTCGTCGCAGAATGCGTGAAGGCCGTCGCCCGCGACCGCACCGCGTAATATAGGCATAAACAAACGATATTTAGTGGTCGATTGCATTTTTGCTATCATCGGCCCGTTATCAGAATCAATGACCCGGACAGGGCAAGGAAACACACGATGAAGATTGCGCTGTTGAAGAAGCTGCTGGTTGCCGGCCTGATCGGCACGTCGTTCGCCGCCGCCACCGCGCATGCGGCCGACCTCCTCGACCAGGTGAAACAACGCGGCACGCTGCGAGTCGGCCTCGAAGGCACGTTCCCGCCGTTCAACTCGAAGAACCCGCAAGGCGAACTCGTCGGCTTCGACGTCGACATCGCGAAGGCCGTGGCCGCGAAGCTCGGCGTGAAGGCCGAATTCGTGACGACCGAATGGAGCGGCATCATCGCGGGCCTGCAGGCCGGCAAGTTCGACGTGATCGCCAACCAGGTCGGCATCACCGACAAGCGCAAGGAAACGCTCGACTTCTCGCCGGCGTACACGTACTCGTCCGCGCAACTGATCCAGCGCAAGGATGACACGCGTGACTTCAAGTCGCTTGAAGACCTGAAAGGCAAGAAGCTCGGCGTCGCGCTCGGCACGAACTACATGGACATGGCGAAGTCGGTGCCGGGCATCGACGTGAAGACGTACCCGGGCGCGCCCGAGTACCTGCGCGATCTCGCGGCCGGCCGTCTCGACGCGGCGCTCAACGACCGCCTGATGCTCGCGTACCTGACGAAGCACTCGCAACTGCCGCTGCGCCCGGGCGCGAACGTCGGTTCGGCGAACCCGTCGGGCATCCCGTTCAAGAAGGGCAACCCGAAGTTCCAGAAAGCGATCGACGATGCGATGGCGCAACTCGAGGCCGACGGCACCTTCACGAAGATCTCCGACAAGTGGTTCGGCATCGACGTGACGAAGCCGATCAAGTAAGCACGCCTGCATTTCCCGCCTGACGGCGGGCCGGAAAGGGCGGCATCCGTAACGATGCCGCCCTTTGTTTTATCGGTCCGGTTTATGATTGCGCTTTCGCGCACGCATTCGCTTCGTATTCCATGTCGACAACGTCCCTGCTCGTCCAATCGCTGCCGGTGCTCGCCCAGGGTGCCGTACTGACCGTCAAGTTCGCCGTGCTGTCGATGGTGTTCGGCCTGCTTGGCGCCGTCGTGCTCGCGATGATGGGCATCCGGCAAAGCGAAGCGCTCGACGGCTTCGAACGCATCTGGGTCAACGCGCTCGCGTGGCTGGCACGCGCGTACGTGAGCCTGATGCGCGGCACGCCGCTGCTCGTGCAGATCTTCGTCATCTACTACGGGCTGCCGAGCCTCGGCATCTCGCTCGATCCGACGCCCGCCGGCGTCATCGCGCTGTCTGCGAACGTCGCGGCTTACATGTCGGAAAGCATGCGCGGCGCGATCAACGGGATCGCGCGCGGCCAGTGGCTCGCCGCGTACAGCCTCGGGCTGTCGTGGGGGCAGACGCTGCGCTACGTGATCGGCCCGCAGGCGCTGCGCATCGCGGTGCCCAGCCTGTCGAACAGCCTGATCAGCCTGATCAAGGACACGTCGCTCGTGTCCGTGATCACCGTGACCGAACTGCTGCGCAGCGCGCAGGAAGTGATCGCGGCGACCTATCAGCCGCTGCCGCTCTACCTGGCCGCCGCCGCCGTGTACTGGATCCTGTGCCAGGTCCTCGAATGGGTGCAGCGCTGGTACGAAAAACGCCTGTCGCTGCCCACGCGGCACTGAGCGCACCCGTCCGCGGGGCCGCTCGCGCGTGTCCGGCTCCCGCCCTCCCGCTTACTCGCCCGAATAACGCACGCCGAGCGCCGCTCGCGCGGCATCGGTCATCGCGATCATCTGCCGCGAATGGTCGTGCGTCATGATCGGGCTTTCGGTCTTGCCCGAGCGCAGCAGGTCGCAGAAGTGAGCGGTCTCGTAGTTCAGCCCGCCGCCGTCGACCGGTGCGTCGAGTTCGACGGTGCGCCCATCCGCATACCGGATCGTCGCGCGCGCCGGGTTCCACCACTTCTCGTGAATCGTCACGTGGCCGCCGGGCGCGGCGATCAACGCGTCGCCGCGGCCCATCACGTCGAGCCCGCAAAAAATCTGCGCGATCCCGCCGTTCGCGTGCACGCTGTTCAGGCTCGCGAACAGGTCGACACCCGTTGCCCCGACTCGGCCGAGCGTCTGCACGTCGAGCGCCGCGCCGAGCCAGTCGACCGCGAGAAACGCCTCGTAGATCCCGATATCGAGCAGAGCGCCGCCCGCGCGATCGAGGCGATAGACGGAATGGTCGTCCGGTACCGACGACGACGCGCACCCTGCCCGCACGAGCCGGATCTCGCCGATCGGATCGTCATGCAGATGCGCGCGCAACTGACGGTACAGCGGGAAGAACGGCGGCTTCATCGCCTCCATGAAAAGCCGCCCGGCGTCGCGTGCCGCACGCAGCACGGTGTCGAGTTGCGCCGTGTTCAGCGTCGCGGGCTTTTCGCACAGCACGGCCTTGCCGGCAGCAAGCGCGGCCAGCGTGTACTGCGCGTGACTGTCATGGAGCGTCGCGATGTAGATCGCGTCGATATCGCTCGCGAGGAGTGCGTCGAGGCTTGCGGCAGGCGTACCGCCGTACGCTTCGCAAAAGTCTGCCGCGGCATCGGCGCGGCGGGCCCAGGCACCGGCGAGCGTGGCGCCCGGCACATGCGCGAGGCTTTGTGCGAAACGGCGCGCGATGCTGCCTGCGCCAATGATGCCGAAGCGCACCGTGCGTTGGTCGTTGTCGTTCATCCTGATCGTCCGTGTCGGTCGTATGACGGTAGCCGGCACGCTGCCGGCCGGCCGTCATGATAAACGGCCCGGCGGCACACGGATGAGCGACTCGCGCAGCGTCAGGCGCGCATGGGCACGTCGACGGAGAAATCGCGCGAGATCTCGTCGGCGCTGAAATCGATCAGCGCGAGCGAAGCGGCTTCGGCTTCGCGCGGATCGCGACGCTCGATCGCGTCGACCACACGTGCATGCGCCTTCACGACGATGTCGTGTGCACCTTCCTTCTGCACGACACGCGGATTCACGAGACGCACCGCACCGCGCACGATCGCCGCCATCTGCTGGAAGAACTGGTTGCCGCTCGCCTGCACGATCCGCGTATGCAGCAACTCGTCCGCCGTGTCGTAGCCGGCGTCGCCCGGCTGCAGCACCTTGAACGCATCGAACGCTTCGCGGATGCCCGCGATGTCGGCAGCCGTCGCACGCACCGCCGCCTGCGCGGTCGCACGCGGTTCGATCAGCATCCGGAATTCGATGACGTCGCGCATGAACTGCGGATCGGGTTTCGCCCGGAATCGCCAGCTCACCACGTCTTCGTCGATCATCCGCCAGTCGCGCATCGGCCGCACCCGCGTGCCGACTTTCGGACGCACGTCGAGCATGTCGCGTGCAAGCAACATCGATAGCGCTTCCCGCATCACGGTGCGACTCACATCGAACTCTTTCGACAGCACGTCCTGCGGCGGCAAGATGCCGCCGTACTTATCCTCGACGATACCCGAGACAAGCCCATCCATCACTTTGGCGACCAGTGACCGGTCTTTGCCCTGCTCCATGACACCTCCCCGTGCGTCGATTTGCGAACACCTGCTCCGCAGTTCCGCCGGCCCTGGTTACGACTGTTCTTATGATCTATAAGTTGATGAGTTCGAGGATATTTCGCTATCTGGTAAACACCTGACAGGGTTATCCCTCTTTTTGACGGGGTGATTTATACGGCTAAAAATAAGGCCCGGGAAGCGCATTGCGCCTACCGGGCCCCGATTTCCACAAGATTTAAACATTCAGTCCATTACGACGTGCGGCATTTCATTACGGACTGCTTGTCTTATCTTTCAATTAGCCGAATATACGATCGTTTCAACGCCGTTTTCCGTGCCAAGCAAGCACAGATTCGCACCGCGCTCGGCGAACAGGCCGACCGTCACGACGCCCGGCCATGCGTTCACCTGCGCTTCGAAACCGCGCGGATCGGCGATCTGCAGGCCCTTTACGTCGATGATCTCGTTGCCGTTGTCCGTGATGTACGGTGCACCGTCCTTCGTCACGCGCAGCACCGGCACGCCGCCGAGCGCGGTCACGCGCCGGCCGATCGCCGTGCGCGCCATCGGCACGACTTCGATCGGCAGCGGGAACGCGCCGAGCACCGGCACGCGCTTGCTGGCGTCCGCGATGCAGACGAACGTATCGGCCACCGACGCGACGATCTTCTCGCGCGTCAGCGCGCCGCCGCCGCCCTTGATCATCGCGCCGCTCGCGTCGATCTCGTCGGCGCCGTCGACGTACACCTGCAGCGAGTCGACCTCGTTCAGGTCGAACACCTTGATGCCGTGCGACTTCAGGCGTTCGGTCGTGGCGATGGAGCTCGACACGGCGCCGCGATAGCGCGCCTTGACGACGGCGAGCGCGTCGATGAAGCAGTTGGCGGTCGAGCCGGTGCCGACACCGATCACGGCGCCTTCCGGCACGTTCTGGATCACGTAATCAGCGGCGGCCTGGCCGACGAGGCGTTTGAGTTCGTCTTGAGTCATGGAGTGGTAATGCTGCGGAATTGCGGAAAACCGCCAGTTTACCGGACTCGGATGACGGCCCGCTCATTTCGGCGTGCCGGGCACCGCGGATTCAGGGCGCGCCCGCTGCGGACGCGTTGTCCGCCGGTTGCGTGCCGGCGAAGTACTTGTCGAGCAATGCCTGCGCAATCGCATCGGTTTCGGCATCCGGGTTGCCCGCATAGTCGGACGGCCTGAAATGCATCTGGAACGCCGCGAACACGCGTCGCGTGCGTGCGTCGAGCACGCCATCGGTGGCCACGTCGTAGCCGTAGCGCGCGAGCTTGAGCTGCAGTTCGCGCACGTCGACCGGCGCATGCGGATCACGACCGCCGAGCCGCGCAGTCACGGTCGCCTCGTCCGGCCACGCGCCGACGCCGGCCTCGGCCAGCGCATGCCACGGAAACAGCGGCCCCGGATCGATCTTGCGTTGCGGCGCGATGTCGCTGTGCCCGACCACGCGCGTCGGCGGAATCCCGTAGCGCGCGACGATATCCTTCGACAGCCGGGTCAGCGCCGCGACCTGTTCGGGCGGATAGGGCTGCCAGGTGCGGTTTTGCGGATCGAGCGGCCCGCGGTTCACGTTCTCGATGCCGATCGACACCGCATTCAGCTCGGTCGTGCCCTGCCACGCGCTGACGCCCGCGTGCCATGCGCGATTCGATTCCGGAACGAGCTGGTAGACCACCGGCATCCCGCGCTCGATGCGCGGCTGCGGCGGGATGACGTAATGCACGCTGACCGCATCGCCCGTCAGCGTGCGCAGCGATTTCGCCTCGTCGCTTTCGGTGTAATGCATCACGAGAAAGCGGACCCGCGCATCGGCGCCGCGCGCGTGCAGGCTCGTGTCGGCATAGTAGGTACCGCGTTCGACGAGCGACGGCGACGTACAGGCCGCCACCAGGCACAGCGCGGCGCAGGATACACCAATGCGTAACAGGGTCATCGGTCGCGAGCTCCGGAGAGCCGCGTGCCGCATCGGATCGCGGCACGCGTCGTTCGGGTCATTCAAGGCCCGCGCAGGGCGCGCGGGACGGGCTGCGTCAGCCCTTCACGCGCCGCTGGCGCACGGCTTCGTACAGGCACACGCCGCTTGCGACCGACACGTTCAGGCTTTCCACGCTGCCGGCCATCGGAATGCTCATCACTTCGTCGCAGGTGTCGCGCGTCAGCCGGCGCATGCCTTCGCCTTCCGCGCCCATCACGAGCGCGACGGGGCCGTCGAGCTTCGTTTCGTAGAGCGTCGCCGATGCCTCGTCCGACGTGCCGATGATCCACACGCCGGCGTCCTTCAGCTCGCGCAGCGCACGGGCGAGGTTCGTCACTGTGATGTACGGCACCGTATCCGCCGCGCCGCTCGCCACCTTGGCCGCAGTGGCGTTCAGGCCGACCGCACGGTCGCGCGGCGCGATCACCGCGTGCGCGCCGGCCGAATCGGCGACACGCAGGCACGCGCCGAGGTTGTGCGGATCGGTGACACCGTCGAGCACCAGCAGCAGCGCGGGGCCCTGGATGCCGTCGAGCAGCTCGGACAGGTTCTGCGCGAGCGGGATGTCCTCGACACGCGCCACGACGCCCTGGTGACGCTCGGTATGCGCGAGGCCCCACAGGCGCGTTTCATCGGCCGCGATCAGCCGCACGCCCGCTTCCTTCGCGGTGTGCAGGAAGTCCTGCATGCGGCGGTCGCGGCGCGTCTGGTCGTACAGCACCTCCGCAACCGTCGATGCATCGTGCCGCAAACGTGCGGTCACCGCATGAAAACCGTAAAGAACCTTCAGACGTGACATGACTGGAACAACCTTCGATCAAACGTGCGGCCGCGCGACGCGCGCAGCCGCGATCCATGGAAAAGGAAAGCGCCGCGTTGCCGGCGGATGACCGGTCACGCGGCGTCTCTCGATACTGCGGGGCGGGCGCTGGCGCCACCCCGAACGCTCAATACTTCTTGCGGGCGCGTGTCTTCTTCGCGGTCGGCTTCGCCGCCGCACCGCCACCGCTGCCACCCTTCTTACGCGCGGCGCGCACTTCCTTCACCGCGACACTCGGCGCACTCGCAGCCTTCTTGCGGCGCGGCGCCGGCTCCTCCACCTGCGGCAGCGTGCGTACACGCGGGCCGTTGCCGCGATCGACACCGCCGCCGGCGGAAGCCGGCGCGGGCGACGGACGCGGCGCCTTCACCGGCGTATCGCGCACGAGGCGGAAGTCGATCTTGCGTGCATCGAGATCGACGCGGCTCACCTGCACGCGCACGCGATCCGACAGGCGATAGCGGATGCCCGTGCGCTCACCGCGCAGCTCGTTCTTGATCTCGTCGTACTGGAAGTAGTCCGAGCCGAGTTCCGTGACGTGCACGAGCCCTTCGATGAAGAGCGTGTCGAGCTGCACGAAGATGCCGAACGACGTGACGCCGTTCACCATCCCGCCGTACTCCTCGCCGAGCTTGTCTCGCATGAAGTAGCACTTGAGCCAGGCCTCGACGTCACGCGAAGCTTCATCCGCGCGGCGCTCGTTCGCCGAGCAGTGCAGGCCGAGTTCTTCCCAGATCGCCGTGTTCGAGCGCGAGCGGCCGCGGGATTCGTCGTCGGCCTGCTGCATCGCGCGGGCGCGCGGCGACAGCGCGGTGTTCAGCTCGAAGCCTTCCGGCGCCTTCGGCACGTATTTCTTGCCGGACAGGATCGCGTAGATCGCGCGGTGCGTGAGCAAGTCCGGATAACGGCGGATCGGGCTCGTGAAGTGCGCGTATGCCTCGTAGGCGAGGCCGAAGTGACCAATGTTGTCCGGGCTGTAGACGGCCTGCTGCATCGAGCGCAGCAGCATCGGCTGCAGCATCTGCGCATCGGGCCGGTCGCGGATCTGCGCCATCAGCGCCGCGTAGTCGCTCGCATGCGGCTTGTCGCCGCCGCCGAGCGACAGGCCCATGCCGCGCAGGAACGCACGCAGGTTCTCGAGCTTCTCCGGCGTCGGCCCCGCGTGCACGCGGTACAGGCCCGGATGCTTGTTGCGCTTCAGGAAATCGGCCGCGCAGACGTTCGCGGCCAGCATGCATTCCTCGATCAGCTTGTGCGCATCGTTACGCTGACGCGGCACGATCTGCTCGATCTTGCCCTGCGAGTTGCAGACGATGTAGGTCTCGGTCGTGTCGAAGTCGATCGCGCCACGCTTCTGCCGTGCGGCGAACAGCGACTTGTAGACGCCGTACAGATCCTGCAGGTGCGGCAGCAGGTCCGCGCGGCGCGCAGCCTCCGGCCCCTTCGTGTTCGACAATACGGCGGCGACTTCGGTGTACGTCAGGCGCGCTGCCGAATGGATGACCGCCGGATAGAACTGGTACGCCTTGATTTCGCCGCGCGCGGTAATCACCATGTCGCATGCGAGCACGCAGCGGTCGACCTGCGGATTCAACGAGCAGAGGCCGTTCGACAGCTTCTCCGGCAGCATCGGAATCACGCGGCGCGGGAAGTAGACCGACGTGCTGCGCTCGAGCGCGTCGGCATCGAGCCCGCTGCCCGGCTGTACGTAGTGCGACACGTCGGCGATCGCGACGATCAGGCGGTAGCCGTCGCCGCGGCCGACCTTGACCGGCTCGCAGTAGACGGCGTCGTCGAAGTCGCGGGCATCCTCGCCGTCGATCGTCACGAGCGGCACGTCGCGCAGGTCGACGCGGAAACGCAGGTCGGTCGGCCGCACCTTGTCGGGCAGCGCGGCGGCTTCGTCGAGCGCCGGCTGGCTGAACTCGTGCGGCACGCCGTACTTGCGCACCGCGATTTCGATTTCCATGCCCGGATCGTCGATGTCGCCGAGCACCTCGACGACACGGCCGAGCGGCTGCGAATGGCGACTCGGGAAATCGGTCAGCTCGACGACGACGACCTGCCCGACCTTCGCCTTCTTCACGTTCTGCGTGATCAGGATGTCGTGGCCGATGCGCTTGTCTTCCGGTGCGACGATCAGCGCGCCGTTCTCGTTGAGCAGGCGGCCGATCACGCGCTTGTTCGCACGCTCGGTGACTTCGACGACATGCCCTTCCGGACGGCCGCGGCGATCGTAGCCGACGATCCGTGCGAGCACGCGATCGTTGTGCATCACCTTCTGCATTTCGCCGTTCGGCAAAAACAGGTCGTCCTGGCCGTCGTCGCGAATCACGAACCCGTAGCCGTCGCGATGGCCCTGCACGCGCCCGGCGACGAAGTTCGACGGATGGGTCAACTGGTAATGGCCGCGCTTGTCGAGGCGGATCTGGCCGTCGCGTTCCATCGCGGCGACACGCCGGAAGAACCCCTCGCGCTCCTGACGCTTGATCGACAGTGCTTCTGCGATGTCGTTGGCGGCCAGCGGCGCGTCGCTCGTACGCAGCACGCCGAGAATTTCTTCACGGCTCGGAATGGGGTACGGATATTTGCTCAAGGGTTTGTCGATGGTTGTTCTCGTTGCGTTGATTGATGGTGCACGGCATCAACATAGAGGTGTCCGTCAGACAGTTCTATATTGACGGCGGCGGGTCATTCTATCACCCGCCTGTGTCACCAAAAGACCGGAATGCCGCCAGCAGGCGCGGCGAAGCCCGGTTTGCGATGCATCGCAAAAAAGTGTTGACACGAATAATTGGGGCGCTATAATTTCGCTTCTTTGCAGCAAGCAGCTACTGCAAAACGTGCCCAGGTGGCGGAATTGGTAGACGCACTAGGTTCAGGTCCTAGCGGTGGCAACATCGTGGAGGTTCGAGTCCTCTCCTGGGCACCATCTGTTTTATAAAAAGGTCGGCTTCTAGCCGGCCTTTTTCATTTTCAGCGCCGCACATATTTTCAGCGCCGCACATCGCGGCGCCGGCCGTCGGCCCTTATGTCGGCCATTCCGATCGATAGCAGAATTAATCGTTTATCAATCGCCCTCCCCGTTGCTACGTTAGCCGCCTTGCTTTCAACGCATCCAACGAGGAGCACCACTCATGACGTCGATGAACCGCCGCGCGTTCGCGCGCGCGATACTGGCCGCAGGCCTCTCTGTCGCGGGCGTACGGGCACACGCGGAGAACGCGCCAGCCACGCTGCGCATCGGTTACCAGAAGTCGTCGACGCTCATCACGCTACTGAAGACGCGCGGCACGCTCGAGCAGGCGCTGACACCGCTCGGCCTGCGCGTGTCGTGGCATGAATTCGCGAGCGGATTGCCTCTGACCGAAGCGCTCAACGTGGGTGCCGTCGATTTCAGCGCCGACGTGGCCGACACGGTTCCGGTCTTCGCGCAGGCCGCGCATGCGCGTTTCGTGTACGTCGCGCAGGAAGCTCCTTCGCCGAAAGCGCAGGCGATCGTCGTGAAGCAGGACAGCGCGCTGCGCACGCTCGCCGACCTCAAAGGCAAGCGCATCGCGGTCACGAAGGCGGCTGGCAGCCACTACCTGCTGCTTGCCGCACTCGCACGCGCGAAGCTCACGCCCGCCGATGTGGCGATCCATTACCTGACGCCGGCGGACGGCCGTGCTGCATTCGAGCGCGGCAGCGTGGACACATGGATCACGTGGGATCCCTATGTCGCATCGGTCGACCGGAATCCCGACGTGCGAATTCTGGCCGACGGCGACGGACTCGCGTCGTACCAGCGCTACTACCTCGCCTCGAGCAGCTTCGCCGTCGCGCGACCCGACGTCGTTCAGATCCTGTTCGACCAGTTGTCTCAAGCCGGCACGTGGCTGCGCGACCACCCGCAGGAAGCCGCGAACACGCTCGCGCCCATCTGGGGACTCGACGCGGCAACGATCGCACGCGCGAATGCGCGACGCAGCTATCTCGTCCGCGCCGTGGTCGCGCAAAACTTCGGCGAACAACAGAAGATCGCCGACACCTTCCTCGCGGCCGGACTGCTGCCCGCTCGCGTCGATACGGGACAGGCTCAGCGCTGGAATTTCACGGCAAGGCGCGCGGAGCCGGTCGGCGCGTGAGGGCCTGCCACGCGAGGGGCGAATATTTTTATCACTTCGGATGAAATTGTGTTGACAGACTCCGCCGACACGCTACAATAGCGGTCTTCGCACTGCAGCAAGCGAAACGTGCCCAGGTGGCGGAATTGGTAGACGCACTAGGTTCAGGTCCTAGCGGTGGCAACATCGTGGAGGTTCGAGTCCTCTCCTGGGCACCATCTGTTTTATAAAAAGGTCGGCTTCTAGCCGGCCTTTTTTCATTTCCGGTTCCGGAAGCGCAACTCACCCTGCTCCCATCACGCGCACCGAGTGCCGAATGCCATCTCTTGCCATCTTCGCGTACGGACATACCGCTTCGGTTTCCGCGACCAATATGCGCACGTCATCGAGATCGACACCCGGCATGCGGACCTCGACCTCCAGTTCGAGCGCAAACAGGCCATCCGACGGATCGCGCTGAAACGTCGCGCTCGCCGAGATCGCCAGGTCCGTCGGCAAGCGAACCCGGCGCCTCATCGCAACCAGCGTCAGCGCACCGTGAAAACACGCCGCGAACCCGGCGGCAAACAACTGCTCCGGATTCGTTCCACCACCCGCGCCACCCAGTTCCACCGGCAAGCGCAACGGCAGATCAAGTTCGCCGGTTGCCGAGCGCGCATGCCCGGACGATCGGCCGTGCGCCGATTCGCCGCCGGTGACGACCACGGTCGTCGTGTAAAGCGGCAGCGGCTCGCTGCCGGTATATGGGTCGAGCAGCGACACCGAAGGCCGCGTCGTGCGTTGCATACATTTCTCCCGAAAGAAGACACGGCGCCAGACCGATTGCGCCATGCCGGATGTCCAATGAGCGATTCCGTGCCGTGCGAAGGAGCACCGTCGGGCTTCACCTCGTGCGGGCTACGCCGACACGTGCAATCCCGCGGGCAATCGTGACGCGTATGCGCATCCCGGTCCATCAGACGAATTCCAAATTTCCCGATTTCAGCGTGTTCGCGATTGGCCCCCGATTCTCCTGGCGACACCAAGTCCTCGTCACCCTCAACCGGGATTTCCCTAGGCTGACAGGGCGCCGCTCACGCGGTTAAATAAATCAACGTGATTTATTTAATGCGCCACCGAATGGCGCACCATGGAAGGAGACGCCATGAGAAGCCCGCACTTCGGCCAGGGAAGCAACTCGGCCAACGTGCGCCGTTACAACGAGCGCCTGCTGCTGAAGACGCTGCGCCGCGTGGGCAGCGCGTCGAAGGCCGACCTCGCGCGCCTCGCGAACATGACGGGCACGGCGGTCGGCAGCATCATCGATTCGCTCGCCGATGCGAAGCTGATCGAATTCGCGGGCCGCACCGAAGGCCAGCGCGGCCAGCCGGCGTCACTGATCCGCCTCGACCCGAGCGGCGCGTTCGGCATCGGCGTCCATCTGGACCGCATGCGCATCGAAACGGCACTCGTCAACTTCGCCGGCGACGTGCTCGGCCGCCGCTCGCACGACACGCTGCTGCCGCCGCCCGCCGACGTGCTCGAAATCGTCCGCCACGACATCGACGCGATGCAGGCGCTGCTCCCCGACCACGAGCGCGCCCGCCTGACCGGCGTCGGCGTCGCCCAGCCTTACAACCTCGGCGCGTGGATGCGCGAGCTCGGCCTCGCACCCGACACGTTCCGCGCGTGGGAGGACGTCGATTTCGCGGCCGACCTCGGCCGCACGCTGTCGCTTCCGGTATTCGGCGAAAACGATGGCAACGCGGCCGCGATCGCCGAACTGTTCTACGGATACGGCCGGCAGTGCGACGACTTCGTCTACCTGTTCATCGGGCCGGCGATCGGCGGCGGCATCGCGATCGACGGCGATTGCCTGCGCGGCGTGACCGGCAATGCGGGCGACATCGCGGTCATCCCCGTGCCGCCGAGCCGGCTGGCCTCCGCGCCGCCGCCGCGCGGCCCGTGGGACATCCTGCTCGCGCGTGCATCGCTGCATGCGCTCGTACGCCATCTGCGCCATCACGGCGAGACGGTCGACAACCGGGCCGATCTCGAAGCGTGCATCGCTCGCGGCCTGCCCGCCGTCGACGAATGGATCGACGATTGCGTCGACGCGCTGGCGCCGGCATTGCGCGCGGTGCTGTGCGTGGTCGATGCGCCGGTGGTCGTGCTCGACGCCGATACCGACGCGGGCCTGCTCGACGCGGTCACGACGCGCCTGCGCGCGGCGCTCGTGGCCACCGCGCCCGAAGCGCGCGGCACGCCGGTGCTCGTACGCGGCACGTTCGGCGCCGATGCCGGTGCGATCGGTGCGGCCACGCTGCCGATGTTCTTCAACTTCTCCCCGCGGGCCGGCATCCTCAAGGGCGCCCGCACCGACTCGCAGGAGGTCAACCATGTCGCGATCTGAGTCGCCCCGCCCGTTGCTCGAGATGCGCGGGATCAGCAAGACGTTCCCGGCCGTGCGCGCGCTCGACAACGTCAGCCTGACCGTCTATCCCGGCGAGATCCACTCGCTGATGGGCGAAAACGGCGCCGGCAAATCGACGCTGATGAAAATCCTGTCGGGCGCATACCGCGCCGACGCCGGCGGCGAGATCCTGATCGACGGCGCCCGCATCGACATCGACGGCCCGCTTGCCGCGCGCGATGCGGGCGTCGCGGTGATCTACCAGGAACTGTGCCTGTCGCCGAACCTGAGCGTCGCGGAAAACATCTACATCGGCCGCGAACTGCGGCGCGGCAACCGGCGCTGGGGCACGATCGACCGCGCGGCGATGGCGCGCGGCTGCGAGGACGTGCTCGCGCGCCTCGGTGCATCGTTCGGCCCCGACACACTCGTCGGTACGCTGTCGATCGCGGAGCAGCAACTCGTCGAGATCGCGCGTGCCGTGCACACCCGCGCACGCATCCTCGTGATGGACGAGCCGACCACGCCGCTGTCGTCGCGCGAAACCGAGCACCTGTTCCGCCTGATCCGCCAGTTGCGCGAGGAAGGTCTCGCGATCATCTACATCAGCCACCGGATGGCGGAAATCTACGAGCTGTCCGACCGGGTGTCGGTGCTGCGCGACGGCACGTACGTCGGCACGCTCGAACGCGCATCGCTGTCGGCCGAGCGCCTCGTCGCGATGATGGTCGGGCGCGACATCTCCGGCTTCTACAAGAAGGAACATGCACCGTACGACCCCGGCCACCTGCTGCTGTCGGTGCGCGACATCGCCGACGGCGCGCGCGTGCGCGGCTGCAGCCTCGACCTGCACGCCGGCGAAGTGCTCGGCATCGCGGGGCTCGTCGGTGCAGGCCGCACCGAACTCGCGCGGCTGATCTTCGGCGCCGAACCACGAGTGCGCGGCGACGTGAAGGTGGGCGAACGCACGTTCGGCGCACACTCGCCGCGCGACGCAATCGACGCGGGCCTCGTCTACCTGACCGAAGACCGCAAGCGCCAGGGCCTGTTCCTCGACATGAGCGTGCGCGACAACATCAACATCTCGGTCTGTAACCGAGACGCGCGGCTCGGTGCACTCGATCTCGCGCGCGGCGCCGAACGCGCGCAGGACGCGATTGCGTCGCTGTCGATCCGCGTGCCGAACGCGAACGTCAACGTCGGCGCGCTGTCGGGCGGCAACCAGCAGAAAGTGCTGCTGTCGCGCCTGCTCGAGACGAAGCCGCGCGTGCTGATCCTCGACGAACCGACGCGCGGCGTCGACATCGGCGCGAAATCCGAGATCTACCGGATCATCAACGAACTGGCCCGGGCCGGCGTGGGTGTCATCGTGATCTCGAGCGAACTGCCGGAGATCATCGGTGTCGCGGACCGCGTGCTCGTGATGCGCGAAGGGGAAATCGCCGGAGAGCTCGGCGGATATACGCCCACTCCCATCACGCAGGAAGCCATCATCGCGCTCGCCACCGGCTCGCAAGCCGAGCTCGCCGACGCGCACTGAGCCGCGCCCTTTTTCATTTCCTTCTTACACTCAGGTTACCGAAATGATCAACCCGACCAAGCAGCGGAACCTCGCTTCCGCGACGGCCCAGCCGGTGGCCACCCGTACGCCGCTATTGCGCGGCGCCGATCAACGCGCCCGCATGCAGTCGCTGATCCGCACCGCCGGCATGCTGCCGGTGCTGCTGGTTCTGTGCATCGGCTTCGGCTTTCTGACCGACGGCTTCTTCACGCTGCAGAACCTGTCGATCGTCACGCAGCAGGCGTCGATCAACATCGTGCTCGCCGCCGGCATGACCTTCGTGATCCTGACGGGCGGCATCGATCTGTCGGTCGGCTCGGTGCTCGCCGCCGCGGCCGTCGCGGCACTGCTCGCGTCGACCATCCCCGGCTGGGGCTGGCTCGGCGTGCCGTTCGCGCTCCTCGTCGGCCTCGTGTTCGGCGCGATCAACGGCGGCCTGATCTCGTTCCTGCGCCTGCCGCCGTTCATCGTCACGCTCGGCGCGATGACGGCCGTGCGCGGCGTCGCACGCCTGATCGGGAACGACACGACCGTGTTCAATCCGCAACTGCCGTTCGCGTTCATCGGCAACGGCACGATCCTCGGCGTGCCGTGGCTCGTCGTGATCGCGTGCGCGGTGATCGCGATCTCGTGGTTCATCCTGCGCCGCACGGTGCTCGGGATGCGCATCTATTCGGTCGGCGGCAATCCGGAAGCCGCCCGCCTGTCGGGCATCAACGTGCGGGCGATCCAGCTGTTCGTGTACGCGGCGTCGGGGCTGCTCGCCGGCCTCGGCGCGGTGATGTCGGCCGCGCGGCTCTATGCGGCCAACGGCCTGCAGCTCGGCCAGTCGTACGAACTCGACGCGATCGCCGCGGTGATCCTCGGCGGCACGAGCTTCGTCGGCGGCGTCGGGTCGATCGTCGGCACGCTGATCGGTGCGCTGATCATCGCGGTACTGACCAACGGGCTCGTGCTGCTCGGCGTGTCCGACATCTGGCAGTACATCATCAAGGGGCTCGTGATCATCGGCGCCGTCGCGCTCGACCGCTACCGCCAGCGTGATTCGGCCCGTACCTGAGCCCCTGCCCGTCCATTCAACCCGGCGGCGCAGGCCGATCCCTGCGCCCGCCCGCCAAGCAACTTCACGGAGACACAACGACATGTTCAAGCACAAAGCCGCCCTGACCGCCGTCGCCTGCGCACTCGCCTTCGGCGCTTCCGCCGCGCACGCGGCCGACAAGCCGCTCAAATCGATCGGCGTCACGGTCGGGTCGCTCGGCAACCCGTACTTCGTCACGATCGTCAAGGGCGCCGAGGCGCGCGCCAAGCAGATCAACCCGAATGCGAAAGTCACGGCCGTATCGGCCGACTACGACCTGAACAAGCAGTTCACGCAGATCGACAACTTCATCTCCGCACACGTCGACATGATCCTGCTCAACGCAACCGATCCGAAGGCGATCGAGCCGGCGGTGAAGAAGGCGCAGGCGGCCGGCATCACGGTCGTTGCGGTCGACGTCGCGGCGGCCGGCGCGAACGCGACCGTGCAGACCAACAACGTGAAGGCCGGCGAGCTGGCATGCGACTACATCGCGAAGAAGCTCAACGGCAAGGGCAACGTGATCATCGAGAACGGCCCGCAGGTGTCGGCCGTGATCGATCGCGTCAACGGCTGCAAGACCGTGCTCGCGAAAAGCGCCGGCATCAAGGTGCTGTCGAGTGACCAGGACGGCAAGGGCTCGCGTGAAGGCGGGATGAACGCGATGCAGGGCTACCTGACGCGCTTTCCGAAGCTCGACGCGGTGTTCACGATCAACGACCCGCAGGCGATCGGCAGCGATCTCGCCGCGAAACAGCTGAACCGCCCGAACATCGTGATCACGTCGGTCGACGGCGCACCCGATATCGAGGTCGCGCTCAAGTCGAATACGCTCGTGCAGGCGTCGTCGAGCCAGGACCCGTGGGCGATGGCGCAGCAGGCCGTCAACGTCGGCTACGGCATCATGAACGGCCAGAAGCCGGCCAACCCGATGATCCTGATCGAGCCGACGCTCATCACGCGCGACAACGTGAAGAGCTACAAGGGCTGGAGCACCCCGCGCTGATCGCGCCCAACTGCGCAACCGGGCGGTGTCGGGCCGCGTCGCAGCACGCGACGGCCCGCACTGCCCGCCTTTTCAGATCAACCGCTGCATCGCCGCGCATACCACCGCGGCACAAGGTTTCGACATGACGACGACGTTTCCCCGCCTGATCGTATTCGGCGAAGCATTGACCGATTTCATCCGCGACGACGCGCAGCACTGGCACAGCGTCGCCGGCGGCTCATGCTGGAACGTCGCGCGCGTCGGTGCGCGACTCGGCGTGCCGACGGCCTTCGCCGGCACGGTCAGCCGCGACACCTTCGGTGACGAGCTGATGCGCAAGAGCGCCGACGCGGGGCTCGACCCGCGCTTCATCCGGCAGGTCGATCGCGCGCCGCTGCTCGCGATGGTCGTGTCGAAGCAACCGCCCCATTACTTCTTCATCGGCGAGAACAGCGCCGATCTCGCGTTCGATCCGGCGGACCTGCCCGCCGGCGCACTCGACGCAGCCGAGATCGTGCACGTCGGCTCGCTCGGTGTCGTGCGCGAGCCGCTCGCGTCGCGCCTGATCGAGGTTGCGCAAGCGGCGCGGGCGGCCGGCAAGCGGATCTCGTTCGACCCGAACTTCCGCGCACCGATGGCCGCGCCGTCGTATCGCGACACACTGCGCCGACTGGCCGGGCTCGCCGACTGGATCAAGGTGTCCGACGAGGATCTGCGCGGGCTCTTTCCCGAACTCGATGAAGCCGCCGCGCTCGCGCAATTGCGCGCATGGGCGCCGGACGCCGCGATGCTCGTCACGCGCGGGGCATCCGGCATGCAGCTCCTGCATCGCGACATCGTGCTGTTCCAGCCCGCGTTCCCGACCGAAGTGGCCGACACCGTCGGCTGCGGCGATGCGAGCATCGGCGGCTGGCTCGCGAGCCAGCTCGCGCGTCCCGACGCATCACTCGCCGAACATCTGCGCTACGCAGCCGCGTGCGCGGCGGTCGCCTGTGCGCATGCAGGCGCCTATGCGCCGACGGCGGCCGAAGTGACCGCCATGATCGATCGCTCCGCCGACGCCGTGGTTTCGCCATAGCGCGCGCCGGCGCGCCGCCTCGTCACGCGGCGGTCGTGCCGCCGCTGCCGTTCGGCGGCATCCCGGCCTGCAGCAGTTGCAGGCTCTCGTCGACGCTCAGTTCGGACATCGCATCGTCGTGCAGCGTATCGTCCGCCGCTCGGCGCAGCGCGTGCAGCGCGTGCACCTTGAGCCGCACGATCGCGAGCCGCAACCCGCGCGCCGTGCATTCTGCCGCGAACGTGCGTAACGACTCGATCGTCGTACTGTCGATGTCCGGCGTTTCCTCGAGGCTCAGCATCACGGTATGCGCGTCCGGCGCGGCCTTCATCAGCGCACGCACGCGGTTCAGCATCCGGTCCGCATTCGCGAAGAACAGTTGCGCTTCGGGCCGCACGATCAGCACGCCAGGCACCGGCTTCGCGTCGGCATGGCTCGCCACGTCGACGAAATCGTGACTGTCGCGCAGCCTGCCGAGCACGCTGACATTCGGCTCGGACAGCTTGCGCAGCGTCAGCAGCAGACTCACGCCGATGGCCGCGAGCAGGCCGTGCAGCACGCCGAGCACCAGCACCGCGAGCAGCGCGGCGATCACGACGAGCCGGTCGCGGTGCCAGGCCCAGTACGGCCGGAATACCGACGGATGCAGCGAGTGGCTGACCGCGAAGACCACGATCGCCGCGAGCACGGGCTCCGGCGTGCGCGCGAGCTGCGGCAGCAGCAGCCAGACGATCAGTGCGACCACGCCCGCCGCCCACAGGCCGGCAAAGCGCGACTGCGCACCGGCCGCTTCGTTCGCCGAGGTCGCCGAATAGCCCGCACCGACCGGCATCCCGTGCAGCAGGCCCGACACGAGGTTCGCGCAGCCGAGCGCGACGAGGTCGCGGTTCGGCGACACGCTGTCGCCGTGCTTCAGCGCGAAGTTGCGGATCGACCCGTACGATTCCGCGTACAGGATCAGCATCAGCGCGAACGCAAGCTCGATGGTCTGCATCCACGCGTTGCGGTCGAGGGTCGGCAGGCCGAACTCGATATGCTTGAAATCGATGTGGCCGACGATCGCGATCCCGTATCGCTGCCAGTCGATCGCATAGCCGGCTGCGATCGACAGCACGATCACGACGAGTGTCGCGGGCACGCGTGAGCTCCGCCCGAGCGCGAACAGCAACGCCAGTGCAATTGCGCCGACTACGACGCTCGCGAGATTCGCATGCGGCGCGCCGGTGATCAGGTCGAGCGCGACATGCGGCGCATCGCTGTGCTGCACGGAGATCGCGAGGATCTTCGGCAACTGCTTGACGACGATCGTCAGCGCGAGGCCGAACGTGAAGCCGCGCAACACCGGCCGTGCGACGAAGTCCGACATGCCGCCGAGCCGCGCGGCGCCCGCCAGGATGAACAGCACGCCCGTCATCGCGACGAGCGCCGCCGCGAGCGCGAGCTGCGCCGCAAGCGCCATCCCCGACTCCGCGAGCACCGTCGCCGCGAGCACGGCGGCCGACGACGACGTCGACGACACGATCGCGAAGCGGCTGCTGCCGGTGAGCGCATAGACGACGAGCCCCGACAGCAACGCGATGAGACCGGCCTGCGGCGGCAGGTTCGCGAGCCCCGCGTACGCGACCGCCTCGGGGATCAGCAGCCCCGCGATCGACAGGCCGGCCAGCGCATCGAGACCGATGCGTCGCGTGGCCGGCGGCGAGGCCGCGTCGAGCGCGGCGAAATGGTCGGCATGCTGCGGGCCGGCGTCGGGGCGGATCGGGGCGGTCGTCATGAGGCGGTCAGGGCTTGACGGCGATGACGCCCGACCAGCCGGGCAGATAGCGTGCATCCTGCTCATGCGCGCGATGCAGTGCGATATCGAGCGCCTTCGCGAAGTTCTTGCGGATCTGGTCGAGCGACACGTGCTGGCGCAGGTAGTCGGCCCACAGGAATTCGCTGAACGGCGTCGCATCCTTCGCATAGCCGCCCGCCGTGCGCAGTTCACCGGCGAGGCTCCGGTACGGATCGTCCACGAGCCCCGTCAGCGCCTTCGGCAGATTCGCATAGTCGCGACGCGTGCCGTCCGCGCCGAACGGATGCACCCACTGGTTGTGCTCCATCATCCGCCAGAAGATCGTGTCGTCGAGCCACGACAGGTCCTTCAGCAGCATCGCGTTCACGCGTGCCTCGCCTTCCTCGATCAGCGCGAGGCCGAGGTGGTGGTGGTCGGTGATGTAGTGCAGCCCGCCCGGGCCAATCACGGCCGGGAACCAGTGCGATTCGATCGCGGCCTTGCGCGCGCGCTTGTTGAGCGCTTTCCAGTGCTTGCGCTTCGCCTTCACTTCGCGATAGCCGACCGTCATCTGCGTGGGACGCAGTTCTTCAAGCTTGACGGGAATCAGGTGAACATCGTTGCCGAGAGCCATGGTCGTACCCCATGTTGCGAAATTCCGGCAACGATACTCCTGATCGCGCGAGCCGTTAATACGTCATGACCTCGATATGCCTCCGGTTGACGATCTCTGACAACCGCCCGATGGCCCGCCCACGCTCGGCGCCGTGCTATGCGCGCAGATCGTTGCGTTCGAGACGATGTCGAATGTAAGGAATGCCGTCGTGCACGACGCTCACGCGACGCATCCCGAGCTTGCGTGCGACATTCAGCGAGCCGCTGTTGGCTTCCGCGATATCGGCGATCACGCGCGGCAGGCGCACGGTGTCGAATGCGTGACGCACGACGGCCGCCGCGGCTTCGCTCGCGATGCCGCGCCCCCATGTCGAACGCACCAGCCGCCAGCCGATCTCGACGTCGTGCGCGCCGTCCGCATAGTCGGGAATCAGCAGGATCCAGCCGACGAACGCATCGGGCGCGGTCTTCTCGAAGATCGACCAGTAGCCGAGGCCCGGCGGATAGTCGCACGTGATCCGGTGCGTGACGAAGCGCCGATGCTCGACGGGATCGTGCCACGGCCCCGCGATGTGCCGCGTGACCTCGGGATCGCGATCCATCGCGAGGCACGCGTCGAGATCGGCCAGCACGCGCGGACGCAACCACAGCCGCGCAGTCTCGAGCACGGGCAGCGTGGCGGCGGAACGTTCGGTCATCGGGACTCCTGATTCGGTGACGATGCGCATCGGGCGCATTACAAAATAAATACAAACAGCCTTCCGGAAGGATACAGATGCCTGTCGCCGGTTTCATGCGACGGCATTGCCATTTCCGAAACAGTTCATTTCCTAGGGATTATTCCCGATTCGACGTTATCGCGCCCCACATCGTCCGGTACCGCGGCCTACACTCGATCCATGCCCCCGCACCGCGCGCAAGCCGGGCCGGCATCCGCATGCACAACGTGAGCGCGCAAGCCAACGAGGAGACCTCGGACATGAGCTGGACCCGCGAGCAACGCAACGTCACGATCGCCGCCTACCTGGGCTGGACGCTCGATGCGTTCGATTTCTTCCTGATGGTCTTCGTGCTGAAGGACATCGCCGCCGAATTCGGATCGACGATTCCCGCCGTCGCGTTCGCGCTCACCCTGACGCTCGCGATGCGCCCGCTTGGCGCCCTGATCTTCGGCCGGCTCGCCGATCGCTTCGGCCGTCGCCCCACGCTGATGGTCAACATCGCTTGCTACTCGCTGCTCGAGCTCGCGTCGGGTTTCGCGCCGAGCCTGACCGCGCTGCTCGTGCTGCGCGCGTTGTTCGGCGTCGCGATGGGCGGCGAATGGGGTGTCGGCTCCGCACTGACGATGGAAACCGTGCCGACCCATGCGCGCGGCTTCGTGTCGGGGCTGCTGCAGGCCGGCTATCCGAGCGGCTACCTGCTCGCGTCCGTCGTGTTCGGCCTGTTCTACCAGTACATCGGCTGGCGCGGAATGTTCATGGTCGGCGTGCTGCCCGCGCTGCTCGTGCTGTACGTGCGCTCGCACGTGCCCGAATCGCCGGCATGGAAGCAGATGGAAAAGCGCCCGCGCCCGAGCCTCGGCAGCACACTGAAGCAGAACTGGAAGCTCACGATCTACGCGATCGTGCTGATGACCGCATTCAACTTCTTCTCGCACGGCACGCAGGATCTCTATCCGACGTTCCTGCGCGAACAGCATCACTTCGATCCGCATACCGTGTCGTGGATCACGATCGTGCTGAACATCGGTGCGATCGTCGGCGGCCTGTCGTTCGGCGCGATCTCGGAACGGATCGGACGCCGCCGCGCCATCTTCATCGCCGCGTTGATCGCCCTGCCCGTGCTGCCGCTGTGGGCGTTCTCGAGCGGCCCGGTCGCCCTCGCCGCGGGGGCATTCCTGATGCAGATCTCGGTGCAGGGTGCGTGGGGCGTGATCCCGGTTCACCTGAACGAGATCTCGCCCGACGAGATCCGCGCGACCTTCCCCGGCGTCGTCTACCAGCTCGGCAACCTGCTCGCGTCGGGCAACGCAACGATGCAGGCCTCGCTCGCCGTTTCGAACCACAACAATTACGGCTTCGCGCTCGCGCTCGTGGCCGGCATCGTCGCCGTCGTGATCGCCGTGCTGATCCTGTTCAGCCGCGAGCGGCGCGGCATCGACATGACGCAATCGGTCAATACGCGTAGCACGGTCGCCTGACCCCGCGCATTGCCGCACCGCATCATCGCGCGTGCCCCGTCCGGTCGAGGGCACGCGCGAGACTTTCCGCATTCGCACATCGAACTAGAGGAATTTGTCCAGATTCCCCGCTTGCCCGCTCGGTCCGCGATTTTTTATCTTAATAAAAACGACTGTTTGAATCAGACAAACAAATCACCAGTTCGCGGCCGGGCGACCGGCATGGGAGGCGGGACATGGCAGTAAGTCAGGAGGGACGGCCATCCGCGGGACGGCCGTCCGGGGCACGGTCATCCGGCACGCGGCAGACCGGCGGGACGAAGGCACGCATTCTCGATGCGGCCGAGGATCTCTTCATCGAACATGGCTTCGAGGCGATGTCGATGCGCCAGATCACCTCGCGCGCGGCGGTCAACCTCGCCGCGGTCAACTACCACTTCGGCAGCAAGGAAGCGCTGATCCACGCGATGCTGTCGCGCCGGCTCGACCAGCTCAACCAGGAACGCCTCGGCATCC
The DNA here is from genome assembly GCF_005502655.1 of Burkholderia sp. 4NA327C6. Taxonomy (NCBI): domain Bacteria; kingdom Pseudomonadati; phylum Pseudomonadota; class Betaproteobacteria; order Burkholderiales; family Burkholderiaceae; genus Burkholderia; species Burkholderia sp. 4NA327C6. Next base: position 80,785 of record NZ_SCNZ01000006.1, on the reverse strand, counting down.
TCGACCGCTTCGATGCGCAACTCGGCACCCACATCACCTGCGAACACGTGCTCGGCGCGATGTTCATTCCCGCGCTGAAAGCGTCGCGCGATCCAGAACGCGGCGGCCCCGGCTTCCTGCGCCTGATCGGCCGTGCGTACACCGATCCGTCGCCGTTCGTGCGCAACTTCCTGACCGCGCACTACGCGAGCGTCGCGGGTCGCTTCTTCGACGCGTTCCAGCGCGCGTTGCCGCACCTGCCGCGCACGGAGCTCGGCTGGCGCCTGCACTTCGCGATCGGCGCGCTGTCCGGTGCGCTCGCGGGTGCCGAAACGGAAAGCCTGATCGACGAGTTCTCGCAAGGCCGCACGATGAACGACGTGCAGATGATCGCGCGACTGTCGTCGCTGATCGTCGCCGCACTGAAAGCGCCGATGCCGGACAGCGCGCAACTGTCGATCTTCGCGGCCGTGCTCGACGATGCGGGGGCCAGCGAAGCGTTCGGGCTGCCGCAGTCGGCCCCGACCTCCGTCGGCGCGGCGACGCTGCATTCCACGAACTGAGCGCGCGAGGCCACGCGCGGCTTCCTGTTCACGATTTGATTGAAACGCGCGGTCGTGCGAGGTGTCGAGGCGCCCCGTCGATCGACCGTGCGGCATGGGGCGAGGGCCGGCGCCGAAGCGCCCGCCCTCGCCGAGAGCAAAGACCGGAGACACGTCATGTCATCTTCCGCAGCAACCGCAGCGGCCCAGGTTCCGCCGAACACCGACGGCATCTGGTACGCGTCATACCCGCCTGGCGTCCCGCACGACATCGACGTCACGCAATACGCGTCGCTCGTGCAGTTCTTCGACGAATGCACGAGCCGCTTCGCCGAGCGCGTCGCCTACGTGAGTGCAGGCGCCTCGATGACCTACCGCACGCTCGCGCAGAAAGTCGACGCGTTCGCGTCGTACCTGCAAAGCATCGGCATCAAGCCCGGCGACCGCGTCGCGATCATGCTGCCGAACACGTTCCAGTACCCGGTCGCGCTGTTCGGCACGCTGAAGGCCGGCGCGATCGTCGTCAACGTCAATCCGCTCTACACCGTGCGCGAACTCGCGCACCAGCTGAAGGACAGCGGCGCGCAGACGATCGTCGTGTTCGAGAACTTCGCGCGCACGCTGCAGGATGCGCTGCCGGAAACGCAGGTGAAGAACATCGTCGTCACCGCGCTCGGCGACCTGCTCGCCGACGGCTTCAACGCGAAAGGACGCCTGATCAATTTCGTGCTGAAGCACGTGAAGAAGCTCGTGCCGGCCTACCACCTGCCGCAGGCCGTCCGGTTGCGCTCCGCCCTCGCACTCGGGGCGCGCGGCAAGCCGCAGCCGGTGCAGATCACGCGCGACGACCTCGCGTTCCTGCAATACACGGGCGGCACGACCGGCGTCGCGAAAGGCGCGATGCTCACGCACGGCAACCTGATCGCGAACCTGCTGCAGGCGAAGGCCTGGATCGCCGACCAGGTCTCGGGCGACGTCGAAACCGTGCTCACGCCGCTGCCGCTGTATCACATCTATTCACTGACGGTGAACGCATTCATCTTCATGGGGCTCGGCGGGCGCAACATCCTGATCGCGAACCCGCGCGACATGACGATGGTGATGAAGATCATCCGCAACGAGACGTTCACCGGCATCACCGGCATCAACACGCTGTACAACGCGTTCCTCGACAACGAGGAATTCCGCAAGCGCGATTTCTCGAAGCTGAAGCTCGCGATGGCCGGCGGGATGGCGATGCAGCGCGCGGTCGCGGAGCGCTTCCAGCAGGTGACGGGCCGGCCGGTCGTCGAAGGCTACGGCCTGACCGAGTGCTCGCCGATCGTGACGATGAACCCCGTGGACCTGAACGACATGGCCGCGTTCAGCGGTTCGATCGGCCTGCCCGCGCCGTCCACCGTCGTGCGCTTTCGCCGCGAGGACGGCACCTGGGCGCCCGTCGGCGAACCGGGCGAGCTGTGCGTGCACGGTCCGCAGGTGATGCGCGGCTACTGGCAGCGCCCCGACGAGACGGCGAAGGTGATCGACGCCGACGGCTGGCTCGCCACCGGCGACATCGGCGTGATGGACGAGCGCGGCTTCATCCGCCTGATCGACCGCAAGAAGGACATGATCCTCGTGTCGGGCTTCAACGTGTATCCGAACGAGATCGAGGAAGTGCTGGTGATGCATCCGGGCATCAGCGAAGCCGCGGCGATCGGTATTCCTGACGAGGTACAGGGCGAACGGATCAAGGTGTTCGTCGTGCGCCGCGACCCGTCGCTGACGGTCGACGACGTGCTCGCGCACTGCCGCAAGAACCTGACCGGCTACAAGATGCCGAAATTCGTCGAATTCCGCGACGCGCTGCCGCAGACGAACGTCGGCAAGATCCTGCGCCGTGCGTTGCGCGACGAGGAACTCGCCAAAATCAAGGCCGCGAAGCAAGGCTGAACGATCCATCGCCCCGGGAGACGCCGTCGATGAACGAAGGAAAGAAGCGCCACGCGCGGCATGCCGCCGCCGTGGCAGCCGCGTGCATGCTGTCGCTCGCCCAGACCGGCCTGCACGCGCAGGAAGCGGCCAGCGCCGTGGGTGCGGCACAGGAGGTCGCCCTGCCGGCCGATCTCGCGAAAGTCGTACGCGAGCCGGTCGCGCAGCAGGCGCGCTGGCTGCGCACGGCCGCGCAGCGCGGCACGCTCGCTCAACTCGATGACGCCACGCTCACCGCGCTCTTCAAGGCACTCGATCCGCTCGCCGTGCCGCTCTATATCCGTAACGGTCCGAACGGCTATCCGTCCTACCAGTTCACGATGGTGCGCCAGGAACGCATCAGCGGAAAATGGTCCGATACGCCCGACCGCATGCTCGTGAAGACCACCCGCGAGCCGCTGCGCGTCTACGCGAAATGGCTCCCGGGCGGCGCGCATGCCGGACAGGAGACCATCTACGACACGACGCAGCGCAAGGACGAGATGTACGGCCACCTCGGCGGCCTGCTCGGCAAGATTCCACTGTGGACGGCCATCGACGGCGCACTCGCGCGCGCCCAGTCGAATCACCAGGTGAAGGATCTCGGCACCGAATTCATCACGAACCTGTACCTGACCGAGGGGAAGAAATACCTGGAAGCCGGCGTGCAGCGGCCGACCGATGTGGAAGCCCGAACGATCAACGGCGTACGGGTCGTTACGCTCACCTACGAAACACCGACCGGCCGGCCGCAGTTCTACGCGAAGAAGGAAGTCCTCGGGCTCGACCTGCATGCGCCCTATTTCAGGACCGTCGAGTCGTATGACAACGACGGCAAGATCTTCGAGCGGATCGTCATCGAGAAAATCGCGCCGGTGACGCTCGACGACACCGCATTCGACCCGAAAAACCCCGACTATGCGTTCTGATGCGTGCCGCCGGGGCTGGTCTCGGGCTCAATCGTCCTCGTCGTCGCCGTGGTGGCGGTGCCAATGCTTGTAATAATGCTTGCGCCACTTGCGATAGCGATCGTCGTCGTCTTCGCCGTCGTAGCCGTATCCGTAGCCCGGATAGGCGACGACAGCCGGCTGCGGCGCCACATAGACCGGCGCCGGCTCGACATAGACCGGCGCGACCGGTACACCGATGCCGACCGACAGGTCGACATGCCCCGCCATCGCACTGCCGGAAGCCAGCAACGCCACGCTCCCGACCCACCCTGCCCATTGCCTCTTGTTCATGTTCTGAATCCCTGATATGCCGGCCCGCCCGGCTCGCGCGACCAATGTAAGCGTCGCGCGCGAGCCAAGGTGATACGGCATTGCGAGAGTCGTAACGCGGCGTAACGAAACGGCATTAGCCGTTTGGCCGAATCGCGAAAATGCGCTGGAACGTCTATAGTGGGTTACGGTTCGACACAATCACGACTACGCGCTCCCCGATTGAACAGGGTAGAATCCCGCCAAACACCTTGTGGACGAACACGCCACACACACGCACAACATATTCTCTGACGCAGGCTCCTGCCGCACCTCAATGGCCAATCCCGCAGAATCCCATCCGCAAAACGACTTCATCAATTCGGCGCGCAAGGAACGTAAGCGCGTTGAAATCTATCTCGTCAACGGCATTCGTCTGACGGGGTGCATCGAGTCGTTCGACCAGTACCTGGTGATGCTGCGCACCCCCGTGGGTCTGCAAGGCATCTACAAGCGCGCGATTTCCACGATCCAGCTCGACACGGGCGGCTCGCGCCCGGGCGGCAGCGGCCCCCGCGGGCCGCGCACCGGCGGGCGCCCCGGCGGCCGTGAAGGCGGCGGTCACAGCCCGTACGGCTCGCACGGCGGCCCGCGTGAATCGCGCGGCGACGGCGGCTACGGCTCCCGCGAACCGCGTGAAGGTTACGGCTCGCGCGAGCCGCGCGAAGGCTACGGCGCCCCGCGCGAACCCCGTGAACCGCGCGAAAGCTATGGCGCACCGCGCGACACCGGCGACGCATCCGGCAACGCGTCCCCGTCGGATTCCCGCGGCGGCAACGGGCCGGTCATCGTGACGCGCCGCCGGCGAATCGTGCCGGACGGCCAGTAAAGCAAAAGGGCAAGCCAACCGGCTTGCCCTTTTTACTTGTGCGGCCGGCGCGGCATGTCGCCGCACCGCCGCCGGGTTCAGCGTGCCGTCGCCGGCAGGCCCGCATCGGCCTCACGCTGCAACGAACGCACCTGCTGCTGCAACGCACGCAGTTGCGACTGAAGCTCGGCCTGCTGCGCCTGCAATGCGGCCGTCTCGTTGCGTACGCTCTTCTGGCGATCCGCCACCGCCGCCTGCTGTTGGCGTGCGATCGAGATATCGGCCTGCAGACGCCGCGCGCGATCCTGCGTGACCTCGATCTGCTTGTCCATTTGTGCCTTCTGCGATTCCAGCTTTGCCGCCCGCAGTTCGTTCACGGCCAGCCGCTCCGCCTGGCGCGAGAAATCGCGATAGATCGCTTCCGCACGCGTTTCGTCGTAAGTCTTGATGACGCGCCAGAACGCCTTCTGCTGAAACAGCGCGACGAAGTACGCACCGTCCTTCACGTTGAACAGCAGGCTCGCACCGTAGCTGCCGTTGTAGCTCGTGCGCATTTCCGTCAGCGTGTGCGCCTGGATCTGGCGCTGCAGGTCGTCGACCGTGCTCGGCCCCGTCGACTCGCCCGCCTGCGGCTGCAGCGACGTCTGCGAATCGATCACCGGCATCGCCGCCACCGGCGCCGATGCCTGCTGTACGGCCGGCGAACCGCTGTCCGCCAGACTTTGCGCGTATGCGCCCTGCATGCCTCCCGCCAGGGCGAACAATACGCACGCCCTTCCCAACCCCGTCATATGGCTCATGAAGTTCTATTCCCGCCCGAGTCGTTGTAATTCAGCGCGATTTTATCTCATTAATTACTCACTTTCGCGGGTCTCGGGCTCCTCGTCGAAGATCTGGTATTTGCGCATTTTTTCCCACAGTACCTTGCGGCTGATGCCGAGCTGCTGCGCCGTATCCTGACGCCGCCAGCCGTTTGCGTCGAGCGCCGCGATGACGCGGTTGCGCTCGTTCATGTCCCACTTGCTGCGGTCGACGAACACCTCGGCCGCACTCTCCGCCGGGACCGGCTGGGCCGAACTGCGCGCGTGCGCGATCAACCGCTGCAGCCGTGCGGCATCCCACCCGCCCGTCTGCCGCACCGTCACGCCGACACGCTCGGCGAGGTTGCGCAGTTCACGCACGTTGCCGGGGAAATAGCTGTCCGCGACGGAATCCGTCAGCCAGTACGGCAGGTCGGACAACTGAGCGAGCCGCTCCTCGCCGACGACCTGCGCGACGAACGACTTGAACAGCGCGATCTTGTCGACGGCGCCGCGCTCTTCCAGCGACGGAATGCTGAGCTCGATCACCGCGAGCCGGTAGTAGAGATCGGCACGGAACAGGCCATCCTTCACGAGCTGCGGCAGCTTCTTGTTGCTCGCCGCGACCAGCCGGAAATCGACCTTGACCGGCGTCGTCGCGCCGACGCGAAGCACCGCGCCATCCTCGAGCACGCGCAGCAGCTTGACCTGCTGGTACAGCGGCAGATCGCCGACTTCGTCGAGAAACAGCGTACCGCCGCCCGCCTGCTCGAAATAGCCTTTATGCGCAACAACCGCGCCCGTGAACGATCCTTTCGCATGACCGAAGAACAGCGATTCGAACAGGCCGTCGGGAATCGCGCCGCAGTTCACGGGCACGAATTCGCCATGCCGGTAGCGCGAATGTTTTTCGTGCAGCAGCTGCGCGATGCGCTCCTTGCCGACGCCGGTTTCGCCGTGCAGCAACACGTTGGTGTCGCAATCGGCGAACGTATCGACTTCATGCAGCAGGGCCTGCATCGATTCCGAGTGCGCGACGAGTTCGGTCGGATGCGACGTTTCGGCCGTATGCGCCCGCAGCTGCGTGACGAGCTTGCCGATCATGCCGCGCAGTTCGGCACACGTGAAGTCGAGCGGCAGGATGTGCGAATACTCGGGCGGATACTGCGACGCGTCGTGATCGCGCGCCGCGCCGACCCAGACGACCGGCATGCCGATGTTGGCCTGCCAGTCACGCAGGAACGCGGCGCCGATTTCGATCATCGTCACGCTGATGATCGCCAGCGACGGCCGCAAGGCGGCGCGCTCGGGCGAGATCTCCGCGTTGTCGGCGCGGATCACTTCGACGTCGAAGCTCGCCATGCACCGGGCGACGCGGTCGACAATGTCCGCCTTGCCTTCCCAGACGTACAGGTCGAGCTCTTCGATTGCGGGCGTGGTTCTCATCGGGTGGTCTTGCTTCTCTAATTGCTGACTGTTTGCGCGACGCCGCAGGTCAGCGACATCTGATGCACCGTGGCGGCACCGAGCTGGACGCCGAGCAAGTCCAGCAACGGGTCGATGATACCGTCGAGCGCGGTCAAAAGCGGGCTCAGGACGGTGGTCAGTACCGACAGCAGCGATGAAAGGAAATCCGGTGTGATCGTGACCGAGACGAGCCCGAACAGGACACTCACGGTGGGCGTGATCTGCGCATGGCTCAGGCCTGCCAGCGCGTTACCTACCGCCGAACCCAGTGCGTTCGTATTGGTCGTCCAGTAATTCGATGGATCGCTTCCTCCGCGCCCGTAGAACGTATTGGTCGCCGGACTGGCAGCCAGATTCACGGACACGTTGGAGACGGTGGCGGACACCTCGACGGCACCCAACAGAACCAGGACGTCAAGCACCTTGGCCGGCGACGTGCAACTGTAGTTCGCCGGAAGGTTCAGCAGATTGCCGGCCGTGAGCGGCGGCTGGCCGATGCAGAGATTGGCGACACTCGGCTGCGCGGTGATCGTCGCGGAATTCGGCGACGTCAGGCAGTTGGTCGACAGCAGTGTCGCGCTGCCGGCGCCCAGCTGCACGTAAAGCGGCAGATACACGTTCGCGGACACCACGACCGGCAGCGGATTCACGCCCAGGTTGACGACGAGATACAGGCCGACCTGTGCGTTCGTCGCCACCGTCCGCCACGCGCCGTTCTTGTCCTTCCCGCCTTCGCCGACCGCAATGGTCGGCGGGCTGATGACCTGCGCCTGCAACTGGACGATCGAAACCGAGTTGCCGTTCGGCAGCGTCAGCGGCACGTTGGCGCCGATCACCACGCCCGGCTTGCCGGCCTGCGAGATCTGCGCCATCGCCATCACGAGATCGAGCACGTTCACGGTCGCGTCCGCCGCCGCCTGCGTGTTCGCAAGGCCCAGCGTCAGCAGCGACGTGGCGCCCTGTCCGGTCAGGCTGGCGACCTTGAGTGCCGTGTTGCTGAGCAGGCTCAGGTTGGCGAGGGTGGTCAGTGCGCCGGTTGCGCTTGTCTGCACCGTCGTACCCAGCGTAGTCGTCTTGTTGACGGCCGCCACCATCGCGTTGAGCAAGGTGCCGACCGACGCGTTGGCATTGACCAGTCCGCCGATCGTACCGTTGCCGACCGACAGCGACTGCAGCGCGACGGCGATGTCGCCGAGCTTGACGTTCGCACAGGCGAGCCCCTGATAGGACACGAGATTGAGGTTCAGCGGCGTGCCGCCCTGCCCCTGCAACAGCGAGCCCAGCAACGCGTTCACCAGGCCGGGGTTCCCGCTCGGCACGCCCGAGCAGCCGACGCCGCCCACCGCGGCCAGCGTCGCGCCGATCGAGAAGGTATCGATGTTGGTTGCCTTCGCGGTCGACGTGGCGGTCACGGTGCGGGTCGGCCCGAAGAAGAAATACGGCAGCGTCTTGGAGACCGTCACCCGCACGGCATTCAACTGCGTCGCGAGCGGCACCGTCGATTTCGACGAATAGAAGGAACTCGCCGTCCCGGTCGCCGACGGTGCCCAATAACCGCATTCGGCCGACAGCGACGTGGTGCCGCTGCCGTCCAGCGTGAAGCCGTTCGTCGTGGCGTTGCTCGTGGCCACGGAGGTCACGCTCGCACACGTGTCGTCCAGCTTCTGAACCGCGGCGAGCGCAGCAAGATCGGCCACGCGCTGCATGTCGCGGCGCGTGAAAAAGACGTTGCCGATATCGACCGAACCGAGAATCACCATCGACAGCAGGATCCACACTGCTGCCGTGACGACGACCGAACCCCGCTGCCGCCGCGGCGACGCGCGACCGGGTCCGGCCATCCGGTTCGATGCATGTCGAGCAATGCTCATCGCGGCTCCGCTCAATACGACTGCGATGAACTCTGCCCGCCGGACGATCCGTTGCCGCTCGAGCTGACCGGCGACCCCATCGATTCCGGAATCTTGTGCTTGAACGATTCGAGATAACGTTGATAGGACAGCGACGCGGTATCGCCCAGTACCGGCAACGCCGGTCCGGCCGCACGTCCGTCACGCTGGAACGCCAGCAGTGCGTTCGTTGCATGACCGATTTCCGACGCGTCGGGCGCCGGCTGATCGCTATACGCCGCGGTCGCGGCCCCCATGAGCACGAGAAGCGCGACACCCTGGCACACACGTGCCACGCGACCAGGATTCTTGTTGTTCGTCATGTCAGTTCCCCCCAATGCCTTTTTCATTGTGCAAACCGCTGCAGCAACGGCGCAGTCGGATCGAATCCCTGGATGTTCGCCACCGGGGACGGACGCTTCGCGACATCCGAGCCCGACACGTCGACCACGCTCCCCGAACCGATCGGCGTGGAAACCGGAGCCGGCACCTGGGACGCGCGACGCCACGTGCGTGCCGCCGCGGTGATTCTCGTCGCATCGTTGCGGATGTCGTTGCGAACGTCCGTCGACAGCTTCTGCTGCGCCATCAGCTTCTGCGCATCGTGGGTCCGGCCGGATGCGAGCAGGTACAGCACCAGGTTGCTGATGATCTTCGGGTTGCTCTGGTCGAGTTCGGCAGCCTTCATCAATGGAATGCGCGCTCCCTCGACATCGCCGCAGCGCAGCTTCGCGTAGGCGAGATCCGAAAGCGTCGACGCATCGGTCGGCGCCAGCACGGTGGCCTGCGACAGCGCCTGCGCGGCGCGCGGAAAATCGCCCGCGCCGCCGGCAATCAGCCCGAGACCGCGATAGCCGCGCGCGGCGAGCGTCGTGTTGAGCAACTGCGTATACACCGCGGCGCTCGCGGCGGGCTGGTCCGTCATGCGCAAGGCATCGGCGCGCAGCAGGATCGTCTGCGGCGATGCGCCGTACTGTTTTTCGTATGCGTCGATATGCGCCAGCGACGCGTAATACAGCCCTTGCGACTGCATCCGCTCGATCAGGCCGAGATACATGCCGGGCGTATCCGGCGCCGCCTGCTTCTGCGCCGCCGCGTCCATCAGCGCCGCGCGCTCGGCTTGCGGACCGACGCCGTACCCGCTTTCCTTGAACGCCGAGCATGCGCCGAGCAGGCCCACCATCGCCAGCACGCCGGCCACTTTCACGAATTCATCGATGCGTCTCATCTTGCTTCCTTGGCTTTCCGGCATCAGGGCTGCGCCTGGCTCAGCGCGCGCAACACCGAGATCATTCCCGGCCCGGCCGTCACGATCAGCAGCGCCGGCAGCAACGTCAGGATCATCACGCCCGTCATCTTCACCGTCAGCTTGCCGATCCGTTCGCGCAGCATCGCGCGGCGTGCCTCGCGCAACCGGTCACCGAACTGCTTGAGCGGCTCCTGTACCGCGCCGCCGTGTTTGTCGACCTGGATCAGCAGCCGCACGATCGCACGCAGATCCTCGTTCTCGAAACCGGACGACAGCCGCTGAAGCGATTGCTCGCGCGTCCGGCCGGCAGCGAATTGCCGCTGGGCGATTTCCATTTCCAGCGACAGCACGGGCATCATCCCCTTGAAGTCGTTCGTCACGACCTGGATGCTCTGGTCGAGCGACAATCCAACCCCCTGCAGCAAGCGAAGCATGTCGACCAGCAGCGGCAGTTCGTCGATCACGGATTGCCTGCGCTGTGCAGCACGACGTCGCAGGTAGAGCTTCGGCAACATGAAACCGGTGACGAGCGCGATGCCTCCGCCGGCCCGCCATTGCGCGCCGGTCAGCTGCGGGCCCATCAGCACGAGGAACAGCAACGGCACGACGATCGCGCAGGCGAGCCGCGCGCTCAGAAACAGCCCGCGGGTGCGCGTGTCGGCGTAGCCGCACTGCTCCAGCAGCAGCCGATCTTCGTCGGCGACGAGATACCGGCCCAGACGGGTATCGAGCAGGCGCGTCCCGACCATCGACAGGCGGTCCAGCCATTGCACGACGAACGACGGCCTGGCCCCCGCGTCCCGCCCGACCGGATTCGGCCGGGATTCATCGGACTGCTGGGCGGCCCGCGCACCCGTTGCCTCCAGCGTCGCGGTGCGCCGCTCGAGCGCACTGGACAGCGTGCGGTCGCTGCGCGTCTGCGCACCCGCGCGGCGCACCGCGAGCAGTGCCAGCAGCACGACGCCGAGTGCGCCGAGAGCCAGTGCGAGCGAACCGAGTTGATTGGCTGTCATGCCGTCACCTGAGTTTGGCCATGTGGTACAACCAGATCCCGCCCGCGAACTGCAGCATGAAGGCGATGAACAACAGCTGACGGCCGGTGTAGTCGTTCCACATCGACTGGAGATAGAGCGGATTCGTCGCGATCACGAAACTGCCGATCGCAATCGGCAACATGACCAGCACCCACGCGGACAACCGGGTCTCCGACGACATCGCAGCCAGCTCCCGCTCGGCCTGCTCGAGGTCGCGCATGAACGTCGACATCCGGTCGAGCATGACGTCAGCGCGCCCGCCGTACCGGACCGAGAGCCGCAGCACCGACCCGACCAGTTCGAACTCCTTGGTCTGATAGACGCTCGCGATATGCCCCATCGCACGGTCGATCTCGACCCCCGTGCGCAACATCCGCGATACGTGGTCCAGACACCCGCGCAACGGCGCCTCCGTCGTCAGCAGCGCAGCCTGGAACGCCGCCGGCACGCTGTTGCCGAGCGTGACGAGACGTACGATGCCGTCGAGGAACGACGGCAACTGGCGCACGATCGTCAGGCGCCGCCGCTGAATGCGGGACACGAGCCAGAACGCGAGCAGCGACGCGCCGCACACGAGCGCGGCGATGCAAGCGAGCCAGCCGCCCCGGTTACCGGCGACGAGCCCGACCGCGGCCAATCCCAGTAGCGCAAGAAGCGCCTTGCCGCGTGCATCCTCGATCCCCGCACGACTTGCCACATTGGCGAGGTATTCCGTCGCGTACTCGCGCCAGTGTGCCCAGCGCGAAGCCGGTGTGGCGGATTGCGCGCGCGCCGCGCCGGGCGCTGACGCGACGTGCGGCGCCGGCCGCGCGTCGCGCTGAATCGCCCCCGCCGCCCGCGCGGCCGGTTCGATGCGGCTATCGATGAAGCGCTGCACGTCGGCGCGGCCGCGTTTCGCCTCGCCATGCCGCCACAGCATCAACGCGGCAGCAACGCAAAGCAGCGCCATTGCAAGCGCGCCGGCCATCAGGCTATACATTGAAACCCCCGCCCCCGCGGCCGAATCCGCCACCGAAACCACCGCCGCCACCGCCACCGCCAAAGCCGGCGGCCTGCAGCGACTGACGGAAGCGTGCGAGCTTCGGCGAATGCGGATGAATGCCGAGCGACTCCCAGTTGTCGACCTCTTCGCCCTCGGGCGTCACGCGCGCCTCATAGCGATACAGCTCCTGGGTCGCGATGATGTTGTCCGACAGACCGGTCACTTCGGTGATCGAAAGAATCCGGCGCCGGCCGTTCGACAGCCGGCCGATCTGCACGATGAAGTCGATGGCATTCGCGATCTGCCGACGCAGGCTCGATTCCGTTCCCTGGAACCCCGCGAAACCGGCCAGCATCTCGAGGCGATACAGACACTCGCGCGGCGAACTCGCATGGACGGTGCCCATTGATCCGTCGTGCCCAGTATTCATCGCCTGCAGCATCTCGAGCACCTCGCCGCCGCGCACTTCGCCAACGATGATGCGATCCGGCCGCATCCGCAGCGTATTGCGCAGCAGGTCGCGGATCGTCACGACGCCGTTGCCGTCGAACCCGCCCGGGCGGCTTTCGAGACGCACGACATGGGGGTGATTCAGCGAAAGCTCGGCCGTGTCCTCGATCGTCACGACCCGCTCGTGCTCGGGAATGTGAAACGCGAGCGCATTGAGCAGCGACGTCTTGCCGGAGCTTGTGCCGCCCGACACGAGGATGTTGCAGCGCGCCTCGACCGCCGCTTCCAGCAGCGTACCGATTTCCGTATTGAACGTGCCGTTGGCGAGCAGGTCGGCCGGTTTCAGCGGGTCCTTGCGGAATTTCCGGATCGATACGACCGGCCCGTCGATCGACAGCGGCTCGATCACGACGTTGACGCGTCCGCCGTCCGGCAGCCGCGCGTCGACCATCGGGTTCGACTCATCGAGACGTCTGCCGATCGGCGCGAGAATGCGGCGCACGATCCGCAGCAGGTGCGCGTTGTCGGTGAAACGGATCGGCAGCTTCGCCAGGATGCCGTGGCGCGACACGTAGATGTCGTTGTAGCCGTTGATCAGGATGTCCTCGACGAGCGGATCGGCGAGCAGGTCCTCGATGGGACCGAACCCGGCGAGCTCTTTCGTCAGCGCCTCCGCAATCGCCCTGACCTCGGTCTCGTTCAGGGGGATGCGCCGCAGGCGCACGAAGCTGTCGATTTCCAGATCGACGAACTGGTTGATCGCCTGTCGCGACCAACGGCCGAATTCGGCGCCGAGTTCCTCGATGCGCGTCAGCAGATGCTCGTGCGCGGCATTCTTGATGTCGTGAAACTGCTGCGACTGGGAGAACGGCGCTGCGCCGTCGGCAAATTGGATGTCATGTGCCATCGCTTACGATCGCCTGGACGAAGGTTGAATGAAACGCTTCAGGGCGGACAAGCCCAATGCGCTGCGCTGGCCTGCGGAGACCGGGCCTGCCAGTCGATCTGCGAGCGGCTCGAGGGCACGCACATACGGATCGCGTTCGGCCGTATCGACGATCAGCCTCCCCTGGTTGGCCGCCTGGCCGATTGCCACACGACGCGCCGGCAGCGTCGCCAGGTGCGAAATGCCGAGCCGCTCTGCGATCTGGGCCGGCGTCAGGCTCAGCGTCGCGTCGTACTGGTTGACGACGAGACGAATCTTGCCGATGTCGACGCCCGCATCGCGCAGCCCTTCCAGCAGGTCGACCGCCGAGACGATCGACGCGACACCCTGGTCGCACACGAGCCACGCTTCGTCGGCCACCGCCGTGATCTGTGCAACGAATTCATGGTTCGTGAATCCGCCGAGATCGATGATCTGCTGATCGAAGAACGCGCGCAGCCGGTTCAACAGCCCGACGCACGCGGCGTACGACACGTCGCGCAGGTCGGCGAGATTGGGCGGCAATGTGGTCAGCGCGACGCCGCTCGCGTGGCGCGTCAACGCGGTATTGACGAACGTCCGGTCGATGCGCCGCAGGTTGCGCACGGCTTCGACGAAATGGAATTCGCAGCGTGTGTTGAGGAACAACGCACTGTCGCCCGCGGGAAGCCCGAGATCGACCAGCGCCGTCTGCCGCGCGTGAGGCGTGGCGACGCCGAATGCAGGCGTGCCGCCTTCCGGGTCGGCCGAACCCGTGCGCTTGTGCAGCCACACGGACAGATTCGCGGCGAGCGTGCTGACGCCCATCCCCGCGCGTGCGCCGAGCAACGCAACGACTTTGCCGTGCCGGTTGGCCGGTTCGGTGCCGGTATGCTCCAGCAACCCGCGGGTGATCCGCAATGCATCCTCTGCACTACCGGACACGTCGATGAAATCGCGGACACCGGCGCGCAGTGCGGCCAGCGCGCTTTCCGGTTCCGAGAGCATGCCGAGCGCGACGACCGGCAGGCCCGGATGGGCCAGCCGTACGGCAGCCGCGGCAGCGCTCGCCGCGCTGTGCGCATGGGAAAAATCGATGAAGACGATCGCAGGATTGAGCCCCGTGATGCGCTGGCTCAGCGCGCCCGGTTCGAGCGACAAGGCTTCCACCGTGCCGGCCGACACGAGTGTCTCGCCCAGCCAGCGGGCATGCTCGTCCTGCTGCGATGCGCACACGAAATAATCGGTCACGGCAGGCTCAGCCAACGACAGGGTTCTCGCGTTCATGTTGAACACCCTCGGTTACATATCGCGCGACATCTCGTCCCGCATTCATTTCGAAAATCCGGGCGCCGCATCGGGTGATGCGATACCGCCAAGATACGACCGCCACACCGGACCATCGCGCTGTTCGGACAGTTCGCCCGGCGTGGTCGGCAACGGCGCGCCCTTCGCGATCGGCGCAACGAGATGCGGCGTCACGATGATCACCAGTTCCTTGTCGTTCTGCTGATAGTTCAGCGACTTGAAGAAGGCGCCGATGATCGGCAGGTCGCCGAGGACCGGCACCTTGTTGATGTTCGACATCGTTTCGCGGTCGATCAGGCCGCCGATCACGAAGCTTTCCCCGTCGCCGAGTTCGACCGTGGTGTCGGCGCGGCGAGTCGTGATCGCCGGCACCGAGACGCTGTTGATCGTGACGCCATGCTGGAAGTCGAGCTGGCTCGATTCGGGCGCCACCTTGAGTGCGATGCGGCGCTGGCTCAGCACGGTCGGCGTCAGGGTCAGCCCGACGCCGTACTGCTTCCAGTCGATCGCCGTCGAGCCGAGCGCCTGCGGCACCGGCACGGGAATTTCGCCACCGGCGAGAAAGCTGGCGCTTTGCCCGGACAACGCCACGAGGGTCGGCTGCGCGAGCACGCGGGCCAGATTGTTCGCCTCGAGAATCGAAATATTGCCGAAGATGCCGCGACCCGCCGAATTCACCACCAGGTTGAACGCGGACGCGATCGGAATGCCGCCCGTCGCCTGGAATGCGCCCGTCCCCCCGCCGGTCACCGACTGGAGACTGCCCGGTGAAAATGCGCCGAAAGCGAATCCGTTGCTTTGCTTGAAGAAATTCAGCCCCGCTTCCTTCAGCACCGAACGGCTGAATTCGACGACCCGGACGTCGACTTGCACGACGTTCCGGTTGCCGATCGTCGAGGCATCGATCACCGCCGCATCCTTGCCGCCCATCCGCTTGCCGACGGCAACTGCCCGCTCGTGCGCGTCAAGCGAGGCTGCCGCGCCCGATACGACTGCCGCACCGCCATACGCCTTCACGGACGGCCCCGCGCCGTCCAGCACGGCCTGTGCGGCCGCATCGACGACGTTGACGTTCCACACGGTCGGCTCGTCGCGACCGCGCTCCCACAGCATCACATTCGTCGAACCCGGTGCCTTCGCAACCAGCAGCACATTGCCGGCGCGACTGCCCTTCATGACCAGCACGTCGACGACCGACGGATCGCCTACCGCGATCCGTTGCAGCGTGCGGCCGGCAGCGACTTGTCGCTGCGAGCCGACCGCCAGATCGATCGACCCGTTTGTGCCGGCGGCCCCGGCCAACACGGCGAAGGTCATGGCCCAGATGGCAATCGCGTATGCAATCAGTTTTCTTGTCATTGTGTCGGAGACCGTCATACGGCCTTCTCCCTTCCGTTACTGCTGTCGATGACCGTGTTTAGGTTGTCAATAAGCGACCGTTTCGGTTCGCCCACCCCGAATCACTTCAATGTTGCTCCCGCCTTCGCGCGCGACGATCGGTGCGCGCGGCGCCCGCGTCGCCGGCGCTTGCACGCGGGGCGTATTGCGGGCCCGCCCGCCCGAAAGTTCATCGAGCCACACGCCGGCAGCCGCCTGCCCGGAGGGCGTCAGGTCACCGGCAGTGCGGATCGCGACCGTCTGCGTCGCGACTTCGTCATCGCGCGGATTGCGCAGTGCAAGCGTCAGCCGGCCGCTTGCTTCCGCGAGCGTCAGCGCATCGACCTGTGCCGTCGGCACGGCAAGCACGGCGGTCCGTACCGCACCGCCCGGGCCGCCGCTGCCGTCACGATCGGGCGTCGCGTCGCCGAACGACAGGATCCGCAGCTTCGACATCAGCAATCGCGCCTGTGAATTGGGAATTTCCGAGCCCGTTTGCGCCATCCCCGAATTGTCGCGCCGCAAATTCAGGAACACGTCGACAAAGTTGCCGGGGCGCAACCGGTTTCCGACCGCGTTCGTCTCGTCGACCTTGATGGCCACCGCGCGTTCGCCGGGCGCCACCTGGTTCGCCAGCCCGGACGTCAAGCCGCCCTCGACGACCGGCGCGGCGGCAAGAATGTCGTTCGCAGGAATACGACCGACGGGCAGCGACGGATCGCTGAAGCCGCCGGTCGGCATCATGGGTGCCGAGGCCAGCTTCAGGGCATCGGCCGGAATCGGTTGACCGGCCGGCAACAGGCGCGTCGCAACGACCACCGGCACCGCCTGCACCGTCGCGACGGCGGGTGCCGCAGCCGGCGGATGGGCCGGCGCCCGACCGAGCATCCACGCATAGATCCCGAGCAGCACGGCGAGCGCAATCAGCAGCCCGGCGATGATCTTCGTCAAGTTGTTGCCCATGGTGAATGTCGAGTGCCGTAAATGTTGTTATGTCGATATGCGAACGCCGCTTGCACCCGTTACCGCGCGCTGCCCGGCGTCCGTTTCATAAAATGGTTGCCGGGTTGATCTGCACGGTTGCCGTGCCGGTCAACTGCGTCGGCGTAACGAGTCCGAGCAGGGGCAGCGACGGAACCAGCGGGTTGGTCTTGTACGGGTACGTCACCGTGACCGTCACGCAATACATGGTTGCGTCGTAACTGCATGCCCCCGACACCGGCGTCGGAATCTGAACGTTGGCCAGCCACGTCGTGAGCCCGATCGCCGTCGACTGTGCCGCCTTCGCCCGGTCCGCCAGTGCCTGCGTCCCCGATCCGTTGGACTCGTAGACATAATTCAGCGCCGTGCGCGCACCCTCGGTCGCAGCGAGCGTCAAGCCCTGCTGAACGGCGAAGATCAGCCCGTACGTCACGATCGCGTACATGATCAGGAAGAACAGCGGAAACACCAGCGCGAATTCGACCGCCGTCGCCCCCTGCTGGCGCCGCCACGACCGCGGCTGGCACTGTCGCTTCATTGTGCTCCCCCGGTAACGACGAGATAGGCCAGCCATATCGCTGCAGGAGCGACGAGACAGGCCGCATACGGCGTCGCCCGCCGCGCACCGAGCGCGAACGTCGGCGAACCGCGCGACCACAGCGCGCCCAGCGGCGTATGGGACAGCGTCATCAGCGCGAGGACATGGATACCGGCCACAAGGCTGGCGACAACCCACAGCCACGGCAGTATCGACAAACCGCACCACGCGCCGAGAACCGCGAACACCTTCACGTCCGCCGCGCCCATGACGCGAAATGCAAATAGCGGGAAAAAGCTCACGAATCCGACGAGCATGCCGATCAATGCCTGCTCGACTGAAATACCAAACGGATTTGCATTGACCAATGCACTGGCAAGCGCCGCCAGGAGTCCGACGACGACAAGCGCATTTCGAACAAGCCGAAATCGAATATCACCGGCGGCAACGAGCGTCGCCCAGGCAAAAAAAATGCTGGTGCTGAGAAGATGTGCCATATCGCGATCGACCGACCATGTCGACGTAAGGGCGAGCGGGCCGCGAAAACGGACCGCTCGCCACCCATCGAGCTACCGAAGATCAGCCGGTCGGCAACGTACTGGCAATCGTGGAGAACAGCGCCGAGATCTTGGTACCGATAGTAGTGACGCTACCGATGATCAAGGCTGCAATCAGACCCGCAATCAGACCATACTCGATCGCGGTAACCCCGTCTTCTTCCCGGAGGAAGCGAATCATCATTGCTTTCATTTTATTCCTCGTGCCTGTATTTACGTTCTTTGGCCTTTTATACGTATACGTCCCCGCATATCTGGCCGGTTGCCCCGCTCTGTTCGCCACATCTGCTGTAGCGACAATCGGGTGCACTTTCTTTATAGATTGCCCTGAGGGGCATGGCTCAACATTTGATGCAAGTTAACATTCGCGATAGCGACCCTCCTCGAACGTTGTGTACCGAACCGTACATTTGCTTACATCTGCTTCGGATTCTATATCCGATCCCATTTAAATTCCAACCTCTTTCAACGACACGGATCGAAAAAATAGCCAGGAGCACAACGTATTTGTACGGCGTTTCGGTACGACTTACACATAGGATTTACGATAGGTTAGATGTGCACACCTAATCCACCAGTAAAACAATTGCCTCGTCCACCACGCCTGCGCGGCCCCCACGTTACGGCGCACGCGTAACGCCAATGTTGTGACGTTACGTTACGAAACGCTCGAAACCGTTCTCATTCGTCTGTCCTTAAACAGATTCAACAATCTTTCAATTTCCATAACTTCCTTTTCCGACAAGGAATTGCGCCGTTTAAATCCTGTTGCCGAACCGGCGAGCATCGAAATGGCACGACAGTTGCAGAGTAGTCCTCGCACCACTCAACACAACGAAGTTCACAACACATTTCTAATGCGAGGACAAAATGGACATTAAGGTTATCCCCCATGGCGTGTTCCGGACGACTCTGATCGCGGCCACCGTTGCAGCCATGCTCTCCCTCTCCGCGTGCGGCGGTTCCGGCTCCATCAGCCAGGGCCTCGGCGGCGGCTCGAGCTCGGGCGGCGGCGATACGATCTCCACCTCCGGCACGAGCGGTACGTCGGGCTCGAGCGGCACTAGCGGTACCTCGGGCACCAGCGGTACGTCCGGTACGAGCGGTACGTCCGGCACCAGCGGCACCTCGGGCACGAGCGGCACCTCCGGCACCAGCGGTACGTCGGGCACGAGCGGCACCTCGGGAGTGTCGTCGAACGCAGTGGGAACTGTCCTCGCAAGCAGCAGCAACATCCTCACGGGCGTCGGTGGAACCGTCTCGGGCCTCGGCTCCGTCATCGCCAATCAGTCGCTGCCGGGTGTCAACCCGGCCACCACGCAAGCCGCAGGCGGCGTCGTGCAGAGCGTTGGCGGCGCCGTGACCGCACTCGGCAACGGCCTTGGCAACGGTCTCGGCCAGCTTGGCGCGACGAAGGATCCGCTCGGCACCACACTCGCCAGCACGGGCAGCGTGGTCAACCAGCTCGGCGGCGCGGTCACGCAGACGGGCAACCTGGTCTCGAGCCTCGGCAGCGGCCCGCTGACGCCGCTGGCACCGGTCACGGGCGCCGTCGGCGGCCTCGTGTCGACACTCGGCGGCGCCGTATCGAACGGCGGCACCACCCTCACCAACGCACTGTCGACCGGTCCGATCCAGCAGGTCACGCAGACGGTCAGCTCGGCCATCACGCCGATCACGACGATGGTCGGCCAGACGACCCAGACGATCGGCACCGCGACCGGCCTCGGCGCGCCCGTCAACACGCTCCTCGGCACGGTCGGCAATGGCCTGAACCAGGCTGGCGCCCTGCTCGCGTCGGCGGGCGGCAACCCTGTCACGACCGGCCTTGGCAACACGGTCTCGTCGACGGGCAACACCGTGAAGGCCGTCGGCGGTCTGCTCACGGGCGGCACCGGCGGCGTGACCAACCCGCTCGCACCGCTCACGGGTCTCCTCACGACGGTCACGGGTACGCTCGGCGGCGCAACGGGTGGCGCCAGCAGCCCGCTCGCCCCGGTTACCGGCCTCGTTTCCACGGTCACGGGCGCACTCGGCGGCGTAGCGGGTGGCGGCAGCGGCCCGCTCGCTCCGGTCACCGGTCTCGTCTCTACGGTCACGGGCGCGCTCGGCGGTGCAGCAGGCGGCAGCGGCGGCCCGCTCGCCCCGGTCACCGGCCTCGTCTCCACGGTCACGGGTGCGCTTGGCGGTGCAGCAGGCGGCAGCGGCGGCCCGCTCGCCCCGGTCACCGGCCTCGTCTCCACGGTCACGGGTGCGCTTGGCGGCGCAACGGGCGGCACGAGCGGTGGCCCGCTGGCCCCGGTCACGGGTCTCCTCGGTACGGTAACGGGCGCACTCGGCGGCGCAACGGGCGGTGCAGGCGGCAGCAGCCCGCTCGCCCCGGTGACGAACGTCGTGTCCACGGTAACCAGCGCGGTCGGCGCACCGGCATTGACCGGCGGTACGGGCGCCGTCACGAACTCGGGTTCGTCGTCGAATCTGCTCTCGCCCGTCACGTCGCTGATCGGCGGCCTGCTTGGCGGCACGCACGGCAAGTAAACCAACATCCATCAATCGACAAGACAGCGAGGAGTCCATCATGTCCCAGCAACGTTCTCTCACGACAGCCGCCCTGCGCCAGTGGCGCGCGCCCCTCACGGCCTTCGCCGCCGCCTGCCTGCTGGCCGCCTGCGGCGGCGGCGGCGTCAGCTCGCCGCCGACCAGCAGTAACAACAATAACAACCCGAGCACGAGCGGTACGCCAAGCACGAGCGGCACCAGCGGCACGTCCACCGGCACCAAGGGTGTGGTCAGCACGGTCGGCCAGACGGCCACCGACCTCGGCAGCACGGTGGGCAACATCAGCGTGCCGGGCCTCGGCGACGGCGTGACGAAGGGTGTCGGCAGCACGCTCTCCAGCACCGGCACGATCGTCGGTGCAGCCGCCGATGCGGTGAGCAACGGGCTGGGACAGATCGGTACGACCAAGGATCCGGTCGGCACGACTGTCGCGGGCCTCGGCAACGTGGTCGGCGCGACGAGCAACACGGTGTCCGGCCTGAGCTCGACGGTCAAGGCGCTCGGCACCGGCCAGCTCGCGCCCCTCGCGCCTGTCACGACGCCGGTCGGCACCGTGCTCGACACCGTGGCCAACGGCTTGACGGCCGCCGGCACGACGATCGGCTCGACGCTGTCGTCGGGCGCCGTGCAGCAGGTAACACAGCCGCTCAGCTCGGCAATCACGCCGCTCGTGATCACCGCGGGCCAGGTCACGCAACAGGTCGGCACGACGACCGGACTCGGCCAACCCGTCTCGGGCCTGCTCGGCCAGGTCGGCGGCGCGATCAGCTCGGCCGGCAAGCAGGTTGGCGGCACGTCGAGCCAGCCGCTCGTCGGCGACGTCGGTCAGCTCGTCACCGCGGTCGGCAACACCGTGACCAACGCGGGTGGCCTCGTCAACCCGAACGGCCCGAACGGCGCGGCACCGATCCCTGGCCTGATCACGAGCCTCGTCGGCGGCTCGACGGCGACCGTACAGAACGGCACGTCGTCGGGCTCCGGCTCGACGAATCCGCTCGGCGGACTGCTGTCGGGTCTCGGCTCGACGCCGCTCGGCTCGCTCACGGGTGCACTCGGCGGCGCGACCGGCGGTTCGGGCAGCAGCCCGCTCGCGCCCGTCACAGGCCTCGTCTCCACCGTCACCGGCGCACTGAGCGGCGCGGCGGGCGGCAGTGGCGGCCCGCTCGCCCCCGTCACGAATCTCGTGTCGACGGTCACGGGCACGCTCGGCGGCGCAACAGGTGGCGCAGGCAGTGCAAACCCTCTCGCGCCTGTCACCGGTTTGCTGAATACTGTCACCGGAGCCGTGGGCGGCGCAGCAGGATCGGGCGGATCGAGCCCGCTCGCACCGGTCACGTCGCTGGTTGGCAGCGTCACGGGTACGGCAACGTCGGGTGGCGGCTCGACGGGGCTGCTGGCACCGGTAACGGGATTGCTGGGTACGCTGGGTAGCGTTGGCAAGTAAGGAGGACGGTCGCACCTTCGCAGCCGGAGCGGATGGCGCGACCGTACAAATACAACCGGCATTGCGGCACGCGGCGCGCGGCACCCTGGTGTCGCGCGCCGGCATTACAAAGAAGATGAAGAGCAAGGCCAACGAGGAAAAACAATGAAATCCAGACTCGACAGATGGATGATGCTGCTCGCCATCGCGGCAGCAGGCACGGCACATGCACAAACGCGCGTCGGCGGTAACCCGCTCGACTCCCTGCCCCAGATCAACGCGCCGAAAACCGGCCCGAACGTGACCGTGCAGGTCGCACCGCAGGCGCCGCAGTTGCAGGAGCTGCTGTCGCGTCACCTGACGCCGGCCACATTCCAGGTCGAAGGCGTGAAGTCCGTGCCGTTCGAGGAAATCTCGCGTCGCTTCACCCCTCTCGTCGGCAAGGACATCACGATCGGCGAACTGATCGAAACCGCCAACGGCGTGACGAAGCTGTACCAGGATCGCGGCTTCGCGCTGTCGTTCGCGTTTGTCCCTGCGCAGACGTTCGAGAACGGCGTCGTGCGCATCACGGTGGTCGAAGGCTATGTGTCGGACGTCAAGGTCACCGGCAAGCCCGGTGCAATGGAATCGAAGATTCGCGCAATTGCCGCTCACATCACGGCCGACCGCCCCCTGCGCCGCGCGACGTTCGAGCGCTACGTGAACACATTCGGGCTGCTGCCAGGCCTTACGGTGAAGGCGAACGTCCCGCCGCCGCAAACCACCGACGGCGCGACGACGCTCGAGCTCGCGGTGGATCGCAAGCCGTTCAACGTCAGCACGGGGATCGACTTCAACCACCCGGGCGTCCAGGGTCTCATCACCGCGACCGAAAACGGCCTTACATCGTTCGGCGAGCAGTTGAGCATCTCGGCGCTCGCGCCGCCGGGACGCGACAAGCAGACCTACTTCGCGTTCAGCGGCGCGCTGCCGGTCGGCAGCAGCGGCCTGATCACGCGCCTCGATGCCAGCACGTATCGCGGCAAGCCGACTGACAACCCGGGGTTGCCGTCGACCGTCGAGCGCACTGTCAAGAACGAGAAGCTCGGTCTTTCGGCATCCTATCCGATCTTGCTGAACAACCAGCGCAGCCTGCTCGGTACGGTGTCGGGCTACGCAGCGCACAACGAAGACCGTTACCAGAGCAAGCTCAATGGCAACAGCATCGATACGCGTTCGCAAGTCCGCGTGCTGCAGATGCAGCTCGACTACACGAGCGTCCAGCCGAAACAGGTACAGAAGCTGAGCGTCAACGTCGCGAAGGGCTTCAACATCCTCGGCGCGTCGAAAGCGCAGGACATCACCGTCGGCACGACGACGACGTCGGTGGACAGCCCGATCTCGCTGACCTTCGTTCGCACCGGCGCGACCTTCACGCAGACGAACGAATGGCCGTTCCGGATCGGCACGTCGGTGTCGCTGACAGGGCAATACAGTCCCGACTCGCTGCCGACGTCCGAACAGATCTCGTTCGGCTCGACCCGTTACGCGCTCGGCTACCAACCGGGCGAAACGTCGGGCGACTCGGGCTGGGGGATGTCCCTCGAAGTGAACCGCAGCTTCACGCCGGGCTGGACGTATCTGAAATCGATCACGCCGTACATCGCATACGACATGGCGCGCGTGTACCTGCACGCGGGCACGCCATCGCCGAACCGCATGTCGTCGGTCGGCATCGGCGTACGGCTCACCGACAGCCGCTTCTACAGCCTCGACCTGAACGTCGCGAAACCGGTGGGTGACGCACCCGTCGAAAGCGCGTCACGCAGCCCGCGCATCAACGCCGCATTCTCATATCAGCTCAACTGATCGGTCACCAAACAGCCCGCGCCACGCGGGCTGTTTCGATTAGAGTCCCCTCTATCAAACGTGGCGCACGGTTTCACGTATTCTGGCGAAGCTCGCAACATGCCCGCCCCATGCAGACGGTCGTGCGAGCGAATCGAACAGACATGCAAAACAAGGAGGAAGACAATGATTCAACTGACCCGCCCGTTGCGTGCTATCGCCATCGCCGGTGCCCTGCTCGCATGCGCAGCTCCCACGTTCGCACAAGCTGACAGCCCCATCGGCATGTGGCAGACGATCGACGACAACACGCATCAGCCGAAGGCACTCGTGCAGATCGCCGAGGACGGTGACGGTGCGCTGACCGGCAAGGTCGTGAAAGGCCTCGGCGCGAACGATACGCCTGATCGCCGCTGCACCGCCTGCACGGACGAGCGCAAGGATCAGCTCATCAAGGGCATGACGATCATCAAGGCCATGAAAAAGGAAGGCGACCACTGGGACGGCGGCAACATTCTCGACCCGGAGAACGGCAAGGTCTACAAGTGCAAGATGACGCTTGAAGACGGCGGCCAGAAACTCGTCGTGCGCGGTTACATCGGCGTGTCGCTGCTCGGCCGTTCGCAGACCTGGGTTCGCCAGCAATAACGCGGCTCGCGCTTGAATGCGCGGCTCTATGAAAAATCGGCCTGCGACGAAGTCGTCAGGCCGATTTTGTTTTGGTGCGTGCGTGGGTGGAACTGACGAACATCACGCTGCGTGCTTCAGCGCGTCCGACGCATAGCTGCCAGGTGCACGATACGCGGGCGTCGCATTGCTGCGTGCTTCCGCCGCCTTCGATTGCGTGTGCTTGCGCATGCGCGTGGACAACTCGTTGCACAGATTCACGCCTGCGTCGCCATAGAGTTCACGCATGACACTCATCAACGTGCCCGTCTCATGCCAGACCTTGAAGCGACGATGGCAGGTTTGATACGACGGGTAACGACGCGGCATGGCCGACCACGTTGCGCCGCTGTAGATTACCCAAAGCACGCCGTTCAGGACGGCACGCGTATTGGCCAACGGCCGGCCGCGCAACTCGGTGCGCGGCTGCATTTCGGGCAGAAGCGACGCAACGCAGCGCCACTGTTGGTCGGTGAGATCGCGATACGGTGTCATGGACATCTCCAGCCTTAGTAACCATGACACAACGATATCGGCTCACCTCAACCATGAATATAAGACAAATCCGAAAATACCCTGAGATTGCGTTAATTTGACCGGAATTGACGTTTGAATCCCGTCAATTGCCGGAAATCGCACTCAGGTGAGCGACGTATCGACGATGCGGCGCGGCGTTTCGATGTATTCCTTCGACTGCATCTCGACGATTCGCGAGACCGTACGCGCAAACTCGTTGGCCATCGGGCCTTCGATATACAACTGCTCCGCCGGCACTGCCGCGGACATCAGCAGCTTGACCTTGTGGTCGTACAGCACGTCGATGAGCCACGTGAAGCGCCGCGCCTCGGACGCCATCCGCGGCGACATCTGCGGCACCTCGGACAGCACGATCGCGTGGAAGCGGCTCGCCAGCTCGAGGTAGTCGTTCTGCGAACGCGGGCCGCCGCACAGTGTCGCGAAATCGAACCATACGACGCCGTCCGCCTTGCGCAGCGCCTTCAGCTCGCGCTTCTCGATATGCAGGAGCGGGCTTTCGTCGGGCACGGCAGCGAGCTTCTGGAAGGCATGCCGCAAT
This sequence comes from Burkholderia sp. 4NA327C6, assembly GCF_005502655.1. Classification (NCBI taxonomy): domain Bacteria; kingdom Pseudomonadati; phylum Pseudomonadota; class Betaproteobacteria; order Burkholderiales; family Burkholderiaceae; genus Burkholderia; species Burkholderia sp. 4NA327C6. The sequence goes on along the minus strand of NZ_SCNZ01000006.1, from coordinate 55,158 downwards.
TCGCGATCGGCATCCGCGCCGAGCGGCGTGTGATACATCTTCACCTGCGCGAGCGTGCGCTGGCGATAATCGACGCCCGCGTCGACGTTGAGCACGTCGAGCTTGGACTTGATCAGCGCGATCGCCGGCAGCATGCGGTCGCGATGCAGGCCGTCCGGATACAGGTCGTCGGGATCGTAGTTGGACGTCATCACGAACTGCACGCCGTTGTTGAACAGGCGGTCGAGCAGACGGTACAGGATCATCGCATCGGCAATGTCCGACACATGGAACTCGTCGAAGCAGATCAACCGGTAGCGCTTCGCGATGCGCCGTGCGAGTTCGTCGAGCGGATCGGCCTGCCCTTTCAGCTCCTCGAGCTCACGATGCACTTCACGCATGAATTCATGGAAATGCAGGCGCGTCTTGCGCTGCACGGGCACGACCGCGAAGAAGCTGTCCATCAGGAAGCTCTTGCCGCGACCGACGCCGCCCCACATGTAGACGCCGCGCGGGAGGTCGGGATGATTGATGAGCTTCTTGAATGCGTTCGAGCGGCGCGCCTTGTACTCGACCCACTCGTCGAAACATTGCTGCAGGCGATCGACGGCCGCGCGCTGTGCGGGATCGGACTGATAGCCGCGCGTGGTCAGTTCGCGCGTGTAGTATTCGGTGACGTTCATCGGGCAAACCGGAAAAAACGAAGGCGGACGGGAAAACCCGCCCGCCCTCGTCATGAGACGGCTGCGCCGGCCGATGGCCGGCCGGCGCTACACCGCGCTCAGCTGTTCAGCGAGCGCTTGTCGACGGCGAGCGCCGCTTCGCGCATCACTTCCGACATCGACGGGTGCGGATGGCAGATACGGGCGATGTCTTCCGACGCCGCCTTGAATTCCATCGCCACCACGGCTTCCGCGATCAGGTCCGACGCGTTCGCCGCGATCACGTGCACGCCGAGCAGTTCGTCGGTCTTCGCGTCAGCGATCATCTTCACGAAGCCGTCCGGCGCGTTCATGCCGAGCGCGCGGCCGTTGATCGAGAACGGGAACTTGCCCGACTTGATCTCGCGGCCTTCCGCCTTCAGCTGCTGCTCCGTCTTGCCGACCCATGCGATTTCCGGGTACGTGTAGATCACCCACGGAATGCAGTTGTAGTCGATGTGCGGCTTCTGGCCGTCGATCACTTCCGCGACCAGCACGCCTTCGTCTTCCGCCTTGTGCGCGAGCATCGGGCCACGCACCACGTCGCCGATCGCGTACACGTTCGGCACCGCCGTGCGGCAGTGGTCGTCCACGTCGATGAAGCCGCGCTCGTTCGCCTTCAGGCCGATTGCCTCGAGCCCGAGGTTGTCGGTGTTCGGCACGCGGCCGACCGACACGATCAGGCGGTCGGCGTCGAGCGTCTGCGCGTTGCCGTCCTTGTCCGTGTAGGCGATCGACACGCCGTTCGCGGTCGTCTTCACTTCGCCGATCTTCACGCCGAGATGGATGTCGAGGCCCTGCTTCTTGAACAGCTTGGCTGCTTCCTTCGCGAGCGCTTCGTCAGCTGCGCCGAGGAAGGCCGGCAGCGCTTCGAGCACCGTCACTTCGGCACCCAGGCGACGCCACACCGAGCCGAGCTCGAGGCCGATCACGCCTGCGCCGATCACGGCAAGCTTCTTCGGCACCGAGTCGAACGTCAGCGCACCTTCGTTGTCCGACACGATCTTGTTGTCGACCGGAATGCCCGGCAGGTGACGCGCCTTCGAGCCCGTCGCGATGATCACGTTCTTCGCGGTGACGACTTCGGTTTCACCCTCGCCGCTCACTTCGATCTGCACGCCGGCGTCGGTCTTGCCGGTGAACTTGCCATGGCCCTTCAGCCAGGTGATCTTGTTCTTCTTGAACAGGAACTCGATCCCGCTCGTCATCTTCTCGACGATCGCGTCCTTGCGGCCGAGCATCTTCGCGACATCGATCTTCACGCCGTCGACCGTGATGCCGTGGTCGGCCAGATGGTGCGACGTGTTCTCGAACTCTTCCGACGATGCGAGCAGCGCCTTCGACGGGATGCAGCCGACGTTCAGGCACGTGCCGCCGAGCTTCAGCGCGCCGGCCGGATTCTTCCACTTCTCGATACACGCAACCGTCTTGCCGAGCTGCGCAGCGCGGATCGCGGCGATATAACCGCCGGGGCCGGCGCCGATCACGACGACGTCAAATTCCTTGGACATGACAATCCTTTCTTCTTGTGCAACCGCACGGGCCGCGCGTGTCGCGCGCCCGTGCGGTGCGGGTCAATGCGGTGAAACTCGGCTTACAGGTCGAGCAGCAGGCGTGCCGGATCTTCCAGCGCATCCTTCATCGCGACGAGCGACAGCACGGCTTCGCGGCCGTCGATGATGCGGTGGTCGTAAGACAGCGCGAGGTAGTTGATCGGACGGATCACGATCTGGCCGTTTTCGACGACCGGGCGCTCCTTCGTCGCGTGCACGCCGAGGATTGCCGACTGCGGCGGGTTGATGATCGGGGTCGACAACATCGAACCGAACACGCCGCCGTTCGAGATCGAGAACGTACCGCCCGTCATTTCCTCGATCGACAGCTTGCCGTCCTTCGCCTTCTGGCCGAATTCGGCGATCTTCTTTTCGATCTCGGCGAGGCTCAGCTGATCCGCGTTGCGCAGGATCGGCACGACGAGGCCGCGCGGCGAACCGACCGCGATACCGATGTCGAAGTAGCCGTGGTAGACGATGTCGTTACCGTCGATCGACGCGTTCACGAGCGGGAATTTCTTCAGCGCGTGCACGGCCGCCTTCACGAAGAACGACATGAAGCCGAGCTTCACGCCATGTTCCTTCTCGAACTTGTCCTTGTACTTGTTGCGCAGTTCCATGACCGGAGCCATGTTCACTTCGTTGAACGTCGTCAGGATCGCGTTGGTCTGCTGCGACTCGAGCAGACGCTCGGCGATACGCGCACGCAGGCGCGACATCGGCACGCGCTGTTCCGGACGGTCGTTCAGCCAGGTCGCGGCCGATGCCGGCACCTTCACTTCCGGCAGCGACGGCTTCGCAGCGGCCGTCTTGGCCGGTGCGGCGGCCGGAGCGGCCTTCGGTGCGCTGCCTGCTGCCAGCGCGTCGCCCTTCGTGACGCGGCCGTCGCGGCCCGAACCTGCGACGTCGCCTGCCGACAGGCCCTTCTCGGCCAGCAGCTTCGATGCGGCCGGCGATGCGGTGGTCGACGATGCAGCTGCGGCTGCGGCGACCGGCTGTGCTGCCGGTGCGGCTGCAGCAGGCGCGGCTGCCGGCTTGACTTCGGCGGCGCCTGCCGCGGCTTCGGCTGCACCTGCCTTCGCTTCGGTGTCGATCGTTGCGATCAGCTGATCGGCAACGACGGTGTCACCGTCGTTCTGCAGCACTTGCGCGAGCACGCCCGCGGCCGGTGCCGGCACTTCGAGCACGACCTTGTCGGTCTCGAGTTCGATCAGGATTTCGTCTTGAGCAACTGCTTCGCCCGGCTTCTTCTTCCACTGCAGCATGGTGGCTTCCGAAACCGACTCCGAAAGCTGGGGGACTTTGACTTCTACGATAGCCATGTGATTTTCCTGGATGCTTAATCTGGGTAATGACGAGGTTCGTGCGATTCCTTCGGCCGGTGCGGCGCGCAACGCGCCCGGCGGCCCAAAAGAGACGGGAAAGCGCATGGCGCCTTCCCGTTTCGCTTCCGTCGGTTATTTCGCGATCGACGTGCTCTTCAGGCGGCCGAAAGCACCTTCGATGAGGGCCTTCTGCTGCTCGTAGTGCTTCGCGTAGTAGCCAACCGCCGGCGAGGCCGAAGCCGGACGGCCGCTGTATGCCAGCTTCTGCCCTTCCTTCATGCCTTCCTTCAGATGGTGCTCGACGTAGAACCAGGGGCCCTGATTCTGCGGCTCGTCCTGCACCCAGACCACTTCAGTCGCGTTCTCGTACTTCTTCATTTCGGCTTCGAACTGCTTGTGCGCGAACGGGTACAGCTGCTCGATACGGATGATCGCGACGTCGTTCGCCTTCGCTTCGCGGCGATGTGCGACGAGGTCGTAATACACGCGGCCCGAGCATGCCAGCACGCGCTTGACCTTCTTCGCGTCGATGCCGCCGTCGGTTTCGCCCAGCACCGGCTGGAACGAACCCTTCGCGAGTTCCGACAGATCCGACACCGCTTCCTTGTGACGCAGCAGCGACTTCGGCGTAGCGACGATCAGCGGCTTGCGGAACAGGCGGATCATCTGGCGACGCAGCAGGTGGAAAATCTGTGCCGGCGTCGTCGGTTGAACGACCTGCATGTTGTGATCGGCACACAGCTGCAGGAAACGCTCGATACGCGTCGACGAGTGTTCCGGGCCTTGGCCTTCGTAGCCGTGCGGCAGCAGCATCGTCAGACCCGACACGCGGCCCCACTTCACTTCGCCCGACGAGATGAACTGGTCGATCACCACCTGCGCGCCGTTGACGAAGTCGCCGAACTGCGCTTCCCACAGCACGAGCGTGTTCGGCTCGGCGGTCGAGTAACCGTATTCGAAGCCCAGCACCGCCTCTTCCGACAGCACCGAGTCGATCACCGTGAACTTCGCCTGGCCTTCGGCGATGTTCTGCAGCGGCACGTACGTGCCGTCGTTCCAGCGCTCGCGGTTCTGGTCGTGCAGCACCGCATGACGGTGCGTGAACGTGCCGCGGCCCGAGTCCTGGCCCGTCAGGCGCACCGAGTAACCCGATGCGACGAGCGACGCGAACGCGAGGTGTTCGCCCATGCCCCAGTCGAGCGGCTGGTCGCCACGCGCCATGTTGCGGCGGTCGTTGATCACGCGCTCGACGAGCGGGTGGACCTTGAAGTTTTCCGGGACCGTCGTGATGCGTTCGCCGAGGCGCTTCAGTTCTGCGAGCGGCACGGCCGTGTCGGCTGCATCCGTCCACTTGCGGTTCAGGAACGGAACCCAGTCGACCGCGTACTTGCTCTTGTAGTTCGACAGGACCGGGTCGACCGTGTGGTGACCGTCATCCATCGCCTTGCGGTACGCCTTGACGAAGTTGTCGGCGTCTTCCGCGGTGATCACGCCCTGCTGCACGAGCTTCTCGGCGTACAGCGCACGGGTGCCCGGGTGCTGCGCGATCTTCTTGTACATCAGCGGCTGCGTCACCGCCGGCGTGTCCTGCTCGTTGTGGCCCAACTTGCGGAAGCAGACGATGTCGATCACGACATCCTTGTGGAACTGCATCCGGTAGTCGATCGCGATCTGGATCGCGAGCACGACAGCTTCCGGATCGTCGCCGTTCACGTGCAGCACCGGCGCTTCGATCATCTTGACGACATCGGTACAGTACAGCGTCGAGCGCGCATCGCGCGGGTCGGACGTCGTGAAGCCGATCTGGTTGTTGATGACGATGTGCAGCGTGCCGTGCGTGCCGTAGCCGCGCGTCTGCGCGAGGTTCAGCGTTTCCATCACGACGCCCTGGCCAGCGAAGGCCGCGTCACCGTGGATCTGCACCGGCAGCACTTGCAGGCCGTCTTCGTCGCCGCGACGGTCCATCCGCGCCTTCGCGGAACCTTCGACCACCGGGTTCACGATCTCGAGGTGCGACGGGTTGAACGCGAGCGACAGGTGGACCGGGCCGCCTTCCGTCGACACGTCCGATGAGAAGCCCTTGTGGTACTTCACGTCACCGGCCGGCAGGTCGTCGACGTGCTTGCCTTCGAATTCGGCGAACAGGTCGGCCGGCATCTTGCCCAGCGTGTTGACCAGCACGTTCAGACGGCCACGGTGAGCCATGCCGATGATGATTTCCTGCACGCCGCGCTTGCCCGCGTGCTGGACGACTTCGTCCATTGCCGCGATGAAGCTTTCGCCGCCTTCGAGCGAGAAGCGCTTCTGGCCGACGTACTTGGTATGCAGGTAGCGCTCGAGGCCTTCAGCAGCCGTCAGGCGATTCAGGATGTGCTTCTTCTCGTCTGCCGAGAAGTTCGGCGTCGCGCGGGTCGACTCCAGGCGCTCCTGCCACCAGCGCTTCTGTTCCGGGTCGCTGATGTACATGTATTCGGCGCCGATCGTGCCGCAATACGTGTCGCGCAGGCCCTTGACGATGTCACGCAGCGAAGCCTGGTCGAAACCGAAGTACAGGTTGCTTGCGCTGTACGTCTGGTCGAGGTCGCCTTCGGAGAAATCGTAGAACGCGGGTTCGAGCTCGGGAATGGCGGGACGTTCGCGACGCTTCAGCGGATCCAGATTGGCCCATTGCGAGCCGAGGAAGCGGTAGGCGCTGATGAGGGACTGGACGTGCACTTGCTTGCGTGCCGCAGCCAGATTGGTGGTGCTTTCGCGCGGGATAAAGGCATTGGCCTTCGCGCGCTCGGCGAACGATTCGACGATCGGAAAATGGGCGACGTCATTGGCATTCGAACCGTCCGTTGCAGGCACATTCTGCAGCGCGTCGAAATACTCTCGCCAGTTCTCCGGCACCGATGCCGGATTGTTGAGGTATGCATCGTACAGTTCTTCAACGTACGAAGCATTGCCGCCGAACAGATAGGAGTTCAGCTGAAACTGCTTCATTACATCTGACATTTTACGCTCACCTTTCTTCGAGCTTCTCGAGAAATAGCGGGTTACTCAACCTTCCGCGACACGGCCTGACCGTTTAGCGGATTGCGAATCAAGTCTTGCTTGGAAGGACCTAAAACTTGCGTGCGCGCAGCATATCACAGAACCGATACCGGAGTTCACGGCGAAATGTGCCTGAAAGCACCGCGCGACGGGGTTTTGCCGGATTGCCACGACCCGCGGGAACAGTGTTTTGCAGGCAACCCGATTGCATATCGCGCAGATGCAAAAAAGGCTGCCCGCAGGCAGCCTTTTCCGTGATGCAGCAAACGGCCGGAACGCTTAGTCGACCGCGCCTTCGCGGCTCGCGCGGCGACGCTCGTGCTCCTTCAGGAAGCGCTTGCGCAGGCGGATCGATTGCGGCGTCACTTCGACGAGTTCGTCGTCGTCGATGAATTCGACCGCGTATTCCAGCGACATCTGGACCGGCGGCACGAGGCGCACCGCTTCGTCGGTACCCGACGCACGCACGTTGGTCAGCTGCTTGCCCTTGATCGGGTTCACGACGAGGTCGTTGTCGCGGCTGTGGATACCGATGATCATGCCCTCGTAGAGCGCATCACCCGGCTTCACGAACATGCGGCCGCGATCCTGCAGCTTCCACAGTGCGTAGGCCACGGCCGCGCCGTCGTCCTGCGAGATCAGCACGCCGTTGCGGCGCTCGAACACCGAGCCGTCCTTGACCGGTGCGTACGAGTCGAAGATGTGGCTCATCAGGCCCGTGCCGCGCGTGAGCGTCAGGAATTCGCTCTGGAAGCCGATCAGGCCCCGCGCCGAGATCTTGTACTCCAGACGCGTGCGGCCGCGGCCGTCCGACGCCATGTCGAGCATCTCGCCCTTGCGGCGGCCGAGCTCTTCCATCACGCCACCCTGATGCTCGTCCTCGACGTCGACGGTCAGCAGCTCGTACGGCTCGTGACGCACGCCGTCGATTTCCTGCATCACGACGCGCGGACGCGACACGGCCAGCTCGTAGCCTTCACGACGCATGTTCTCGACGAGAATCGTCAGGTGCAGCTCACCACGACCCGACACTTCGAACACCGTTTCGTCGCCGGTGTCCTTCACGCGCAGCGCGACGTTGTGGTTCAGCTCCTTCATCAGACGGTCGCGGATCTGGCGGCTCGTGACGAACTTGCCTTCGCGGCCGGCTAGCGGCGACGAGTTGACGAGGAAGTTCATCGTCAGCGTCGGCTCGTCGACGGTGATCATCGGCAGCGCTTCCGGCGTATCCACCGCGCAGATCGTTGCGCCGATGCCGACGTCTTCAATACCGTTGATCAGCACGATGTCACCCGCTTCGGCCGACTCGACCTGAACGCGCTCGAGACCCGTGAACGACAGCACCTGGTTGATCTTGCGGTTCAGCACGTCGCCTTCCGGCCCGAAGCGCATCGCGACCGGCTGGCCCGGCTTGATGCGACCGCGCGTGATGCGGCCGACGCCGATCCGGCCGACGTACGTCGAATAGTCGAGCGACGTGATCTGAAGTTGCAGCGGCGCGTCCGGATCCGCCGGGCGGACCGGCACGTGCTCGAGGACTGCCTCGAACAGCGGGCGCATGTCGCCTTCGCGCGCGGCCGGGTCGAGCGACGCATAGCCGTTCAGGCCCGATGCATAGACGATCGGGAAGTCGAGCTGCTCTTCGGTTGCGCCGAGCTTGTCGAACAGGTCGAAGGTCTGGTTGATGACCCAGTCGATCCGCGCGCCCGGACGGTCGATCTTGTTGACGATGACGATCGGCTTCAGGCCGAGTGCGAGCGCCTTCTTCGTGACGAAGCGCGTCTGCGGCATCGGGCCCTCGACCGCATCGACGAGCAGCAGCACCGAGTCGACCATCGACAGCACGCGCTCCACCTCGCCACCGAAGTCCGCGTGCCCCGGCGTGTCGACGATGTTGATGTGCGTGCCTTCGTATTCGACCGCGCAGTTCTTCGCGAGAATCGTGATCCCGCGCTCTTTTTCGATGTCGTTCGAGTCCATCACCCGCTCCGCAATCTGCTGGTTCTCGCGGAAGGTGCCGGACTGGCGAAGCAGTTGGTCGACGAGCGTAGTCTTGCCGTGGTCGACGTGGGCGATGATGGCGATATTGCGAAGGGCGCGGGTCATAGAAACCTGGAAATCGTTTGAACGCGCAAAAGCGCCCGCTCGTTTTTCACGGGCGCGCGCATTGCAGCTTGGAAAGCCACAAATTATAGCACGTGCGGATGTCGGGAGCCGACGGGCACGTTGCGACGCAACACTGGACGGCCGGCGCGCCCTCCCCTCGAACCCGCCAGTCGGCTGAAGCCCGCATCATCGGCAATCCCCAAAAACCTTATTGGGATAGTGGATTTGTGGGACACAAAGCGCGCCCTTTGCCGTTCGATTAACATTTGCCGCGGCAAGCAACTGTGCCTATACTGCTGCCTAGTCAACTATTGCAGCTTCAGGGTTTTATGTCGGATTCTTCTACCCAACCACCCGTCTCGCCGCTGTCCTCGTATCAGATGAACGACAGCGTCGGTTATCTGATGTCGCGCGTGAAGTCGGTGATGACCAACCTCGTCACGCAACGCACGCAGGAAGAGCTCGGCATCACGGGCACGCAGGCGAGCATGCTGTTCATGATCGCGGTCGGCAAATGCTCGACGGCCGCCGAGCTCGCGCGCGAGTACGGCATCGACGCGAGCGCGGTCACGCGCCTGCTCGACCGGGTCGAGAAACGCGGCCTGCTGTCCCGCGTGCGCAGCATCGAGGATCGGCGTGTCGTGCGCCTCGAGTTGACCGACGAAGGCCGTGCGCTCGCCGAACGGCTGCCGCCGATTTTCCGGAGCGTGCTCGACCAGGTGCTGGACGGGTTCACGCCGGAAGAAGTCGGGTTCCTGAAGAGCATGCTGCGCCGCATTCTCAGCAACTACTGCGAGACCGCCGGCGGCAGCATCACGTAATAGTTGCCATAACAATTACTTTTGACAGATTAATGTAAGGAAATCCTTGCAGTGTCCATCATTCATTCCGAGTCAGGGATCAGCGCGATGAAATCCTCCCCGTTGTCCGTGCGCGCCGGGTCGTGCCGCGCCGCCGTCGCTGCCGCGGTCGCCGCACTGGCGCTGGCGGGTTGCGCAAACTACATCGGCATCAAGAGCGACAAGCAGATCGCCCCCGTGTCGCAATTCGAGTCCGCCCAGAGCCTGCCGGCCCAGGGCGGCCAGTGGCCGGCGCTCGACTGGGCCAGCCAGTTCGGCGACCCGCAGTTGCCGAAGCTGATCGACGAAGCCCTGCAGGGCAATCCGTCGATCGCACAGGCGCAGGCGCGCATCGCTAAGGCGTCGTCATACATCGAATCGTCGCGCTCGAACCTGATGCCGAAGGCGGAAGCCAGCTATTCGTGGACGCGCGAGCTGTATTCGTCGAATGCGCTGTTCCCGCCCCCGTACGGCGGCCAGTGGTACAGCGAGAACAACGCGCTCGCGAGTGCGTCGTGGGAACTCGACCTGTGGGGCAAGAATCGCGAACGCCTGCACACCGCCGTGTCGCAGGAAAAGGCGGCCGAAGCCGACATGCAGCAGGCGCGCATCACGCTCGCGTCGTCGGTCGCACGCACCTACAACTCGCTCGCGCAGCTCTATGCGCTGCGCGACATCGCCCAACGCGAGATCACCAACCGCGAGACGGTCGGCAAGATCACCGACGGCCGCGTATCGGCCGGCCTCGACACCAACGTCGAACGCCAGACGGCCCGCGGCAACATCGCGACGACCCAGGCTTCGCTGTCCGATCTCGATGGCCAGATCACGACGGCGCGCTACCAGCTCGCCGCACTGCTCGGCAAGGGCCCGGATCGCGGGTTGCAGATCGCGGCGCCCGTGCTGAACCCGAGCGGCGAAGTCGCGCTGCCCGGCAACCTGCCGGCCGATCTCGTCTCGCGCCGCCCCGACATCGTCGCCGCGCGCTGGCAGGTCGAAGCCGCGATGCACGACGTGAAGGAAGCGAAGGCCGAGTTCTATCCCGACGTGAACCTCGCGGCCGGCTTCGGCTTCGATGCGTTCGGCTGGGGCAAATTCCTCAACTTCGCGAGCCGTCAGGCGCAGTTCGGCCCGGCGATCCACCTGCCGATTTTCGACGCCGGCGCGCTGCGCGCGCAGCTCAAGGGCCGCTACGCGGACTTCGACCTGTCGGTGGCGAACTACAACCAGACACTGATCAGCGCGTTGAACGACGTCGCGACCCAGGTCGCGTCGATCCGCGCCGTAGATCGCCAGATGGGCGATGCGCAACGCGCGCTCGACGCGTCGACGCGCGCCTACGACCTCGCGGTTATCCGCTACAAGGCCGGCCTGTCGCCGCAGCTGCAAGTGCTGACCGCGGACAGCAACCGCCTCGCATCGGAACAGACGGTGACCAACCTGAAGATGCGCCGCCGCGACATGCAGCTCGCGCTGATCAAGGCGCTGGGTGGCGGGTTCGACGCGACCGGCACGCCGCTCGCCGCCCCCGATGCCGACAAGCCGACAAAACAGGCCGCCAACTGAACCGGCGCCACCACTACGCAGACACTCGAAATAACGGACGGAGAAAATCGCCATGAGCGACCAACAAAACGCCGCCGGCGCGCAGCCGCAGAACAACGGCAAGCGCAAACGGATGATGACGCTGCTCGTCGCGGTCATCGTGATCGCGGCCATCGCGTATGGCCTGTACTACTTCCTCGTCGCCCGGTTCCATGAAGGGACCGACGACGCGTACGTGAACGGCAACGTCGTGCAGATCACGCCGCAGGTCACCGGTACCGTGATCGCGGTGAAGGCCGACGACACGCAGACGGTCAAGGCCGGCGACCCGCTCGTCGTGCTCGACCCGGCCGACTCGCAGGTCGCGCTGCAGCAGGCCGAAGCCAATCTCGCGCAAACGGTGCGCCAGGTGCGTGGCCTGTTCGTCAACGACGACCAGTACCGCGCGCAAGTCGCGCTGCGCCAGTCCGACCTGTCGAAGGCGCAGGACGACCTGCGTCGCCGCCTCGCCGTCGCGCAGACGGGCGCCGTGTCGCAGGAAGAGATCTCGCATGCCCGCGACGCGGTGAAGGCCGCGCAGGCGTCGGTCGACGCCGCGCAGCAGCAGCTCGCATCGAATCGCGCATTGACCGCGAACACGACGATCGCATCGCACCCGAACGTGATGGCCGCCGCCGCGAAGGTGCGCGACGCGTATCTCGCGAACGCGCGTAACGTGCTGCCCGCGCCGGTTACCGGCTACGTCGCGAAGCGCTCGGTGCAGGTCGGCCAGCGCGTGTCGCCGGGCAACCCGCTGATGTCGGTGGTGCCGCTCAATGCCGTGTGGGTCGACGCGAACTTCAAGGAAGTCCAGTTGAAGCACATGCGCATCGGCCAGCCGGTCGAGATGACGGCCGACATCTACGGCTCGTCGGTCACGTACCACGGCAAGGTCGTCGGCTTCTCGGCCGGCACGGGCTCGGCGTTCTCGCTGCTGCCGGCGCAGAACGCGACGGGTAACTGGATCAAGGTCGTGCAACGCCTGCCGGTGCGTATCGAACTCGATCCGAAGGATCTCGACAAGCACCCGCTGCGCATCGGTTTGTCGATGCAGGTCGACGTGGACATCAAGGACGAACGCGGCGACCAGCTCGTGAACGCGCCGAACACCGTCTACGAGACCAACGTGTTCGCGAAGTACGGCGACGAAGCCGATGCCGAAATCGCCCGCATCGTCGCCGAGAACGCAGGCGGCAACGCATCGGCGCCGGCCGCGTCGAAGTCGAATGCCGTCGCGAAGATGATGTAACCGTTCCGACTCCGGAAAAACAACCGACATGGCACAGGCTCCTGTCTCTCACCCGCCCTTGCAGGGCGGGCAACTCGTGATCGGGACGATCGCGGTATCGCTCGCGGTGTTCATGAACGTGCTCGACACGTCCATCGCGAACGTCGCGATCCCGACCATCTCGGGCGACCTCGGCGTGTCGTCCGACCAGGGCACGTGGGTCATCACGTCGTTCGCGGTCGCGAACGCGATCTCGGTGCCGCTGACCGGCTGGCTGACCGACCGCTTCGGGCAGGTGCGCCTGTTCCTCGCATCGATCATCCTGTTCGTGATTTCGTCGTGGATGTGCGGTCTTTCGCCCAACCTGCCGTTCCTGCTTGGATCGCGCGTGCTGCAAGGCGCGGTGGCCGGCCCGATGATTCCGCTGTCGCAGGCGCTCCTGCTGTCGAGCTATCCGCGCGCCAAGGCACCGATGGCGCTCGCGCTATGGGCGATGACGACGCTGATCGCGCCCGTTGCCGGCCCGATTCTCGGCGGCTGGATCTCGGACAACTACTCGTGGCCGTGGATCTTCTACGTCAACATCCCGGTCGGCATCGCCGCCGCCGCCGCGACGTGGGCGATCTACCGCAACCGAGAGTCGGCCGTGCGCCGCGCGCCGATCGACGGCGTAGGCCTCGCGCTGCTGGTCGTCTGGGTCGGGTCGCTGCAGATCATGCTCGACAAGGGCAAGGATCTCGACTGGTTCGCGTCGACGACCATCATCGTGCTCGCGCTGACCGCCGTCATTGCGTTCGCGTTCTTCGTCATCTGGGAGCTGACCGCAGAGCACCCGGTTGTCGACCTGTCGCTGTTCCGCATGCGGAACTTCACCGGTGGCACGGTTGCGCTGTCGATCGGCTACGGCCTGTACTTCGGCAACCTCGTGCTGTTGCCGCTGTGGCTGCAGACGCAGATCGGCTACACCGCGACCGACGCCGGTCTCGTGATGGCGCCGGTCGGCCTGTTCGCGATCCTGCTGTCTCCGCTCACCGGGAAGTATCTGCCGCGCACCGATCCGCGCTTCATCTCGACGGCGTCGTTCCTGACGTTTGCGCTGTGCTTCTGGATGCGGTCGCGCTACACGACGGGCGTCGACGAATGGTCGCTGACGCTGCCGACGCTCGTGCAGGGCATCGCGATGGCCGGCTTCTTCATCCCGCTGGTGTCGATCACGCTGTCCGGCCTGCCCGGCCACCGCATCCCCGCGGCATCGGGCCTGTCGAACTTCGTGCGGATCATGTGCGGCGGTATCGGCACGTCGATCTTCCAGACGGCCTGGGACCATCGCAACAACTTCCATCACGCGCAACTGGTCGAGCAGGCGAACGTCTACAACCCGACGTTCAACCAGGCCGTCACGCAGATGGGCAACCTCGGGCTGACGCAGGACCAGGCGCACGGGCTGATCAACAACATGGCTACACAGCAGGCCGCGCAGCTCGGCGTGAACGACCTGTTCTACATCTCGGCGGCGATCTTCGTGCTGCTGATCGGGCTGATCTGGATCACGAAGCCCGAACGCTCGGGTGGCGGCGATGCAGGTGCCGCGGCATCGGCTGCACACTGAACACGCAGCCTGAACGCAAACAAAAAGCCCGGTCGACATCGACCGGGCTTTTTTATTCGAACGGGGCGTTCGCGCGGTTGCATCAGGCCGCCGTGACGACGAGCCGATCCGGCGCGAGTACGCCGTTCGCCTTGCGCGCCACACCGAGCAGCCGAGTGGCGTCATAGACGCGCACACGCTCACCTTCGGCCGCATCGATCGGATCGAGCGCCGACAGTGGCAGACGCTGGCCGTGCAGGAACCGTTTCGCGCTGGTTTCATCGAGACGAACCAGCGGAAACGTCGACAGCAACGCGTCGACCGGCTGGAGCCACGAATCGCGCGACGCTTCGTCCGCATCGGACAGCGCATCGAGCGTCACCGCATGCTCGAGCGTCAGCGCACCGACGCCCGTGCGGCGCAGCATCGTCAGATGCGCACCGCAACCGAGTGCCTCGCCGATATCCTCCGCCAGCGTGCGCACGTACGTGCCCTTGCTGCAGGTCACGCGAAACGTCACGTCGGGCAGGTCGCACGCGAGCAGCTCGAGTGCGAGAATCGTCACGTTGCGGCCCTCGCGCTCGACGGTTTGCCCCGCGCGCGCATATTCGTACAGCGGCTTGCCATCTCGCTTGAGCGCCGAATACATCGGCGGCACCTGCACGATCTCGCCGGTGAAGCGCACGAGCGCGGCCTCCACCGCCGCGCGATCGCACTCGACCGGCCGCGTGTCGATCACTTCGCCTTCCGCGTCGCCGGTGGCCGTACGCTGGCCGAGACGCATCGTTGCTTCGTAGGTCTTGTCCGCTTCGAGCAGATCCTGCGAGAACTTCGTCGCCTCGCCGAAGCACAGCGGCAGCAGGCCCGAAGCCAGCGGATCGAGCGTGCCGGTGTGACCGGCTTTCTTCGCGAGCAGCAGGCGCTTCGCGCGAATCAGTGCGTCGTTGCTCGACAGGCCGACGGGCTTGTCGAGCAGGAGGACGCCATCCAGCACGCGCCGGGGCACGCGCGGACGTTGGGATGCTGCAGTCGTCATAGGTCGAACTCAGTCGTCCTTGGCGGCCGCGTCGGCCTCGTCGTCATCCTTCGCGCGCGTCGAGTTCGCCTCCTTGATCAGGCGCGACATTTCCACGGCCTTCTCGATCGTCTGGTCGTAGTGGAAATGCAGCATCGGCACCGTATGGATGTGCAGGCGCTTGAACAACAGGTTGTGCAGGTGACCCGACGCGTGGTTCAGCGCTTCCTGCGTCTTGTCCGGATCGCCGGTCAACGCAGTGAAGTAGACCTTCGCATGTGCGTAATCCGGCGTGAGCTCCACGCTCTGGATGGTCACGATGCCGATGCGCGGGTCTTTGACCTCGCGCATGATGAGTTCGGACAGATCGCGCTGAATCTGGTCAGCGATCTGCACGTTGCGATTGGGGGAAGTACGTTTCCTGGACATGATCGATCCGTGATCCGTTTATCAGGATAAAGCGGCGGCCAGTGTTGGCACGCCACCATGAAAATGGGCGGGACAGGCCCAAGCCTGCCCCGCCCATGAGCCGATGCGCGAGGGTTACAGCGTACGCGCGACTTCGGTCACTTCGAAGACTTCGAACTGGTCGCCTTCGACGATATCGTTGAAGTTCTTCACCGACATACCGCACTCGAAGCCTTGCTTCACTTCCTTCACGTCGTCCTTGAAGCGCTTCAGCGATTCGAGTTCGCCCGTGAAGATCACGACGTTGTTGCGCAGCACGCGCACCGACGACGAGCGCTTGACGACACCGTCCGTCACCATACAGCCGGCGACTGCACCGATCTTCGGTACCTTGAAGACCTGGCGCACCTCGACCATGCCGGTGATGACTTCGCGCTTCTCCGGCGCCAGCATGCCCGACATCGCCGCCTTCACCTCATCCACTGCGTCATAGATGATGTTGTAGTAACGGATGTCGATGCCATTCGATTCGGCCAGCTTGCGCGCCTGTGCATCCGCACGCGTGTTGAAGCCGATGATGACAGCCTTCGATGCCGTTGCGAGGTTGACGTCGTTTTCGCTGATGCCGCCCACCGCGCTGTGCACGATCTGCACGCGCACTTCGTCGGTCGACAGCTTGAGCAGCGATTGAACGAGTGCTTCCTGCGAGCCCTGCACGTCCGCCTTGATGATGAGCGGCAGGTTCTGCACTTCGCCTTCGCCCATCTGCTCGAGCATGCTTTCCAGCTTCGCGGCCTGCTGCTTCGCAAGCTTGACGTCGCGGAACTTGCCCTGACGGAACAGTGCGATTTCTCGCGCCTTGCGCTCGTCCGGCAGCACGATCACTTCTTCGCCCGCGCCCGGCACTTCCGACAGACCCTGGATTTCGACCGGGATCGACGGGCCAGCTTCCTTCGTCGGCTTGCCGTTCTCGTCGAGCATCGCGCGCACGCGGCCGTAGGCCGTACCCGCCAGCACGACGTCGCCTCGGTTCAGCGTACCGGACTGCACCAGGATCGTCGCGACCGGGCCCTTGCCCTTGTCGAGCTTCGCTTCGATCACGATGCCCTTGGCCGGCGCCTCGACCGGCGCCTTCAGTTCCAGCACTTCGGCTTGCAGCAGCACGTTCTCGAGCAGATCGTCGATACCCGCGCCCGTCTTCGCCGAAACCGGCACGAACGGCGAATCGCCGCCGTACTCTTCCGGCACGACGCCTTCCGCGACCAGTTCCTGCTTGACGCGATCGAGATTCGCGTCCGGCTTGTCGATCTTGTTGATCGCGACGACGATCGGCACGCCGCCTGCCTTCGCGTGGGCGATGGCTTCCTTCGTCTGCGGCATCACACCGTCGTCGGCTGCCACCACCAGCACCACGATGTCGGTCGCCTTCGCGCCGCGTGCACGCATTGCCGTGAACGCTTCGTGACCCGGCGTATCGAGGAACGTGATGACGCCGCGCGGCGTTTCGACGTGGTATGCGCCGATGTGCTGCGTAATGCCGCCCGCTTCGCCAGCGGCAACCTTCGCGCGGCGGATGTGGTCGAGCAGCGAGGTCTTGCCATGGTCGACGTGACCCATGACCGTGACGACCGGCGGACGCGGCAGTTGCTCCGCATCGGTACCCGTTTCGCCTTCGACGAGCAGCGCTTCCGGATCGTCCAGCTTCGCGGCAACCGCGCGGTGGCCCAGTTCCTCGACGATGATCATCGCCGTTTCCTGGTCCAGCACCTGGTTGATCGTGACCATCTGGCCCATCTTCATCATCACCTTGATGACTTCGGAGGCCTTGACCGACATCTTGTGCGCGAGATCGGCAACCGACACGGTTTCCGGCACGTGCACTTCACGGACGATCGGCTCGGTCGGCGCCTGGAACGTGGAGCTGTCCTGGTGACGGCCGCGACCCTTCGGGCCGCCGCGCCAGCCGCGGTCGACGCCGCCGCTCGAATCGCCGCGCGTCTTGATGCCGCGACGCTTCGACGCGTCGTCCTGCCAGCCGCCCTTGCCTGCGCCCGGCTTCTTGTTGCGGTCGCCCGCGCCTGCCGGCGCAGTCGTAGCCGGCGCTGCAGCACCGGCCGGCTTCTTCACGGCCGGACGCGCCTGCGCACCTTCCGGCTTCGCCGGCTTGTGCAGCGTGCCCTTCGCTTCGGCCGGCTTCGGCGGCTCGACCGGCTTCGGCGGCTCGACTGCCTTGACCACGGCCTTGCGCGGCGTGTTCATCATTTCGCGAATCGCACGTGCTTCGGCTTCTGCCGCCGCACGACGCTTGCTGATCTCTTCCTGCTCGGCGCGCGCCTTGTCCGCCGCCTCGCGGGCAGCATCTTCAGCCTTCTTCGCCGCTTCACGCTGAGCCGCACGTTCGGCGGCTGCGCGTGCTTCGTCCTGCGCGGACTGCGTGCTCGCCGCTTCCTGCTGCTCGGCTGCGGCAGCCTGCTGTGCGGCTGCCTGCTGCTGTGCGGCCGCAGCTTCGGCCGCAGCACGCTTCGCCGCTGCCTCTTCCTCGGCGCGACGACGCTCGGCTTCGGCCGCTTCCTCGCGGGCGCGGCGCTCTGCTTCCTCGCGCTCGAGACGTTCCTGACGCTCGCGAAGCTCCTGCGCCTGCTTCTCGAGCAGCTCGGCCTCGCGGCGCGCTTCTTCTTCGCGACGCTTCAGATCCGCATCGTCGTCCGCTTCGGCGACCTGCGCCTGACCCTGTTCCGCACCCTCGCTCACGTCGTCGCGCTTGACGAACGTACGCTTCTTGCGGACCTCGACCTGAATGGTGCGAGCCTTGCCCGTCGCGTCAGATTGCTTGATCTCCGACGTATGCTTGCGGGTCAGCGTGATCTTGCGCTTGTCGCCGTCGGTTGCGCCGTGCGACTTGCGCAAATGATCGAGCAGACGCGCCTTGTCCGTTTCGGACAGCGCATCGTCTTCACTCGCTTTCTGGACGCCCGCCGCCTGCAGCTGTTCGAGCAGCACACCAGCAGGCATTTTCAGTTCCGCGGCAAATTGGGCTACGTTGTTACTCGCCATTCATTCCTCTTAGTGCAAGGACCGATTCCTTGCGGTTAGCATCGGGTCAGGCCATACGGCCGCCATCAAATCAGTGCGCCATGGTCATTTCTCACTGGAACCAGTGTTCACGTGCTTTCATGATCAACGCCTTAGCGGCATCCTCTTCCATCCCGGTCATGTCGACCAGTTCATCTACAGCCAGCTCGGCGAGATCGTCGCGCGTCTGCACGCCGTGTTCGGCCAGCTTCGCGAGCAGCTCCGGCGTGATGCCGTCGAGGCTCTTGAGATCCAGCGCTGCGTTCTCGACCTTTTCTTCGTTCGCGATGGCCATCGTCAACAGCGCGTCGCGTGCGCGGTTGCGCAGTTCGTGCACGGTGTCCTCGTCGAACGCCTCGATTTCGAGCATTTCGTTGAGCGGCACGTACGCGATCTCTTCCAGGCTCGTGAAGCCTTCGTCGATCAGGATGTCGGCAACTTCTTCGTCGACGTCGAGACGCGCCATGAACAGTGCACGCAGCCGGTCGCGCTCTTCACCCTGCTTCAGGGCGGATTCGTCCGGCGTCATGATGTTGATCTGCCAGCCGGTCAGTTCGCCTGCAAGACGAACGTTCTGACCGCTGCGGCCAATCGCGACAGCCAGCTCGTTCTCGTCGACGACGACGTCCATCGAGTGCTTTTCTTCATCGACGACAATCGACTGGACAGCTGCCGGCGCGAGCGCGCCGATCACGAACTGGGCGGGATCCTCCGACCATAGCACGATGTCGATGTTTTCGCCACCGAGCTCGTTGCGTACGGCCTGCACGCGGGAACCGCGGATGCCGACGCAGGTGCCGATCGGATCGATCCGCTTGTCGTATGCGATGACGCCGATCTTCGCGCGCACGCCCGGGTCGCGGGCAGCCGCCTTGATCTCGAGCAGGCCCTGCTCGATTTCCGGCACTTCCATCTCGAACAGCTTCATCAGGAATTCGGGCGCCGTACGCGACAGCTCGATCTGCGGGCCGCGCGCGGTGCGGTCGACCTTAGCGATGTAAGCGCGCACGCGGTCGCCCACGCGCAGGTTTTCCTTCGGGATCAGCTGATCGCGGCGCAGCAGCGCCTCGACACGGCCCGATTCGACGATGAAGTTGCCCTTGTCGAGGCGCTTCACCGTACCCGTCATGATCTTTTCACCACGCTCGAGGTAGTCGTTCAGGATCTGTTCGCGCTCGGCGTCGCGCACCTTCTGCAGGATCACCTGCTTGGCGGCCTGCGCGCCGATGCGACCGAATTCGATCGACGGAACGGGCTCCTCGACATACTCGCCGACTTCGACGTCGGGCTTCTGCTCACGTGCTTCGAACAGCAGGATCTCGCGATCCGGCTCCTGCAAGCCTGCCTCGTCGGGCACGACGAGCCAGCGACGGAAGGTTTCGTGCTCGCCGCTTTCGCGATCGATATGGACGCGGATTTCGGCGCCTTCGTCGAACAG
Source organism: Burkholderia sp. 4NA327C6 (assembly GCF_005502655.1). Taxonomy (NCBI): domain Bacteria; kingdom Pseudomonadati; phylum Pseudomonadota; class Betaproteobacteria; order Burkholderiales; family Burkholderiaceae; genus Burkholderia; species Burkholderia sp. 4NA327C6. Next base: position 35,286 of record NZ_SCNZ01000006.1, on the reverse strand, counting down.
CTTCTTGGAAGCGGACGCGAGCGCAGCCTCGAGGGCGCCCAGCACCACATCCTTGTCGACGTTTTTCTCGCGCGCCAGCGCATCCACCAGCATCAACACTTCGCGACTCATTATTTGCGGCTCCTAAAGTCAACTTGCGGAATCAGGCGGGCTTTGTCGATATCGGCCAGCGTGAAATCCAGCATGGCTGCCTCGCCCTTCTTCCCCTCAAATTCCAAACCGATCGTTTCGCCATTCGGCGCGTGCAGAATGCCCCGGTACGTCTTGCGCCCGTCCAGCGGCTTTTTCAAGGTCACGGAAACTTCGCTGCCGGCGAAGCGCTCGAAGTCGGCCAGCTTCTTCAACGGGCGGTCGAGCCCCGGGGACGAGACTTCGAGCCGTTCGTAATCGATATTTTCGACCGTCAAGACGTGCTGGAGCTGACGCGTAACCTTTTCGCAATCTTCGAGCGAGATGCCGGCAGGCTGATCGATGTAGATGCAAAGCATGCCGCGCCCGGTGCGCTCGAGTTCCACCAGCTCGTAGCCGAGCCCGGTGACCGTGGTTTCTATCAGTTCCGTCAGTTGCACAGTGTCCTCTCAGGTGTTCGCGCCCGCCGCTCGCGATTACACCCGCGGGCGCGCGCCTTAGCCGGCGCAGGAAGCGCTACCCGAGATGCCTAACCGTTTCAGCAAAAAAAAATGGGCGGAACGCCCATCTTCTTACTGGTGGTCGCACCTGAGCCGCACATTGAATCCGTACGCCCAGCGACTCCGCGATTATAGCGATTTTTGGCGCAAACGCCAAGCCAGCCGGTAAAAGCAGCGCGTCGGCTGCCTTTACGGGCCCAAAAATGCGAAATCGGGCTGCATGATCAACCGGCGCCATCGTGGCATGCCGGTGATCCGTTATGCCGGCGGCCATCCCGCACCGCGTGACATATATACAGTCGAAGGCACCAAACGCAATGCCTCGCGCCGACAAGACCGGCCGGATGCCGATCCGGCCGGCACACCGGCGGCCTTGCGCCGCATGCCCGAATGCTCAGCGGCTGCGCGTGCGGCTGCGCTGCGGACGCTGACCGCCACGCGGGCCGCCGCCGTTGCCGGCACCCTCGGCGCGATTGCCGTTCGGGTTGCGGTTACCGCCCTTGCTGCCGCCACGCTTGGGGCCCGCGCCGTCGCGCTTGGGGCCCGCGCCATACGACGCGCGGTTGCCGTCGACATCGCGACCACCACCGGCGCGGTTGCCGTCACGGCCGCCACCCGCTCGGTTGCCATCGCGGCCACCGCCCGTGCGGTTGCCGTAGCCCGACGGCGCAACCGGCAGGCTGCCGTAGCCGCTCAGGCCCGGCAGACCCGGCCCGCCGCGCCGACCACCGCCGCGACGCGGCTGGTCGAGTTGCCCATGCGTCGTCAACACGGGCTCGCGATTGATGAAGCCCATCGACGTCTGCATCGGATCGGGCTGGCGACGCTCGGCCGGAGCGGCACTGCCGCGCTTGCCCTTCTCCTCGGACGGCGCCTTCAGGCCGACAGTCGCCATCAGCTTGCGCACCTGCGCGTCGTCGAGCTCTTCCCAACGGCCGCGCTTCAGGCCGCGCGGCAGCGGAATCGGGCCGTGACGCGTACGGATCAGCCGGCTCACCATCAGGCCGACCGCCTCGAACATCCGGCGCACTTCGCGGTTGCGGCCTTCGGCCAGCGCGACGTGATACCAGTGGTTCGTGCCCTCGCCGCCGCCATCACGGATGCGCAGGAAATTCGCCGGACCGTCGTCGAGCTCGACGCCGTGCAGCAGCTTCTGCCGCATGCCTTCAGCCAGTTCGCCGACGACGCGCACCGCATACTCGCGCTCGACGCTGTAACGCGGATGCATGAAGCGGTTTGCGAGGTCGCCGGAGGTCGTCAGCATCAGCAGACCTTCGGTATTGAAGTCGAGGCGGCCCACCGCGAGCCATTTCGCCGTCTTCATCGGCGGCAGGCGGTCGAACACCGACGGACGGCCTTCCGGATCCGCGTGGCTGACGATCTCGCCCGTGGGCTTGTGGTACAGCAGCACGCGCGGCGGTTTGTTCGGCAGCTTGCGCTTGACCGGCTTGCCATTGATCCGCACCTGGTCGGTCGGCATGATGCGCTGGCCAATGTGCGCGGGCTCGCCGTTCACCGACACGCGGCCGGCGACGATCAGCTCTTCCATTTCGCGGCGCGAGCCCATGCCCGCTTCCGCCAGCACCTTGTGAAGCTTCGGCGCGTCGTCGTCCGGCGACAGCACGCGCTTGTTCGCCGGCTGGCTACGGCCGCGACGCAGCATCGGCGCACGCACGCCGCTACCGCCCGCGGAGTTGTCCGCGTCGAACGCCGGCGACGTCACGTAGGCGAACAGCTCATCCTGGGACGCATCGCCTTCCACCTTTGCCGTGCCGCCTTCAGCCTTCGGTGCGCTGCCGCGACGCCCCTGGCCGCCCTGAGCCTTGGCTGCGCCTTCGCGCTTGGCCGCCGGTTTGCGAGCACCCTTGGCCGCACCTTCCTTGCGCGGCGCACGCGTCGGCTGCTGCACTTCGGTGGCCTCGGCCGGCTGCGCGTCGGCGCCTTCGCCGCCCTGCGGCTCGCCTTCGGCGCCCTTCGACTTGGCTGCCGCGCGACGCCGCGCGATCAGGCTGCGCGGGCCTCGCCGCAGACCGCGGCGGGGACGCTCGTCGCCGCCCTCGGCCGAAGCGCCCTGCTCCGGTGCATCGTCGGCACGCGCTGCCTGCACGGCAGGCGCGGACGATTCAATATCGTGGATATCTGTCAAAACAACCTCAAAATGTCAGGTCTCGCGCCCGGCGCGGGCGCGGCAAGAAGTTGGCCGCGATCAGGCGCGACGCTGTTCAGGTTCTGCTTCGTCGTCCGGCAGCGCATCGGCACCGATGGGTGCACTGGCGCTTCGTACGGCATCGGCGAGACTGTCGGACGTGTCGTCCAGCATCTCGTCGTCCGCAGGACGGGAACGGGGGGCGCCGGCCTGGCCAGCCTCGCCGGGCATGTCGCCGGCCGCTTCCGCTCCGTCTCCGGCAACCGCATCGGCAGCCGGCTTGCGATCTTCCTCGTTCCAATCCGCATGCAGCGGCTCGGGCTGCACACCGGCTGGCACCGCTTCGGCGCCAGCCTGTTCCATTTGTTCCGTTTGCCCGCGAACAACATCGAGCGTATCGCGGCTCGCGATTTCGTGCGTCGACGCGACATCCGCCGCGGGATCATCCGGCAATCCGGCCGATTGACCGGCGGACGCCTCATCCGTTTGCGGGAGGTCGCCGCCAGTTGCGCCATCGGCAAGCGGCGTACCCTCGTCGAAATCCATCGCCTGCTGCGCCAGCAGCGCGGCCTCGATGTTCGCGGCCGGCTCTTCGAGCGCGGGCAGATCATCGAGCGCTTTCAGCCCGAGGTCGTCAAGGAACTGCTTGGTTGTCGCATACAGCGCCGGGCGCCCCGGCACGTCGCGATGACCGATCACTTCGATCCAGCCGCGATCCTCGAGTTGCTTCACGACCTGCGTATTGACCGTCACGCCGCGAATCTCTTCGATGTCGCCGCGTGTGACAGGTTGCCGGTACGCGATGATCGCGAGCGTTTCGAGCACCGCACGCGAATATTTCGGCGGCTTCTCGGGATGCAGGCGATCCAGATAGTGACGCATCGCCGGCTTGCTCTGGAAGCGCCATCCGGTTGCCAGCGCCACCAGTTCGACGCCGCGGCCGGACCAATCCTGTTTCAGATCTTCGAGCAACGTGCGGACCGTGTCAGCCGACACGCCGTCGGCAAAGAGCTTGCGCAAATCGCCGAGTTTCAGCGGTTCCTGCGCGCAGATCAAAGCAGTCTCGAGGACGATCTTCGCCTCTTGGGTATTCATGCAGCTAGGCCAGACCCTGTGGTCAAACGAACCGGATCAACAAACAGACGAAAGGAACGGAAGACGCGCTCGCCCGATTCTGATCGGTCATATTGATGGGAGCACGAACCGGGGGCGGCGAACCAACTTCAGGCCAGGCCCAAACCGGACGGAACAGCACGGCTCAACGACGGAACCGCGTGACTGAACGCCATATTACGCAAAATTGCCCGGTGCGTAAAGATGAGCCGAACGGGATGCCGCCAGCACGCCGTCCCCGCTCCGGCCCCGCTTCATCGGCCGGCCGCAAAGCGCGCGAGGAACCGCCGCAACCGCTCGACACCCGCGTCGAGGCGCGCCGGATCGCACGCGTAGCACCAGCGCACGAACCCTTCCCCCTCCGGGCCGAATGCACTCCCGGGCGCGAGGCCGAGCCCCGCTTCGCGCACCAGCGTCTTGCAGAACGCAAGGCTGTCTGACGCGCCCGGCAGGCGCAGAAACAGGTACATCGCGCCCGGCGGAGGCGGCACCTCGACACCCGGCAGGGTGCGCAGCGCGGCGACCAGGTGATCGCGCGCATCGCGCAGCGCCGCGACGAACGACCGCACGAACGGCTCGCCATCGCGCAGCGCGACCTCACCCGCGGCCTGCACGAAGCCCGGCGCGCACGACGTGTTGTATTCGACGAGCTTCGACAGGTCAGCCATTACCGCTGCCGGCGCGACAAGCCACCCCAGACGCCAGCCCGTCATCGCCCATGCCTTGGAAAACGAATTCACGACGACGACCCGCTCGTCGCGCGATGCGATGTCGAGGAACGATGGCGCGCCGTGCACGTCGTCGGCGTCGAACGCGAGCCGCTCGTACACCTCGTCGGCAACCAGCCAGATGCCGTGGCGGCGGCAATGGGCGAGCACGGCTTGCTGATCGTCGCGCGACATCGTCCAGCCGGTCGGATTGTTCGGCGAGTTGATGAGCAGCATCCGCGTACCGGGCGTCAGCGCCGCAAGCAGCCGCCCGACATCGAGCTGCCAGCCCGCATCGCCATAGCCGAGCGGGACGCATTCGACCTGCGCCCCAAGGATCTTCGGAATCTCGACGAGATTCGGCCACAGCGGCGTGATCGCGACGACGCGCTCGCCCGGACCGACCAGCATCTGCGCGACCAGCATCAGCGCGCTCACGCCCGAACTCGTCACGGCCACGGTGTCGGCCGCCGTCGCACCGTGCCGGGCGCTGACGTAGGACGCGATCGCGTCGCGCAGCGGCGCGGTGCCGAGGTTGTGCGTGTAGAAGGTTGCGCCATCGCGCAGTGCCGCCGCCGCGGCGTCGCGGATGAAATCCGGCGTCACGCGATCGGATTCGCCGAACCAGAACGGCAACATGTCCGGCACGCCAAAGCCGGCGTTTGCCACTTCCCGGATCAGCGACGGACGCAACGCGTGCACTGCGTCGCGGGCCGCCGGCGAGCCGGCCACCGGAAGAGAATCTGCGGGATGCACCATCGAGAGCCACCGTCGAGGAACACGATCCGCGTAGTGTACCGGCCCGCAAGCAGGGCCGGCGCAGGTCGATCCGCGTCAGTCGAGGTCCTCTGCCCTCGCCGGCATCTGCCGCACGAGTTCCCAGATCGCCTGCGCAGCGGGCGACAACGACCGGTCGCGGCGGCGCACGAGTTCGACCGTGCGCTCGGTGCGTGGCGTGAGAGGCCGCGCGACGAGCGTCGAGCCGGCAGGTAGCGGCAGCGACAGCCACGGCTGCACACTCACACCGACACCGGCCTCGACGAGCCCGAACACGGTTGCCGAGTGCCCGAGCTCCTGCATGACCGTCGCGTTGACACGATGGGCGGCCAGTGCGGCATCGATCAGCGGCCGGCTTCCCGACGCATGATCGAGGAGGACGAGGCGCTCGCCGTCCAGCGCCGTCCAGGGCACCTCGGCACGCGCCGCAAGCGGATGGTCGGCGCGCGCGACCAGGCAGAACGAATCGGTCATCAAGGATTCGCAGACGAGGTCGGCCACCGTGAGCGGACCGATCACGACGCCGAAATCGACCTCGCTCGACTTCACCTTGCGCAACACGTCGCTCTGCACGTCATCGCGCAAACCCAGCGTCACGAACGGAAACTGGCGCTCGCACGACGCAACCACGCGCGGCATCAGCCGGCACGCGATCGTCGGACTGGCCGCAACGATCACGCGCCCACGGCGCTGCTCGCCGATCTCGCGAATCTCGCGCAGCGTATCGTCGAGATCGTCGAGCAGACGGGACACGCTCGCGATCAGGTTTGCACCGACATCGGTCAGCTGCACGTCGCGCGTCGTGCGGTCGATCAGCTTCAATCCGAGCTCGGCCTCGAGTTCGCGCACGCAGCGACTGACCGCGGACTGCGTGAGCCCGATCTCGTCGCCCGCGCGACTGAAGCTCTTGAGCCGCGCCACCTCGATGAAGACGCGAAGCTGGCGCAGCGTAACGTTCATTTCCTCACCTCATCAATCGTCGATATCGATGCACGATTTTAATGCGCGAATCCGGCTCCGATGTGCGAATCAGGCACCTCCTCCACATGTTTCGCTGCGGTGCAATACATCCGCGAACGCACGTGGTGCGGGCGAACTGCACAAGATTGGTGATTGTCCCGATTTGCTGGCGGGTTATTTTGGCGTCTTATACGCCCCTAGCTGACTTAGCCGTTAGCTCGCTGCCAAGCGGCTCTCAAGGGGATTACCTCCGACATGGCACGCTTCGTGCATTACCTGACGCACAGGGCGCAGGTTTCGTCGGACGGAAGAGCAGAAACGCCGCTGCCGGCCAACCGGACGCCCCCACCCGGCACTCGACGATCGAGTGCTTGAAGAGTGCGCGGCGCAGGGCAGCGCACCGGAGTTAGCTTCGCTGAGGTGAGGACATGATGCTGTTCGACGATTTGAGAGATAACGAGTGGGCGCTGGTCGAGGGTCTGTTTTGCTCGGAACCCGCACGGAGTGAGCGGCGCGGCCGCCCCCGCGTGGAAGCCCGCTCGGTAGTGAACGCCGTGCTGTGGGTGCTGTCGACGGGTGAAGGCTGGTCGAAGCTGCCGGGCCGCTATCCGTCCCCGCCGACTTGCCGCCGTCGCTTCGACGAATGGCAGGCGGACGGCACGCTCGCCGAAATCGTGAAGCGACTCGGCACGAGCGGCCGGCAGATCTCCTTGCGCGGGCGCATCGGCGCAAGCGCTGCGAAGCCGCCCGCACCGCCGAGCCGCGACCGGCTGCGCGGCGCCTTCTGGACCAATCCGGAATCCTGGCGCGCACCTGTCAAGATGGCGTAACGAATGCTCGATCGGGCGGCTTCGGCCGCCCGGTTTCTTTCAGCGGCGCGACCTGATCGCGACGCCCGCGTTGCCGTCGATTACCGCTGTCGTGCCGCGATACATCTATTTACCAATATTTACAGCAAGCCTGCACTCCCACGCTTACCTTAGCGAATTATCAACAGGCCGCATCGACGGCTTGAAGGGAGCCCCCGCCATGAAACCAATGTCACTGCTCGTTGCATGCGGCATTGTCATTTCCGTGGCGCTGTCCGCTCCAGCCCACGCCGACGATCGCGCGAAGCCGCCTCATCGCCAGCAGGATCATCGGAACACCCTCCGCCAGCCGCCGTCCGCCAACCCGCCCAGCCGGCAAACCGTGCCGCGTGGCGACCTGCGTGGCGACATCGCCAGCAACGCGCGAGCGCGCATCGGCTCGCAGCCGACCGACGTACCGCGTCATCCGTAGTCCTGCCAATTTCGGGAGTTCGCCAAAGAAAATGCCCGCGGTCGGGAACTGCGCCGCACGCGACGAGTCACAACGTTGCCATGAGCACAGCGTGGCAACAGCAAAAGTATCCGGTACGCCCGTATCCTCGCGATACGGGCTTTTTTTTGGCATCGCCAGCCGCACGGCGATGCGCGTGACGGATGAGCAGCCGCTACAGGCGGCTTTCGAGAATCGCCACGGCACTCGCTTCGCTCAATGCGTAGTCGGCCATGCGGCGGTCGGTCCAGGAAAGTAATTTTTCGTCGCGCTCGAGGCGCGAGAATTCGGCTCGGCCGCTTTCGGTCAGCACGGCAATGTCGACCGGCGCATGGAAGCCTGGTGCGGGGGCAACGGTTTTCTGCCTGACCGTGTCCATCAGCCCGAGCGAACGGAGATACTCGAACACGCCCGGGCGGCGCGCCCACGGTACCTGGCGGTACTGCACTCGTCTCAATGCGTCGAGCACCGCTTCGTTGGAATACGTGGCCATCTCGATTCTTTCTTAAAGTGCAGCGACAATGCGAAGCAGCGTGTCGGGCGGCGTCACCGCCCGCCTGTACCGCCACCGATTCTGGACGCCGACGTTCGGCGTCGCGTCAGGGCCGGATCGTCAGCCGTCCATAAAAAGACACCATACCCCAATCAAATTGATTCTGTTCGATTCATTTGTACTTCTCTTCATCTGTTTCATGCTCTTCCGCAAGCGGCGACGAATCATCTCGTTCGCCGCCGTTGCGCTGTCCTGGCTGCTCGCGACAGGCTGGCTCGCCGCGCCGCTGATCGCCTGGACCGAGGCGGGCGTCACACCCGTCGAGCACCCGGACATGCATGGACGGACCACACTGATTCTCATCGGCGCCGGTACGAAGCGCACCGATTCCGGGCTGCGGCCGCCACCTGACGGAACCGCTCGCATCCACAAGGTCGCAGCGCTCTACCGCACCTGCCGGCAGCAAGCCGAGCACTGCACCGTGGTGATGTCGGGCGGCGACCCGCAGCATCACGGCGAATCCGAGGCTGCCGTATACGGGCGCCAACTCGTCGCCGAAGGTGTCGCGCCCGCGGACCTCGTTCTGGAACCGGATAGCCGCACAACCTACGAAAACGCGAAATTCACTGCATCTATACTACGCCCACAGTATGACGACGCACGCATTCTCGTCACTTCGTCATATCAGATGCGCCGCGCGTTGCTCGATTTCCAGCGGTTCGGGATCGATCCGCAGCCCGTTTATGCGAATCGCCGGCGCGCGCAAACAGGTTGGCTGCCGCGCTGGCGCAATGTAGTCAATGCCGAGCAGGCATTGCACGAACTGGTCGGCATCGCGCAGTTCCATGTCTATCGATGGCTCGGGTGGTTCTGACGGCTCCGGGGAAACCGGAGCGGAAATGCCTGCAGCGACGACGATGGCAGGCGCGTGACGAGGTGTGCGAAGTGTTGCGCGACTTCAACGGGGCCTTGCGTAGCGCCACGATCCGGTGCACATTGATCCGTCACTTTTGTTACACTCGACACGCACTCGATTGCAGTCGCCAGACAAAACGGCAACACTCGGGTTCATCACCACTTAGCGGAGGTAAAGCAATGAAGAAGACGTCCCTGGCTATCCTGGTAGCGATGTCGGCGCTGACTGGCGCAGCGTATGCGCAAGAGAGCACGGAAATCAAGACGATTACCGATCCGGCCAAGATCTCCGAGATCGAGCAACGCGCACAGGCGCTGCAGCAGCAGCAAGCGGCTGAAGCCGCTCAGCCGGCGGTGCAGGAAGAGCATCACCACGGCAAGAAGGCTGCTCACCACAAGGCAGCTGCGAAGAAGGCCGGCAAGAAGGCTGCCAAGGCTGCAGACGCTGCCAGCCAGTAAGTTCGGCGGCACCGCACAAGCGAAAAGCCGAATCCGGGCAACCGGGTTCGGCTTTTTTGGTTGCGGTGCCCGTGCGCTGTGCTAAAGTCGCGCACCGAAATTATCCACCCGTGCGCACCCCGGTGCGGAGGACAGCATGAGCAACATTCAACTCGACATCGAGTGGACCGAAGCCGCCACTCGCCAGATCAAGCAACTGATGCCCCGCGGCTCGGCTGACGCGTTCCTCGCGCTGCCGCCGATCGAGTGCCTGCCGATGGAGGGCGACGTGCTTTTCCTCGGCCCGCAAGGCAAGCAGCAGCCGTTCATCGTCGCCGAGCGCCAGTACCATCACGACGGCGACGCCGACTGGACGATCATCCTGATCCTCGACGTACCCAACACGTCGCACTGACGCACCCCGCGACCGGACGTGTCCGGTCGCCCCACCCGGCTCAGACGAGCTTCGACAGCACGCGGATTTCGGAACGCTCGATCCAGTCCGCGGCCGCTTCCCGGTAAGCGAGAATGTGCGCGGAACGCGCATGAGCAGCCAGCGCCTCCTCGCTTTCCCAGCGCTCGACGAATACGAATCGCGCCGGTTCCTTCAGGTCCCGATGCAGGTCGTACTGCAACGCTCCCGCTTCGTTGCGGGTCGGTTCGACGATCCCTTCGAGCTGGGCCCGCAACTTCTCCTCGGCGCCCGGCTTTGCCACGATCAGCGCCACGACTGCAATTTCCGCCATTCCCGCCTCCCCCTCATCCGGAAAAGTCCGAGAATACGCGAATCGCGCATTGGCTGCGCCGGCACGGTATCGCACGACGGCCCCAAAAAAAATAGCCCGCGCTTCAGAGAAGCGCGGGCGAAACCGTCGCCCTACGAGGATAGGCGACGGGGCCATCGAGATCCGCACGCTGGCGCGGATCGTCATCAGTTGCGCCGACGCTTGTCGCGTCGACATTCGAAGACATCGATACCGTTGATCGAGCGCTCGCGGCGCACCTCCGATATCTGACGTCACCCTCCCTGTTCAACAATTCCAACATATAAAGCAGGTTGCGTGCCAACCACCACGAATCAACCAGCCCATTGATTTATAAAGACAAATTTTTGACCACCGACAATGCGACACGGGTTTTTCCGCCGTAACGCGCGGATGTTACGTAACGTCACGAAGAGTGACTGAACGTCCAGCACACGTGTGCGCCGGCGAGTGGCCAAGAAAAAAGCCCGCCATGTGGCGGGCTTTTCATCGATGCGGAGAAACGTCGAAATCAGCGGAGCTGATTCACGAGCAACCCCATGATCTGGCGAGCCGGCGACGACGTGTCGATCGCACCCGAATCGTCGACTACCGCCACGCGCGTCTGGTCGGCCGTGAGTGCCTTCACGTTGACACGGTACTGCTTCGCCTGCTTTTCCTTCTTGCCATGGAACAACTGGCTCCAGAAGCCCTGCTCGGCCGAAGTCAGATCCTTCGGATCGACATAACGCACGAAATACAGGCCCTTCGAGCGATCACGATCGTCCACCGTGAAGTTCGCACGATCTAGCGCGAGACCGACGTGCAGCCATGACCGGTCGTACGGCTCGCCGAGCGTGACTTCCGACGGGACGGCAGCGTCGGCCGCATCGTTGCCTTGCGCCGACGTGCGGGAGACGTTTTGCGCGGCAATCGCTGCAGCAGCCTTCGACGATGCGTCGTCGGCCTTCTTGTCCTTGGCCGCCGGCACCGTGTTGTCCTTGATGTTCGCGATCGGCGGCTCGCCGTTCTTCGCGCGCTGCTCGTTCTGTGCGAGCACGGCCATCAATCGCTTCAGGTATTCGGTCTCGAGCGCCGGATCGTTCGGCTTCGCTTCCCACTTGCTCGAATCGTTGTTCGAGCCCGTGATCGCTTCGCGCATCCCCTTCTGGCTGATGAACACGTAAGTGCCGCCATTCGGCGCCGAATCGAGACGCGTACGGTACTTGTTGCGCTCGGCCGTCACGTACGAGTTGCCCATCGCCTTCGAGATCACGCTACGGATCAGGCCGTCGTTGATCTGCGGATGGGTTTCGTTCCAGTCGGTTTCCATCACGCCCTTGTCGCGCTGGTCGACGACGAGCAGGAAGCCCTGTTCCTGCCAGAAGCGGCGAACCTGCGGCCAGACGTCGGCGGGCTGCTTGCCGTCGATCACGAGCCAGCTCTCGGTGCCGTCGCGCTGGATATGCATGCCGGCGACAGCCGGAGCAACGGTGTCCAGCGCAGGCGCTGCCTGCTGGACCTGCTGAAGCGCGGACAGGGAAGTCGCGCCGCCCTGGGGCGGCAGCGAGCGCTGATCGGCCGTCTCGTCGAGCATGTTGGGCGGCACTGCGAGCGACGCTTCCTTCGATTTCGAATCGCTCTTGTAGTCCACTTTCGTGGGCGACGACGTACCGCAACCGGCGACGAGCGCGCCGGTGGCGAGCACTGCAGCGAACCGCATGGTAAGACGAAGATCAGTCATGTTCGGGGAATCCTCTTCCGCTAAATCACGGCGCTTTCCGTGGATCAACCTTGCATTTTACCGGGGCCGCGCCGCGATGTGCAAAAAAGCGACCGGCAAGAAAAAACCCGCGTCAGCCTGAACTGACGCGGGTTCTTTGTCTGGTCGGGGCGAGAGGATTTGAACCTCCGACCACCTGCACCCCATGCAGGTACGCTACCAGGCTGCGCTACGCCCCGAAAGAAAAAAATTATAACAGACAGTTTTCCGATTTAGAACGGGTCGCATGCATTTTGGGAACATTCTTGTGAAATTTTTTGGCGTGAGGACGCCGAGGCGAGCAACGACGGGGCGATTTGCGCACCGATTACACGCCCGCACCTCGCATTCACCGCTTGCGCGCAACACAGATGACCGTCAGCCCGGCGACGCGGTTGAAACGGAATATCGGTAACTCGATCCGGCAGATCGACTTGAGCAGGCCGTTGACGAACGGATGATGACGACGCAATTGCGACGCCGGCTCGCTCGGCTGCCGACGCACCCGCTCGCCGAGCCGCAACGCTGCCGCAAGCGGAAACGTGAGACCGAAATAATAGGCGCCGTGTTCGACCTCGAGCCCCGAGCGACGCACCACGTCCTCGAGACTGCCGAGCGTATATCGGCGCTTGTGCTCGAGAAAATCGTCATGACCGCTCCAGAGAAACTGGAACGCGGGAACCGTGATCAGAAAGCGGCTGCCCGAAGGCGCGCCCTTTACGTACTGCGTGAGCAGACCGACATCGTCGTCGACATGCTCGAGCACGTCCATCAGCAACACGAGATCGGCATCGAATCGGTCAACGGATCGCCGAAAGTGGATGGGCTTGCCGGACGCCTCGCCGTCGGTATCGTCGGCGTAGCTCGTATCGACACACCACGCCTCCGTCGCCTGCGTACGCTCCAGCAAATGCTTCGAAAAGAAGCCTGAGCCAGCACCGACATCGAGTATCCGGTTCGCGCCCGGCGCCCCCAGGAACCGACGGATCGCACTCGCCTTCGACGCGTAGTACCAGTGATCGCCCACGCCCGCACCCAATACGTCGACTTCCTTGAGATCCATGACGTTTCCCCGTGATGGCTACTGTGCTTTGGTCGATACAGCCACTGATGCCGATCTTACCTCGCTGTTGCCGCCGATCCCACCTGTCGACAACGCGCATTCGACACCGCTGCTCCACATTGCGACCTAATCGAAAAGGACGATGGCCGGTTCGCCGTATATCGCTACCGTGCGGTTACCCGGTGCGAGATCGATGCGCACGGGCGGACCGTCCGACTGCATGTCGATCGATCCGGCTGCCCCGGGCTCTGCGGCATCGCGTAATACGGGGGGCGGCTTCGGAGACCACCGCAGTCGCGACCTCTTGTAACCGTCTCCGACACAGGGCATTGAATGCATCAGAAAAACGAAATTACCCGTCGACATTTTCTCCGGCTGGGCACCGGTACGATAGGCATGGCGCTGGGAAGCGCATCGCTTCTGACGGGCTGCGGAGGCGACTCGATTTCGGTCGCGCCGGTCACGACACCACGGTTGCGTTCCGCATCGAATTTTCGCGACACGGCCGGGCCGGACGGAACCGGCTACGTGACAACGAGCGGCGCGAAGATGAAAAAAGGCGTGATCTATCGTTCATCCGCGCTCGCGCTGTCGGCCGCGGACATCGCCATCGTCGGCACGCTCGGCATCAGGCAGGTCCGCGACCTGCGCACGCCCGCCGAGATCAAGACGCAACCGGATGTGCCGCTGGCCGGCGCCGCCTGGCAAAACCTCAACGTGCTCGGGGCTGCCGGCATCGATCCGATCCCGACCACCGGCGCCACCGCGACGGCATTCATGTCGAGCATGTACCGCGCGTTCGTCACGTCGGACACCGCGCATGCCAGCTACCACGCGCTCTTCACCGGCTTCGCTGGCTCAGGCGAAAACCTGGTGTTCCACTGCACAGCAGGCAAGGATCGCACGGGCTGGGCAACCGCGATCCTGCACACGATCCTGGGCGCGTCCGAACAGACGATACTCGCAGACTATCTGCTGACGAACGTCTATAGTGCATCGGAAATCGCAGCGTCGGTCGTCCAGGCCAAAAAAGCCGGCGGGCAAAATGCGGCAGACATGATGGCCGTGCTTCAAGGCGCGCACACCGACTATCTGCAGGCAGCGTTCGACCAGGTCACCGCCTCGTACGGCTCGATGGCGTCGTATATCTCGAACGGGTTGCAGCTCGACCAGGCGACGCTGGACGCAATCCGGCAGCACATGCTGGTTTGATCAAGGGCTGCTGCGACGGGGCCTGTTCGCCCCATCGCCTCGACCGCCGCGGCCGCTACTCGTCGCATCCGGCGAAACCCGCATCGGCCAACGCTGCAGCGGATTTTCCCGGTCGCAGAAACATTCGCCGACGACGGGCCGCGCAAACCAAACGACCGTTTGATTCAGCCGCCCAACCACCCCGAATCCATTGTCCCGAAGCCCGCCGGACCGCCGCACCCCGGCGCCCGTTGTTTGGTAACGCCGCTCTAGGGCGCTATGCCACACTGCACGGCATCGACGCTCGCGCCGTGCAGTGGTGCGCGCCGCCGTCGATCACGACAAGACATGGAGACAGACGATGCGGAATGCGGTCCGGCGCGGCCATCGCTCGCCTTTGGCAATTTTCGACTGGATTTCCGGCCCGCCACGCACGGGCCGCCCGATCTCGCCCACGAGGTCCCGCGTGTTCGGCTGCGGCGTGCTGGCGCTCGCGCTGCTGTGCGCCGGTTGCGCGGAATCATCCGCGCAGCGTGACGGCAACACGTCGGTCGCGTCGACGAGGATCGAACGCACCAAGGCCGAACGTCTCGCCCGCGAGCAGCAGATCGCACGCACCGTGCCGTCGCTCGCATCGATCAACCTCACGCAACCGCGCCCGTTCACGCTGCGCGACTCGGGCCAGAACGGCGCGATGACGTTCTTGCGTGACGTCGATTTCCGCATCGTCAACAACCTCGGCTTCTTCATCCATCAGTTGTCGGCCACGCTGGTACCGACGCAAGCCGGCGCGCCGATCGTGTTCGACGATCCGACCAGTTTCCAGATCGACGTGCACGAAGGTACGGTCACGCTCGACGACGCGAAGCTCACCGCCCTCTTCAACACGTACATCTTCGGCTACCGCAACGCGCCGTTGCGCAAGCTCGCCGTTTCGGCCGGCGACGGCGTGATTCACCTGCAAGGCGAGATGCAACGTGACGGCTGGGTGCCGTTCTCGCTGACCGGTACGCTCGCGATCCGTGACGGCAGCCAGCTCGTGTTCCATCCGACGGGCGTGCGCGTATCGGGCATCAACGCGCAGCCGGTGATGCGCGCGGCCAACGTGAAGATGGCCGACCTGCTGAAAGTCCAGACGCCGATCGCGCAGCTCGCCGGCGACGACCTCGTGATGTCGGTCGACAAGCTGATGCCGCCGCCGCGCCTGAAGCTCACGATCACCGCGCTGCGCGTGACGCCGGCCGGCCTCGACCTGAAGCTCGACGACGGCACGCATGCCGGCTTCGCAATGCCCGCGAACGCACCGCAACAAGCGATGTACATTCGCGGCGGCGACGTGAAGTTCATGCGCTCGATGCCGATGAATGCGGACATCCTGATCGGCCCGGTCGATTCCACAAAGCGTGACCAGACTTTCGTGTTCGACCTGTATCACTATCGCGACCAGGTGTCGGCCGGCTACTTCAATTTCGACGAAAGCGGCGCGATGGCGATCCGGATGCCTTCGTATGCGGGCCCGGCCAGCGGCGCGTTGCTCGGCAACGCGGCCGCGCGCCTGAACGACAGCTTCCTCGCCGCGCAACAGAATGCGCTGCGCGACATCCGCCAGCACTGGGAAGCCTACGCACTCGCGGCGAACCCCGCCCACCCCGGCATGCAGAAGGTCGCGATGCGGCGCACGTCGACCACGCCGTTCAACGAGCGGCACGTGTCGAACCGCAACCCGACGATCCATCTGCGCAACGTCGACTTCAACCTGTCCGGGGATATCGGCTTTCACGTCGAGGACCTCGACGTGGAACTCGTATCGAAGCGGCCCGGCGAACCCGTCGATCTCGACGATCCGAACCAGTACGACATCCGCATTCTCGGCGGCACCGTCGTGGAGTCGTGGAAGGCGATGTCCGCGCTCTTCAACGACTATCTGCTCGACTACTCACCCCGCTCGCTCAACGACCTGCAACTGAGCGCGGACGGCACTAACCTGCGCGTCCAGGGTGGCATCAAACTGTGGAACCATGTGCCGGGCGTCTGGCTGCCGACCGACATGAAGGGCACGCTGTCCGTGCTCGACGACCGGCATCTCGCGTTCAAACCGTCGCAGGTGTCGGTGCTCGGCATCCCGCAGGCGAAACTGCTGCGTTCGCTCGGCATCGAGCTCGCTTCGCTGACACCGTTGCAGCGCCGCGGCGCGGAACTGCGTGGCGACACGCTCGTGCTCGACCAGTACACCGTGTTCCCGCCACCCGTGCTGAACGGCAAGCTCGGACAGGCGACGGTCGAGCGCGACGGGCTGCGCCTCACGTTCAGGCGCGTGGCAGGCGCGCCCGCGCCGCAGCGGCCGCAGATCGATGCACCGAGCTACATGTGGATGGAAGGCGGCGACATGAAGATGTTCAACGTGCTCGAACTGAACGTGCGTGCGCTGATCCGGAATTCGGCCGAGGCCGGCCCGATGCGTTTCGACCTGTACGACTACCGCAACCAGGTCGCGCAAGGCTCGGTGCGGATGCTGCCGGACGGCACGCTGGTCGTCGACATGGGGCAGAAGAATCCGCTCGCGTCGCGCTGAAACGCGCGCGACACGCATGAAAAAAGCCCGGTGGCGCGCCGCCAACCGGGCTTTTCATTTCATCCTTCGCGCTTCGCGCTCAGTCGTGCTTCAGTCCGTCGATCACGTCGAGCAGCGCCTGTCGCAATGCGATGACGTCGACGGTCGAGCCCGCCCTGCCTGGCACGCGCGCATCGGTGGCCTGCATCTCCGGCTCGACGGGTGCCGCCGCGGCCCGCTCGCCGGCCGGCGAATCGAGCCGGTTGCGCGCGCCGTTGATCGTGAATCCCTGCTCGTACAGCAACTCGCGAATCCGCCGGATCAGCAGCACTTCGTGGTGCTGGTAATACCGGCGATTGCCACGCCGCTTCACCGGCCGCAGTTGAGTAAATTCCTGTTCCCAATAACGCAGCACATGCGGCTTGACCCCGCAAAGTTCGCTGACTTCACCGATCGTGAAGTAGCGCTTCGCGGGAATCGGAGGCAAGACGACTTTCTCAACCGTAGTGGTCATCGTCGGTTAACCGTCGGTAAAGGGTGCGCGGCGGCCGCGCGGGTGCGTCAGCGGGGGGCTTACTCCGCGCCGTTTTCGACCAGCGCCTTCAGCTTCTGGCTCGCGTGGAAGGTTACCACCCGGCGGGCCGCGATCGGAATCGCCTCGCCCGTCTTCGGATTGCGGCCCGGACGCTGCGGCTTGTCGCGCAATTGGAAATTGCCGAACCCCGACAGCTTGACGCTCTCGCCGTTTTCGAGCGCGTCACGGATCACCTCGAAAAACGCCTCGACCATGTCCTTCGCTTCACGCTTGTTCAGCCCGACGCTGTCGAACAGCAGCTCCGCCAGCTCCGCCTTCGTCAGCGTGGGCGTCTCGGTGGACGCCGGCGCCGAAGCGTCGCGGTTCATGGCGCTGCGTTGCGCCGTCAGGAGGGCTTCGAATTCACTCGAGGTCATGTCGTTCATATCTGCCATACAGCGCGTTAAATCAAAACTTACGATCGGAACAGGCCGCCCGCGAGCGGGCGGACCTCTTCCTTAGCCGCGCAGGCGCGCACCGGTACGAGCCATCCGCTCGACCAGCGTCTGGATAGCCTGATCGACGACCTCGTCCTGTAGCGTGCCAGCCGCGTCCTGCAGCGTCACGCGGAAGGCAAGGCTCTTCTCGTGCGCGGCAAGACCACCGGAAGTATTTGATTTTGCACGAAATTCGTCGAAGAGTACAACCTTCTGAACGAATCGGCAGGCCTCTTCGGCAAGCGCCTTCTTCATTTCGTCGAAAAGTGCCTGAACCTCGACCGCCTGATCGACGACAACGGCGATATCGCGACGAACCGGCGGGAATTTCGATACGTCGGTCGGCGCGGGCAACGCACGTGCAATCAGCGCGTCCGTGTCGACCTCGAACATCACTGGCGCGTGCGGCAGTTCGTACTTCTGCATCAGGCGCGGGTGCAGTTCGCCGATCCAGCCGACCGCACGGCCGTCGACTTCGATGCGCGCGCTGCGGCCCGGATGAAGGGCCGGATGCTCTGCCTTCACGAAGCGTGCGGTCGCGGGTGCGAGCAGTGCCTCGAGATCACCCTTCACGTCGAAGAAATCGACCGCGCGGGTCGCCGTGCCCCATTGCTCGTCGAGCGCCGGACCGTAGGCAAGCGCACCGACACGCTTCGGCTGCACGTAGCCCTCGACCGTCAGCTCGCCGGCCTTCGCCGCCGTATCGGTGAGGAACACGCGGCCAGCCTCGAACACGCGCACGCGATCCGCGCGGCGGTTCAGGTTGTGGCGCAGCACGGAAATCAGGCTGCCGAACAGCGTCGTGCGCATCACCGACAACTGGCTCGCGATCGGGTTCAGCAGGCGAATCGGGTGGTCGTTGCCCGCGAAATCCTGCTCCCACTCCGCATCGACGAAGCTGAAGTTGACGGTTTCCGCGTAGTCGCGCGCGGCCAGCGCGTGACGAATGTCGTGGATCGAGCGCCGCGTCTCGTTGGTCGCGCGCATTTCGCTCGTCGCGACCGGCGGACGCGCCGGGATCTTTTCAAAGCCGTAGATGCGCGCCACTTCCTCGATCAGGTCTTCCTCGATCTCGATGTCGAAGCGATGCGACGGCGGCGTGACGAGGAACGCGTCGTCTTCACGTTCGAACGGCAGGCCGAGGCGCGTGAAGATGCTGGCGATCTCGTCGGCCCCGATCTGCACGCCGATGATGCGGTTCGCGCGCGATACGCGCATCTTCACCGGCGCGCGCTGCGGCAGGTTCACCGCCTGATCGTCGACCGGGCCGGCCTTGCCGCCGCAGATCTCGAGAATCAGTTGCGTGATGCGCTCGACGTGCTCGACGGTCGTCGCGTAGTCGACGCCGCGCTCGAAGCGATGCGCCGCATCGGTCGAGAAGTTGTACTTGCGCGCACGGCCGCGGATGCTGTCCGGCCACCAGAACGCGGCTTCCAGGTAGATGTTGGTCGTGTCGAGCGTGACGGCCGTGCTGTCACCGCCCATGATGCCGGCCAGGCTTTCGACCTGCCGGTCGTCGGAAATCACGCCGACCGTTTCGTCGAGTTCGACCGTGTTGCCATTGAGCAGCTTCAGCGATTCGCCGCGCTTGCCCCAGCGCACTTCGATGCCGCCGTGGATCTTGTCGAGATCGAACACGTGCGACGGGCGGCCAAGCTCGAACATCACATAGTTCGAGATGTCGACGAGCGCCGATACGCTGCGCTGGCCGGAACGCTCGAGGCGTTCGACCATCCACTGCGGGGTCTTCGCACGCGCGTTCACGCCGCGGATCACACGCCCCGAGAAGCGGCCGCACAGATCGGGCGCGGCAATGCGCACCGGCAGCGTTTCGTCGAGCTCGACGCGCACCGGGCGGATGTCGACCGGCGTCAGCGGTGCGCCGGTGATCGCGGCCGTCTCGCGGGCGATGCCGAACACGGACAGGCAGTCGGCCTTGTTCGGCGTCAGCTTGATTTCGAAGATCGTGTCGTCGAGGTTCAGCGTCTCGCGGATGTCCTGGCCGACCGGCGTGTCTTCCGGCAGCACCAGCAGGCCGCTGTGATCCTCGGACAGCTTCAGCTCGCGCGCCGAGCACAGCATCCCCTGGCTCTCCACGCCGCGCAGCTTCGACAGCTTGATCGCGAACGGCTTGCCGCCCTCTTCCGCCGGCGGCAGTTCCGCGCCGACCAGCGCGACCGGTACCTTGATGCCGGGCGCGACGTTCGGTGCGCCGCAAACGATATTCAGCGTCGCGCCGGTGCCGGCGTCGACCTGGCAGACATTGAGCTTGTCCGCATCCGGATGCTTGACGACTTCGAGCACGCGGCCGACGACGATCTTCGACGTCGGCGGCGCAGCCTTGCTCAGCGATTCGACTTCGAGCCCCGCCATCGTCAGCGCGTGCGACAGCTCGTCGGTCGTCAGCTGCGGGTCGACAAAGGTTCTCAACCAGGATTCAGGGAATTGCATGGATGTCTACGTTCGAAACAGGTTAGATCGACGCCCGGGCCCCTCGGAAACGTCCGTCGGGGCGTGCACGGGCACAGGTCGGCGCGGCGCGCGGCGTTACGCGAACTGGCGCAGGAAACGCAGGTCGTTCTCGAAGAACAGCCGGAGATCCTGGACGCCGTAGCGCAGCATCGTCAGGCGCTCGAGGCCGCTGCCGAACGCAAAGCCGATGTAGCGCTCGGGATCGAGGCCCATGTTGCGAATCACGGTCGGATGCACCTGCCCCGAACCGGAGATCTCGAGCCACTTGCCGGCGTTCTTGCCTTGCTCGAACATCATGTCGATCTCGGCCGACGGTTCCGTGAACGGGAAATACGACGGACGGAAGCGCACGAGGATGTCGTCGCGCTCGAAGAATTTTTTCAGGAAGTCGGTATAGACGCCCTTGAGGTCGGCGAAGCTGATGTTTTCGTCGATCCACAGCCCCTCCACCTGATTGAACATCGGCGAGTGGGTCGCATCGCTGTCGACGCGATACGTGCGGCCCGGCGCGATCACCTTGATCGGCGGACGGTTCATGCGCGCGTAACGCACCTGCATCGGGCTCGTGTGCGTGCGCAGCAGCAGCTGGCGGCCGTCGGCATCCTTGCCTTCGACGTAGAAGGTGTCCTGCATCGAACGCGCCGGATGGTTCTCCGGGCTGTTCAGCGACGTGAAGTTGTACCAGTCGGTCTCGATTTCGGGGCCGTCGGCCACATCGAAGCCGATCGAGCCGAAAATCTGTTCGACACGCTCCCACGTGCGCATCACGGGGTGCAGGCTGCCTGCACCGGCGCCGCGGCCCGGCAACGTCACGTCGATCGCTTCGGCAGTGAGTCGCTGATTCAGCAGCGCGTCGGCCAGTGCCTGGCGACGGGCGGTCAGCGCGGCTTCAACCTGCTGCTTCGCGACGTTGATGCGTGCACCTTCGGTCTTGCGTGCTTCGGGATCGAGCTTGCCGAGGCCCTTCAGCAACTCGGTCAGCGCACCCGACTTGCCGAGAAATCGTGCTTTCTCGTTTTCGAGCGTGGTGATGTCGGCAGCCTGTTCGAAGGACTGCTGCGCGTCGGCGACAATCTGGTCCAGATCCATAGATCCCATCATTTCCAACGTCATTCGGTCTTGGCGAGCGAAATCGCCCACCAAACAAAAAAGGGGCTCGGAAGAGCCCCGTTTTCGCTGCAGCGGCCGAGACTACCGGAACCTCGCTGCAACTAACCACGCAGTGCTAATTTCGCAATTAGGCTGCAACGGCGGCTTTCACCTGCTTGACGATCGCAGCAAAAGCAGCCTTGTCGAACACCGCCATGTCGGCCAGCACCTTACGGTCGAGTTCGATCGACGCCTTCTTCAGGCCGTTGATGAACACGCTGTAGGTCATGTCGTGCTGGCGAACTGCCGCGTTGATACGCGTGATCCACAGTGCGCGGAACACACGCTTCTTGTTGCGGCGATCGCGGTACGCGTACTGACCAGCGCGCATCACCGCCTGCTTGGCGATGCGGTAGACGTTATTGCGACGGCCGCGATAACCCTTGGCCAGGTTGATGATCTTCTTGTGGCGGGCCCGTGCGGTTACCCCACGTTTGACTCGAGGCATGTTTCTCTCCTTAGAGTATCAGTTAGGGGTTACGCGAACGGCAGCATCGCGCGGACGGAGTTCAGATCGGAATCATGAACTGCCGTTGCGCCGCGCAGGTGACGCTTGTTCTTCGTGGTTTTCTTGGTCAGGATGTGACGCTTGAAGGCTTGACCGCGCTTGACGGTACCGCCCGGACGCACCACGAAGCGCTTTGCAGCACTCTTCTTGGTCTTCATCTTAGGCATGACGAACAACTCCAGTTTATTAGATGGCGATGGGTGTGCGGTTGGCTTGCGCCCTTGACCCGCCCTTCGAAACCCAGTCCACTTGTGTACGGCAGACCGCTTGCGCAGCCGCCGTCATTGTTGGCACGCCGCCCTGACCGGGCAACGCGCCGAACCACTGCGAACCTGCGCGCGATGCGCGCGGGCTCGTTACTTCTTTTTCTTCGGCGAGAGCACCATGATCATCTGGCGCCCTTCCATCTTCGGCATCTGCTCGACCTGGCCGACTTCCTCGAGATCCGTGCGCAGACGCTCAAGCATCCGCATACCGATTTCCTGGTGAGCCATTTCACGGCCGCGGAAACGCAACGTGATCTTCGTCTTGTCGCCTTCTTCGAGGAAGCGCACGAGATTGCGGAGCTTGACGTTGTAATCCCCGTCATCGGTACCCGGCCGGAACTTGACTTCCTTGACCTGGATGACCTTCTGCTTCAGCTTCGCTTCGTGCTGCTTCTTCGATTCCTGGTACTTGAACTTGCCGTAATCCATCAGACGGCAAACCGGGGGAACCGCTTGCGGCGCGATTTCCACCAGGTCAACATCCAGTTCTTCCGATTTACGGAAAGCATCAGCGAGTTTTACGATACCGAGCGGTTCGTTCTCGATCCCGACCAGACGCACTTCCGGCGCAGTGATTTCACCGTTGATGCGGTGCGACGACTTATCAGTAGCGATGTTACGTTTCCTCTAAAAATTAAAAAAACGAGCCGCGCTGCCAGGGCGGTTACTTGAACGAGCGCAGGTCTTCCTGCAGACGCTCAACGAAGGCTTCGACCGGCATCACGCCAAGATCGACGCCGCCACGGGCACGCACGGCTACCGTTTGCGCATCACGCTCCTTGTCCCCCACGACGAGGAGATAAGGCACCTTTTCCAGCGTGTGCTCGCGTATTTTATAGCTAATCTTCTCATTGCGCAAATCTGCCGCCACCCTAACCCCTTGTTTTTGCAACGATTGGGCCAGAGATTGCGCATATTCGGCCTGACTTTCGGCGATATTGAGCACAACTGCCTGGAACGGCGCGAGCCAGGCCGGCATCGCACCAGCATGGTGCTCGATCAAAATGCCGAGGAAACGCTCCATCGAACCGACGATCGCCCGGTGCAGCATCACCGGACGGCGACGGCTGCTGTCATCCGCGACATACTCGGCGCCGAGGCGCTCCGGCAGGACCATATCAAGCTGCAGCGTGCCGCACTGCCACGAACGGCCGAGCGCATCCTTGATGTGGTACTCGATCTTCGGACCGTAGAACGCGCCTTCACCCGGCAGCTCTTCCCACGTGAGGCCGCAGGCCGTCAGCGCGTCGCGCAGGCCCTGCTCGGCGCGATCCCACGTCTCGTCCGTACCCGCACGCTGGTCGGGGCGCAGCGACAGCTTGATGTCGATGTGATCGAAACCGAAGTCCTTGTACACGCTCATCGCCAGCGTGTTGAACGCGATCGATTCCGAGATGAACTGGTCTTCCGTGCAGAAGATGTGCGCATCGTCCTGCACGAAGCCGCGCACACGCATCAGGCCGTGCAGCGCGCCCGACGCCTCGTTGCGGTGGCACGAACCGAATTCCGCGTAACGCAGCGGCAGGTCGCGATACGAGCGCAGGCCGTGCTTGAACACCTGGACGTGGCCCGGGCAGTTCATCGGCTTGATCGCGTAGTCGCGCTTCTCCGACTCCGTCGTGAACATGTTCTCGCGGTAGTTCTGCCAGTGACCCGACGCCTCCCACAGCGAGCGGTCCATGATCATCGGCGTCTTGATCTCGAGGTAGCCGGCTTCGTTCACGCGGCGGCGCATGTACTGCTCGACCTGCTGCCACAGCGCCCAGCCCTTCGGATGCCAGAACACCATGCCCGGCGACTCTTCCTGCATGTGGAACAGGTCGAGCTGCTTGCCGAGCTTGCGGTGGTCGCGCTTTTCCGCTTCCTCGAGCATGTGCAGGTACTGGTCCTGGTCTTCCTTCTTCGTCCAGGCCGTGCCGTAGATGCGCTGCAGCTGCTCGTTCTTCGAATCGCCGCGCCAGTACGCGCCCGCGACCTTCATCAGCTTGAAGACCTTCAGCTTGCCGGTGGACGGCACGTGCGGGCCGCGGCACAGATCGGTAAAGCCGCCGTGCGAATACAGCTTGATTTCGTCGCTTTGCGGAATCGATTCGATGATCTCGGCCTTGTACTTCTCGCCGATGCTGCGGAAGTAGCCCGCCGCTTCGTCACGCGACACGACACGGCGCGTCACGGGCTCGTCCTTCTTCACGAGCTCCTGCATGCGCTTTTCGATCTTCTCCAGATCTTCGGGCGTAAACGGGCGGTTGTACGAGAAGTCGTAATAGAAACCGTTGTCGATCACCGGGCCGATCGTCACCTGCGCGTCCGGATACAGCTCCTTCACCGCATACGCGAGCAAGTGCGCCGTCGAGTGACGGATGATGTCGAGGCCATCGGCATCCTTGTCGGTCACGATCGCGAGCGACGCATCGCGGTCGATCACGGTCGACGTATCGACGAGCTCGCCATCGAGCTTGCCACCAAGCGCAGCCTTCGCAAGGCCGGGACCGATCGAGGCTGCAACCTCGGCAACTGTCACCGGATGCTCGTATTGTCGAACTGAGCCGTCAGGCAAGCGTATCGAAACCATAGCAATCTCCGTGATGCCGACAGTGGGCGGCAGACCAGGTGCGCGACGTAAAAATCACGCAGGAAAATTTCGCGACAAAAAAAATGCGGCCCCGCTTTCGAGGGGCCGCATTCGATACTTCACTCAAACTGAAAGGGCGAAAGGGTTCCTCGACTAGCGTCGCTCCGAAAAAGTTTCGGTCAACGTTCGCGGTGTCATAACCGTATTCGCCTTGTTCGCGTTGAGTTATTTGCTGCATCGAACACCCGAAGACCGGGCATTCTCAATTCGTTGGTAGGCTCGATTGGACTCGAACCAACGACCCCCACCATGTCAAGGTGGTGCTCTAACCAGCTGAGCTACGAGCCTAGTGAAGCTAAGATTATATGGAGCCGATACCCGCTTGGCAAGGATTTTTATGCGATCGCAGCAAAATAACGGTGTTCGAACCCCACATCACGCCTTCCGCCCCGCCCGCACGACGCCCTGCACCTCACCAAGCAACGTACACGCGCGCTGCACCTGCGCCGAGTTCGACACCTCGACCGTGAACTGCATGAATGCCGCATTGCGGCGGCTCTGCGTCTTCACGCCGACCACATTCATCTTCTCGCGCGCGAACACTTCGGAGATGTCGCGCAGCAATCCTTGCCGGTCGCTCGCTTCGATCATCAGGTCGACCGGATAGACGGACGCACCGCGCCCACCGAGCACGTCGGCCGACCAGGTCGTCTGCAGCACGCGCTCCGGCGCACGCTCGACCATCCGGCGGAACGTCGGGCAATCGGTGCGGTGGATCGACATCCCCTTGCCGCGCGTGACGAATCCACTGATCGGGTCGGGCGGCGCCGGACGACAGCAGCGTGCGAGCTGGGTCAGCAGCGCGTCGACGCCCACGACCAGCACGCCGGTCGACGCGCCATGCGCCACGCTCGCGCCACTGCTGCGCTTCTCGAAATCGGCAGGCGCCTCGGGCACCGGTTCGGGCGGCGGCGCATCGGACAGCGCGTGCTCGACATTGCGCAGGCTGAACTCTTCCTTGCCGACGACCGAGAACAGCTCCTCAGGCGACTTGAAGCCGAGCTTCGCAGCGAGATTGTCCAGGCTGACCGACGTCTTGCCTTCGCGCTGCAGCGTCTTTTCGACGAGCGCGCGGCCATGCGCGACGTTTTCTTCCTGCTCGATCGAGTTGAACCACGCCCGCACCTTCTGACGGGCGCGCGGGCTCTTCATATAGCCGAGCTGCAGGTTCAACCAGTCGCGCGACGGCCCGCCCTCCTTCACTGCGACGATCTCGACCGTCTGGCCGTTTGCAAGCGGCGTATTGAGCGGCACCATCGCGCCGTCGACGCGTGCGCCACGGCAGCGATGCCCAAGCTCGCTGTGCAGGTGGTACGCGAAATCGACCGGCGTCGCGCCCTGCGGCAACGCGATCACGCGCGCCTGCGGCGTCAGCACGTAGATGTGATCGTCGTCGAGCGACGTCTCGCGCAATTGCGCCCACGCCTTGTCGCCCGACTTTTCCGCGCCGTCCTCGACGTCGTCCTTCCACGCGAGCAGCTGGCGCAGCCATGCAATCTTCTCGTCGTACTTGTCGCTTGCCGAGAACTGGCCGCCGTAGCCGCGCGCGCCGGCTTCCTTGTAACGCCAGTGGGCGGCGACGCCGTACTCGGCGAAACGGTGCATCTCCTGCGTGCGGATCTGCACTTCGAACGCGCGGCCGTCGTCGCCGATCACGACCGTGTGCAGCGACTTGTAGCCGTTCGGCTTCGGCCGCGAGATGTAGTCGTCGAATTCCTTCGGCACCGGCTGCCACAGGTGATGCACGATGCCGAGCACCGCGTAGCAATCCTTGATGTCCGGCACGATCACGCGAAACGCGCGCACGTCGTACAGCTCGGAGAAGTCGAGTTCCTTGCCGCGCATCTTGCGCCAGATGCTGTAGATATGCTTCGGCCGGCCGCTCACGTCGGCCTGGATGTGCGCGTCCGCCAGCTCCTGCTGCAACCGGTCGATCGCCTGCGTGACGTACGCTTCGCGCTCGATGCGTTTCTCGTCGAGCAGCTTCGCGATCCGCTTGTAGGTGACGGGGTCTTCGAAGCGGAACGCGAGATCCTCGAGTTCCCACTTCAGTTGCCAGATACCCAACCGGTTCGCGAGCGGCGCATAGATCTCGAGCGTCTCGCGCGCGACGTCGGGCGGCGGGTCGATCTTCGCGGCCGCGTAGTAGCGCAGCGACTGCAAGCGCGACGCGAGCCGGATCAGCACCACGCGGATGTCTTGCGCGAACGCAAGCAGCATCTTGCGCAGCGCCTCGATCTGCGTGCGCCGCTCTTCGGCCGCATCGCGCCCGGCATCGGCCCCCGCGTTCTGCGCGGCACGCAGGCTGACGGTGCCGAGCCGCAACAGCTTGCGCACGTCGGACACGAGCCGCGCCACTTCGTCGCCGAAACGCTCGGTGAGCTCGCGCTCGGGGTCGCTCAGGTGCGGCGTCAGCACGAACAGCGCGGCCGCCTGCATCGCGGACGGATCGACGTTCAGCGTGCGCATGATCGACGCCGTGCCCGCCGAGTGATCGGCGAGCAGCTCGCCCGACGACAGGCGCACGTCGCCGGCCCGCTCGCGCACGAACGCGAGCACGTCGTCGAACGACGGCGCCGCGACGGGAGAAGCGGAAACGGGTTCGGTCATTGCACGGCCTGCCGGAATGCGATCATCGTCGGGTTACGTTTAGCTCCGCTGCGCAGCGACGACCACGATCTCGACGAGCAGCGCCGGATCCGCGAGCTTCGCCTCGACGGTGGCACGCGGCGGCGTGTTGCCCTGCGCGACCCATGCGTCCCACTCCGCATTCATGCCTTCGAAGTTCGCGAGATCCGAGATGTAGATCTGCACCGACAGCAGATGCGCCTTGTCGCTGTTCGCTTCGGCCAGCAGGCGATCGATGTGGCCGAGCACTTCGCGCGTCTGGCCGCGGATGTCCTGCGTGGTGTCTTCGGCGATCTGGCCGGCCAGATACACGGTACCGTTATGGATCGCGGTTTCGGAGAGACGGGCCCCGACGTGATGACGAATGACTGCCATGGAATGTTCCGGTCGTGAGTAGAGGGAGATTCGGGCGGCGGCACGGCCCGCGTGCCGCCGAACCACATATTATGACGCGTTTATGCGTCGCCTTCGACGAAAAACCGCCGCGCGAGCGCGATCTGGTCGGCGCTGACGAACGCCGGCGCGTGGCCCGCGCCCGGAATCTCGACCTGCGTCACATGCCGGCCGCGGCGGACCATTTCGGCCGCCGTCTCGCGCGACAGCAAGTCGGATGTCTCGCCGCGTACGACGAGCACCGATGCGTCCGTCGTCTCGATCGCTCGCCACAGCGCGGCCTCGCCGAGCGCGGCCAGTTCGGGCGTCGTCGCCTTGAACGGCTCGGCGATACGCGGGTCGTAGCGCATCGTCCAGCCGCCTTCGGGCAGTTCGTGCAGCAACGGCCCGTTGATCTCGCGCCACTCATCGGCGCTCAGTGCACCGAACGGCAGCGACAGCGACGTCAGATAGTCGATCCCCTCCTGTTCGGTCGCAAAGCGCGGCTGCACGCCGAGGTATTCGCCGATGCGCGTCAGCGAATCGGGCTCGATGCGCGGGCCGACGTCGTTGACGATCATCCGGCGCAGCGGCGACCCGGGCAGCCCGGCGAGCGCCATGCCGATCAGGCCGCCCATCGACGTGCCGAACCAGTCGACCGATTCGACGTCGAGCCGTGCAATCAGCGTCACCATGTCGGCCACGTACTGCGGAATCGCATAGAGCCGCGGATCGGCCAGCCGGTCGGACCGGCCACGCCCGGCGACATCGGGACAGACGACGCGATACGTATCGGACAGCGCGGCGGCAAGCCGGTCGAAATCGCGCCCGGAGCGAGTCAGCCCGTGCACACAGACCAGCACGCGCGGATTCGCGGGATTCCCCCATTCGGTATAGGCGACGTGGTGAAGGCCGGCCGCGCTCGCGCATTGCACGCGCCGCTGGCGGGGGATCGGGGAATTCACGGAAGAAGTGGGCATCGGAGGCATCCTGTCGAACGGTGCGGTGCGACGCGATGACGTGCGCCGGCCCGGCCCGAACGGTGGGCGGGGACGCAATCGATTGTAAACCCGTTCCGGATCACGAGTCGGTTCGTCGCGCCCGCAGGCGCCCGATTCGCGCGCGGCACCGGTGAATCGGGAGCCCGCGGGCGCGACCGGGGAGACAGAAACCGGCGGACGGCAACAGACTGCGCCTCTCACCGCTCGCCTGCCTCGCCCATGCCGTCGCGAGCGGCGCTGCCGCCCAACGGTCGCGCGGTCGGCCCCGACGACTCGGCACCGCAGCGTCGGCCAGTGTGTAACGGCAGCCGCGCAGCGTCGCACCGGTCGCCTGCGCGATCTCGCTCCCCGACGTACCGCAACAACGGAACCTTGCGAAAGCCGCGTCGAAGATCCGATCACGCTTCGGCACGACGGTGTCGCACGACGTGGGCCCCGACAAACCGGTTGTCGGCCGGCTCGGGCAGCACCAGGACGCCACCGCGCCGGGGCGATGCCGACGCGACGCACACGCTCTCACGCGCTGAAGCGCGCCACCTCGTCGTTCAGATCGCACAACTGACGGCGAAAAGATGGCGCGGCTGCCGGCACGACGTCGCAAACACAACTTCCTTGCGCTGGTTTGTCATGGCCAGAACGTCCTGGCGACTTCATCTTCACTTCTGCACGACCGCGCCGATGCTCGCGCCGACCACGCACAGCGTGCCGGCAATCTGCAGCGCCCCCATCGGCTGGGCCAGCACGACGAAGCCGATCGCCGCCGCGATCGCGGGCTCGGCGCTCATCAGGATACCGAATGCCGACGCGCTCATCCGCCGCAGCGCAATCAGTTCGAGCACGTAGGGAAACAGCGGGACCAGCACCGCCAGATACGCGGCATCGATCAGTTGCAGGGCCGGCAGATGGCCGCCGCTTTGCGCGAGCCCGAACGGCGTGGTCACGAGCGCGGCCACGATCAGCGATGTCGCGAGCCCCTGCAACCCGTCGAACAGCGTGCCGACGCGTTTCATCAGCAGGATGTACGCGGCCCAGCCGAGCGCTGAACCGACCGGAAAGATCAGCGCGGCCGGCGTCGCCACCCACATGCCGTCCTGCCGCGCCAACAGCAGCACGCCCGTCAGCGCGAGCACCGGCCATACCAGCATCGCCGGCTTGCGCACGCCGAACGTGGCGACCGCCAGCGGCCCGAGAAAGTTGATCGCAACGGCCAGCCCGAGCGGCACACGCCTGACCGCCGCAAAAAAGCACAGCGTCATCGCAACCATCGCACCGCCGAGCGCGATCGCCGCGATCCAGCGCTGCCGGGAATACGTATGGAGCGGCGGCCGCACGACGATCGCCAGCACGAGTGCTGCGAAGCAAAGCCGCAACCAGGTCGTGCTGAGCGTACCGTACTCGATCGTCGCCGGCCGCGACAGCGCGGCGCCGAGTTGCACGCTGCACATCGACGCAACGGCAAGCAACGGCGCGACCGCATGCGCAAACGACGGGGCCGCGCGCTCGGCGTCTTTCGGTCGTGCAGTGCTCATTTCGTCGCTCATTCAGGCGCTCCAGATCGATGACACGACGATGCTAACCGCGCTCGCGCGCTTGATATAAGCTGCTAATTTTTATGCCCGCATCAGGAAAATTGATGACCCGCGATCTCGACACCACGCTGCTGCGCACGTTCGTGACGGTGGTCGAAACAGGCAGCGTCAGCGATGCGGCAACGGTACTACATCGCACGCAGGCGGCCGTCAGCATGGCGCTGCGCCGACTCGAGGACGAAGTCGGACAGCGCCTGCTCGAACGCTCGCCGCGCGGCGTGAAGCCGACGGCTGCCGGCAGCGTACTGCTGCCCTATGCGCACCGGTTGCTCGACGTCGGGCTCGCCGCGCGTGCCGCGCTCAACGCCGGCGACATCTCGGGCACTGTCCGGCTCGGCATCCTCGAGGACATCGCCGTGGGCCATCTGCCGCATGCGTTACGGCAGTTCGCAGCCTCGTTTCCGCGCGTCGCGCTCGAGATCGTCGTCGATACGAGCCCCGCGCTGTCGCAGCGGCTCGCAACCCGCACGCTCGACTTCGTCATCGGCGACCCCGCACTGATCCGGGCCGAACCGCTCGCCACCTGGCGGCATCCACTTCGCTGGGCCGCCGCGCGTGCTCAGGACGCACTGCCGCGCGACGAACCCTTGCCGATCGTCGCATTCGGCGGCGCGTGCCCGTGGCAGGAGAAGCTGTTCACGGCGCTGCGTGAAGCCGGGCTCGCGTGGCGCGTCGTCTGCACGAGCACGAGCCTGTCGGCCATCCAGTCGGCGGTCGAAGCCGGCCTCGGCGTCGCGGTGCTGCTCGACCGGAACGTGCGCGGCAACACGATGCGCGTGCTCGACCCTCAGGCCGCCGGGCTCCCCACGCCGCCTGCCGCGGACTTCGGCCTGTTCAGCCATGCGGATGCCGGCGACCGCACGTCCGCGGCCGCAACGCTGCAACGCTTCCTGTTTCATGCGTTGCAACTCGATTCGCCCGACGCTGATGACGACACGCCGGCAACCGGGCGCAGCGTCGCGTCGTTGCAGGCTGCCGTCTGACGCGTCCGCCGCAACCTCCGGAGAACTGCTGCTGCAGCCCGGAAACGAAAACGCCCCGCATGCCTGCCGGCATGCGGGGCGAATCGCTTCGAGCCGAAAGACTCAGCCCACCGCGCTCACGTCGAGCGGTGCGCCCGTCTTCGCCTTGATTTCGTCGACGCTCACGCCATCGGCGAGTTCGAGGACCTTCAGGCCGTTCGGCGTCACCTCGATCACGCCGAGATCGGTGATGATCAGGTCGACCACGCCGACACCCGTCAACGGCAGGTTGCACTCCTCGAGGATCTTGTGCTGGTCGCCCTTCGCGACATGCTCCATCAACACGACCACGCGCTTCACGCCGGCGACGAGATCCATTGCGCCGCCCATCCCCTTGATCATCTTGCCGGGGATCATCCAGTTCGCGAGGTCGCCCTGCTTGCTGACCTGCATCGCGCCGAGGATCGCGAGGTTGATGTGGCCGCCGCGGATCATCGCGAACGAATCGGCCGACGAGAAGATCGACGAGCCCGGCAGCGTCGTGACGGTCTGCTTGCCGGCGTTGATGAGATCGGCGTCGACTTCGTCTTCGGTCGGCGACGGGCCGATGCCGAGCAGGCCGTTCTCCGACTGCAGCCACACCTCGACGCCTTCCGGCACGTGGTTCGCTACGAGCGTCGGCAGGCCGATGCCGAGGTTCACGTAGAAGCCGTCCTGCAGTTCCTTCGCCGCGCGCGCGGCCATCTGGTCACGATTCCAGGCCATGTCAGTCTCCTTTCGCGCGTACGACGCGTTGTTCGATGCGTTTTTCGGGCGTCGCGTTCAGCACGATGCGCTGCACGAAAATCCCCGGCGTGTGGATGTGGTCCGGGTCGAGTTCGCCGTTCTCGACGATCTCCTCGACTTCGGCGACGGTGATCTTGCCGGCCATCGCGCACATCGGGTTGAAGTTGCGCGCGGTGCGGCGAAAGACCAGGTTGCCGGACTTGTCGGCCTTCCAGGCCTTCACGAGTGCGACGTCGGCCGTCAGCGACGGCTCGAGCACGTAGTGGCGATCGCCGAACTGGCGCGTTTCCTTGCCTTCCGCGATCACGGTGCCATAGCCGGTATTCGTGAAGAACGCCGGGATGCCCGCGCCGCCCGCACGCAGCTTTTCGGCGAGCGTGCCCTGCGGCGTGAACTCGAGCTCGAGTTCGCCGGCCAGGTACTGGCGCTCGAACTCCTTGTTCTCGCCGACGTACGACGAGATCATCTTCTTGATCTGGCGCGTTTCCAGCAGCAGGCCGAGGCCGAAACCGTCGACGCCCGCGTTGTTGCTGATGCAGGTGATGCCCTTGACGGCCGAATCGCGCAACGCCGCGATCAGTGCCTCCGGAATCCCGCACAGGCCGAAGCCGCCCACCGCGAAGGTCTGTCCGTCGCGGACGATCCCTTCCAGCGCGGCAGCCGCGCTTGGATAGACTTTGTTCATCAGTTGTCCCTTCCTCTATGGAAACCAGCGAAACCGGTTCACGCGCCCACGTGGCCCGCAAGCCCGCCGCATCATTCTATGCATGCACGGCGATGCCTGCGTCGAGGCGCGCTGTTTTTATGTCGCGGCCAACCGCCACGAGATGCCTGAAAGGGTACGATGCGGCGCGGATGCGGCACAATACGCAAAAATACATAAGCGTTTGCCTCCGCTTGCCCGCGCCATGCCCGCTCTCGATTACCAGACTGCCTTCCACCTCGCGCCGCTCGGCCTCGTCCTGTCGCGCGACCGCGTGATCGAGGACTGCAACGACGCGCTCGCGTCGATCTTCCGCTGCGCGCGGGCCGACCTGATCGGGAAATCGTACGAGGTGCTGTACCCGTCGACGGACGAATTCCAGCGCATCGGCGAACGGATCGCGCGCTTGATGGCTGCGAACGGCATCTACTCGGATGACAGAATCATGAAGCGGGCGGACGGCGAGCTGTTCTGGTGCCACGTCACCGGCCGCGCACTCGACCGCACCGCGCCGCTGGCGGCGGGCGTGTGGACTTTCGAGGATTTGAGTGCGACGCGCCGGGTCGCCGTGGAACTGACCCCACGCGAGCGCGAGATCGCCGCGCAGCTCGCGACCGGCAAGACCAGCAAGCAGATCGGGCGGGTGCTCGACATCAGCTCGCGCACGGTCGACATCTACCGCGCACGGCTGATGCGCAAGTACGGGACCAACAATACGCCGGAACTGCTGCAGCGCCTGCTCGGGCAGTGACTGACGGCGCCCGAATGGCAATCGGCCGCACTGGGCGGCCGATTCGGGAAACGACGGGCATGACATACCCCGGCGAGCTGGTGCCGGCCTCGCCGTATCGGCGCTCAGCCGATCTTCGCCGCGAGCGCGCGCTCGATCGTGTCGCGCAGCAACTGGGGCAGCGGCACCGACTTGCCGAGCGCGTAGTCGACCCACACGCAGCGCGCTTTGCCGCGCGCATAGAGGTGCTGCGGATCGTCGGCGCGCGTCAGCTCGAAACCGGTGTCGAAGCTGCTGCGGCCAGGTTTTGCAACAGACATCCTCGCGATCACGTCACCCGGATAGTGCAGCTGCTTGAGAAACTCCATCGACGCGGTGACGATGACGGGCCCCTGCCCCTCGCCGTTGCCGCCGGCGATGCCGAGTTCCTCGAACCACGAGATCCGCGCCTGCTCCATGTAGCGGAAATAGACCGTGTTGTTCACATGGCCGAACGCGTCCATGTCGCCCCAGCGGATCGGCATCGACATCTCAAAAACGGGTGAATAATCGCTCATTGCAGTCTTCTTTGTTGCTGAATGTCATCCGCTCAGGCGAGGCCGAAGCCGTCGTCGGCGGAGATAATCGAGCCATTGATGAACTGCGACTCGTCGGCCGCGAGCAGCAACAACAGCCCGTCGAGATCCTGCGGCTTGCCGACGCGCCGGCGCGGCAGCATCGACTGCAGCTTCTGGCCCTGCTCGGTTTCCCACAGGTAATGATTGATTTCGGTATCGATATAGCCCGGACAGATCGCGTTGACGTTGATCCCGTGGCGCCCCCATTCGAGCGCCATCGCGCGCGTCATCTGCACGACCGCGGCCTTGCTCATCGCGTACAGCCCGATCTGCGGAAACACGCGCAGGCCGGCCACCGACGCAATGTTGATGATCCGGCACGGCGGCTTGCCGTTGCCGCTTCCGTTCGCGCGCATGATCATCCGCTTCGCGACTTCCTGCGCGACGAAAAATGCGCCGCGCGTATTGGTATCGAACACGAACTCGAAATCCGCCGGCGTCACGTCGACGAGCTTCTGCATCGTCGACACGCCCGAATTGTTCACGAGGATGTCGATCGTGCCGGCTTCCGTCTCCGCGTGCGCGACCGCCGCCTTGATGCTCTGGACGTCGGTGACGTCGAGCGACACGACGTGCGCGGCGCCGCCCGCCGCCTCGATCTCGGCACGCAGCTCCTTCAGGCGCTCGACGCGACGGCTCGCGAGCACGACCTTCGCACCGGCCTGCGACAGCACCTGCGCAAAGCGCTGCCCGAGGCCGCTCGACGCGCCCGTGACCAGCGCAACCTTGCCTTCCAGATTGATCGACCGACCCATTTGCACTTCCCCTTTCGATGTCGTTTCGCCGCCACGGGCAGCACAGCCCGAGCGGCATTACCCTAGCACGAAAATAGAACGATCGTGCTAATCTAGCCGCATGCTGTTGCGGCAAGCGTTTCGTTTCGCAGACAATACGCTCCCGAATAAAAGCATTCTAACGGTTAGAGGAACGCCAATGACCCCCGCAAGCCTCATCGAGCAATACGGCCCGCGCGAATCGATGGAATACGACGTCGTGATCGTCGGCGGCGGCCCCGCCGGGCTGTCGGCGGCGATCCGGCTCAAGCAGCTGGCCGCCGAAAAAGGCACCGAGAT
>NZ_SCNZ01000069.1:0-33733 GCF_005502655.1 Burkholderia sp. 4NA327C6 | reverse complement strand
GCATACCACGGCTCGGCGACGACCATCGGCTCGCCGGTGATGCCGTTCGCGAGCTGCCGGATCTGGTCCAGGAAACCGTTCCGCTTCGCGCCTTCGATCGGCTCGCCGAGGTTCTCGGCAACCGCGAGCGCCTGCGGCTCGTGCGGCAGCTCGTGCAGCTTCGCACCGCCGAACGCCTCCTCGAAATCGACCGGCTCGACGCGGCCCGCGACCGGTGCGAGCGGATTGTTCAGCACCATCGACAGCAGCCGCTCGCCGGGCAGCTCCCGCACGAAGCGCACGAGCCGCGCGGCTTCGTACGCGGCGTGCACCGAACGGTCGACCACGACATGGACGAGATCGGACGCCACGAGCGCGTCCTCGAGCAGCTTGCCGGCGCCGCTGCCGACGTCGAACAGCACGTAGTGGAAACGGTCCTTCAGCATGTCGACCAGGCGCGCGACGGCCTGGTCGCCCAGCGGGACGTCGGCGCCGTAGGCCAGCTCGGCGGACAGGACGTGCAACCGGTCGCCCTTCGTCACGAACATGCGCTCGAACAACGCGTCGTCGGGACGCTGCCCCATGTTCAGCAATTCGATCAGCCCGTTGTTGCTGGACAGCCCGAACATCGAGTTCGCACCGCCGCCATGCAGGTTCAGGTCGACGTAGGCCACCCGGCGGCGCTTCTCGCTCGCCAGGAAGCGCGCGAGGCTCACCGTGATCGTGGTCGCGCCGACGCCGCCGCGTGCGCCGACGAAGCTGACGACCTTGCCGGTGCGCGCCTGCACGACCGATTCCGTCGCGGTCAGCGCACGCCGCATCAACTCGACGGTCAGCGGCTTGACGATGTAGTCCTGCACGCCGATGCCGAGCAGGTTGCGAAACAACCCGACGTCGTTCTGCGTGCCGATCGCGATGACGCGCACCGACGGGTCGCACACGTCGGCGAGCCGCATCAGGTCCGACACCGGCAGCACCGAATCCGACACGTCGATGACGAGCTGGCGCGGCGAACGCTCGTACTGCTGCAGCAGCCGGATCGCATCGTCGCAGGTGCCGAGCTGCAGCTGGGTGCGCGTGATCGCCAGCTCCTGCGTGACGCGGCGTATCACGTCCTCGCTGCCCGAATCGGCGACGACCGCGACAAGATCGGCCGTGCCCGCGGACGCGGCACGCCGGGTGTGCTGACGGTCAAGGAGGTTCATGGGCGGCATCGTGATGGCATCCGGGTCCGGTCAATGGCTGGGCGAGCCGGTCGTCAGCGTCTTGCCCGGCGTCGGCTGCTTCACGCGATCCTCGACGTAGCGGCGCACCGCGTCGGCTGCCGTCTGCGCATCCGCGCCGCCGTACGGCACGGGCGCGACGAGATCCTCGGGCCGCGCGAGCATCGCCGCGAGGTTCGAATAGGTCGCGCAGCCGAACGGCACGCCGGGCCGCGCGAACCCCGCATCGACGAGATGCGACGGCTGCATCAGCTTCGCGCAATCGGGCGCCACCGCGTGCGCGCCGTCGAAGCCGATCGACCGCGCGTCGGGCAGGTTGACCGGCGGCGGCGCCGACAGGCAGCCCGCACACACCAGCGGCAGCAGTGCGGCAACGGTCGATCGGGTTCGCATGCGCGCTCCTCCGGTTCAGTAGACGAAGCCCGCGGCGCCGACGAGGCGCGGCGTGTCACCCGACAGCAGGTCGAGCCCGAGGTTGCGCTGCACCGCGAACTCGAGGTCGCTGCTCGGCCGCGCGACGGTGTCGATCGCCTGCTCGAGCTGGCCGGGCGCGGTCGGCTGCACGATGTACGGCGTGACGATCACGACCACCTCGGTCTTGTTGTCCTGGAAGTTCTTCGACGAAAACAGCCGGCCGATGATCGGCAGCCGGCCGAGCCCCGGAATCTGCGACACGGTGTCGGCCGTCTGGCTCTGCAGCAGCCCGCCGATCGCGAAGCTCTGCCCGCTCGACAACTCGACCGTCGTGTCGACGCGCCGCACCGTGAGCCCCGGCACCTTGACGCCGCCGGTCGTCACGCTGTTGTTCGCATCGACCTCGCTCACTTCCGGCCGCACCTTCAGGCTGATCCGGTTGTCGGCGAGCACGGTCGGCGTGAAGTCGAGCGACACGCCGAACGGCTTGAACTCGACCGTGATCGCGCCGGTCGACGAACCGGCCTGCGCGACCGGGATCGGAATCTCGCCGCCCGCGAGGAAGCTCGCGGTCTCGCCGGACATCGCGGTGAGGTTCGGTTCGGCGAGCATCGTGATCAAGCCCTCCTGGTCGAGTGCGTCGAGCACCACGTCGATCGACCAGCGCCCCGCGCGGAATCCGCCGAGCACCGAGTAGGCGCCCGTCGGCGACAGGTTGAACAGGCCGTTCGTCGGATCGAACAGCGTGCGCCCGTTGAACAGCCCGCCGACGAAGTTGCCGGCGGCGCCCAGCGAGCTCCAGTTGATGCCGAGCTGCTGCGTGATGTTGCGGCTCACCTCGGTCACCCGCACGCGCAGGTTCACCTGGATCGGGCGCGACAGCGTGAGCCGGTTCACGATCTTTTCCTTGTCGTGCAGGTACGGCGTGAGCGACTGCATCACGGCGTCCGCGTCGGCCGCGCTCGGCACCTTGCCCGACACCATCAGCGAGCCCGGCGCGCCGGACACCGACAGCTTCAGCTGCGGAAAGCGGCTGTCGAGCACGCCCTGCAGCGACGCCGTGTCGACCTGCACGATCACCGTCTTGCGCAGGATCGGGCGATGGTTCGCGCCGAGCGCGATCAGCGTGGTCGTGCCCGCCTTCTTGCCGAACACGAACACGGTGCGCGGGGACGGCACCTGGATGTCCGCGATGGCGGGATCGGCGACGAACATCGCGGTCGCGGCTTCGGGCAGCGACAGCAGTTCCCCCTTGCCGGTCGCGATCGACAGCGCCGTGCCCGCGTCCGGCGCGCGTGCGACCTGCGCCGACGCGCTCCCGGACGCGACGATGCAGGCCAGGCCCCCGATAGCGATCCAACGAACCATGCGCACCATGCGTGTTCCCGTCAAATGCCGGCCGCCGGGCGGCCGGCCCGAATCGTCAATCCGTCACTGCACCGCCACGGCCGGCGGCGGCGCAGTCGCCTGCGCCGCGACATTGGCGCCGCCCGTCGTCGTGGGCACCGCAGGCATCGCCGGCCAGGCCGGCAACCCGGCCGGCAGCGGCGGCAGGCCCGGCGTGCCGGTGCCGCCGCCACGCGATCCGTCGTCGACCGACGAACCGCGATAGATCACGACCGCGTTGCTCCGCCACGCCGGCCGCGCGCCCGACTCCGGCCCGGCGGACGGTTCGCGTGCGGCCTCGCGGGCCGCGCGCGACACGTCGCCGGCCCACACGGGCTGCGTATCGGGCTCCTGCGTGTCGTCGCCTGCCGGCTGCCGCCTGTCGCTCGTCGCGAAACTGCGCAACGCGAGCGACAGCGAGCCGAGGCGTGTCGCCACCAGCACGACCTGCGCGGTGCGCGGCGCGACCTCGAGCGTGACCGTGCGGGCGCGAGCCGTCGCGTCCGGCGCGCTCGCGGGCGCCTTCGCGCGCTGGAATTCGGAGCCGACCGCGAGCACGCGCGCACGCCGCACCACGGTCTCCGCCTCGAACGTGCCGGGCGACGTCGCAGAGCCGCCGATCTGCTGCGTCAGCAGCACGTCGACGAAGTCGCCCGGCTGGATCAACCCCGCGTTGCCCGACACGTCGTCGACCGGCACCGAGATCGCGCGCATGCCGGGCTGCAGCGCAGCCGCGAGAAAATCCGGCGCACCGGCCGGTATCACGTTCTCGACGCGAATCGGTGCGCCGGCGCCGACGGGGTAGCGCAGCAGCGCGCCTTTCGGGTCCGCGCCGGGCTGCGACTCGACGAACGCGCCAGCCGGCACCTGCGCGCGCGGCATGCGCTTCCATGCGAGATCGTTGTCGCGCAGCAACAGCCCTTCCGGCAGGTCGGCCGCGGCGACCCGCACGCGTGCCTGATCCGTTTCGGCGGGCACCGACGGCGTCGACGCCGCGACGTACAGCTCGCGCAGGATGAACGCACCGATGCCGGCGGCAACGACGAGCACGGCCAGTCTCAGCGGTTTGGGCATGGCGGCGTGCGTCCCCCCGGCTAGGTCAGTGAAACCGTGTGTGGAAACGACGCCCAGACGGCCAGCGTGCCGCCGAGCGCGAGCGCAACGCCGTACGGCACGCCGCGCGCGGCGACCGCGCGAACCGGCGCGGCGCGCCACGGCCGCGACGCCAGCAACGCGATGCCGCACAACGCACCGCCCGCGCCGACGCCTGTCAGCACCGGAATCGCCAGCGCCGGGCCGGCCCACAGGAATACCGCCGCCGCCAGCTTGACGTCGCCCCCGCCGATCCAGCCCGCGTGGCGCATGCCGCCGAACAGCAGCAGCATCGCCGCACCGGTCGCGACATGGCCGGCCAGCGGCGCGAACCCGTCGCGCGCGAGCGCCGCCGCGACGAAATACAGCGCCGCGAATGCGAGCACCGCGCGATTGGACAGGCGCCGGTCGCGCAGATCCTGCGCGGCAAGCGAGGCCAGCAGGACCGTGGCCACCGACTGCACGAGCGTGAGCATGGGAGAGCCGTCCGTCGACACGCACCGGCCGGATACGTTCTACCGCTGCAGATCCCGGTGTTCGTCGGTGGCGCGCGGGTTCAGGGGATCAGATCAGGCTCGTCACCTTGTTGATCAGCGTCGTGAACACGCTCGGCAAGCCGCCGCTGGTGCTGCTGAGGATCACGCCGACCGCCGCGAGCGCGACCACGACGATGCCGGCGAGCACGGCGTATTCGAGCGAGCTGACGCCACGTTCGTCACGCAGCAGGGACTTGACGTATTGCAGCATGGCAACCTCCGTGTAACGGGGCCGGTGACCGACCGTTGAACGCAAAGATGCTCCGTTGCTCCGGTGGTTGCGCAGGACATC
This sequence comes from Burkholderia sp. 4NA327C6, assembly GCF_005502655.1. NCBI lineage: Bacteria > Pseudomonadati > Pseudomonadota > Betaproteobacteria > Burkholderiales > Burkholderiaceae > Burkholderia > Burkholderia sp. 4NA327C6. The sequence goes on along the minus strand of NZ_SCNZ01000069.1, from coordinate 28,811 downwards.
CGCCCATTGCGACGCATGCGCGCGCCCCTGGCACGAGGCCGCCCGCATTCCCCCGGAATCCTCTCGATTACTGCAACACGCGGCGTGCAACGACAGCTTCGATCGTTGCGTGCCTGCATCCGTGGTGCGGTCTTCCCGCACGACGCAACCGCGCTGATTCGTCTAGGGTATAGACAATTTTTCAGGCGAATTCAAATTATTAGGCGTCGGATGCATTTATGGATTTCATCCGGCAACGATGAAATCTACGTCGAACATTTCCGGTCATTTTTTCTCGTGCGACAGCCAATGGTTCGCCTGTCTGAACGAGCACGCCGACTGTTGCAGCGCGCGAATTACCGCCCCGTTTTCATTCGATTTATCGGCATGCCAGGCCGATCCGAATGCGTGCGTCGCGCCCCGTCCGGACTGCCGTCCCGGCATGCACGACGGACTCGCATCACCTGCCCGCGGCTACCTGCCCCGTTTTTCCGCACCGATTCGGCGAGTGAATTTCGCGGGAATCCACGTGCATTCATCTTCGTCGCGACTTTCGAATCGGCAATTTCATGATTCTGCTTCCGGGTTAAATCGACTGGATTGGAATCCTGATTGAATGTCACATGCATGTGAATGCCGTTCTCATCCGGATGGAACGAATCGTCGGCGCACCAACCCGGAAAACGACGATAAGCATAGTTCAAATCGTTTCTTGTCCGGCCCCGGCACGTCATCGAGAATGCGCCGACGGGCCAAGGCCCGGCCTCCTCCCCCCAACGTTCCGGACCCATCGATTCATGCTTCCACTGCGCCTGCTTCGCTCGCTGCTGATCGCGTCCCTCATTGCGTTGCCGGCCGCCGCCGCGCACGCCGACAAGCCCGCCACCATCCGCATCGGTGTCGCCCAGCAAGGCGCTGGCGATCCGCCGACGTTCGGCGGGTCGAGTGCGGCCACCGCGCAGTTGCAGCAGCTGGTCGAAAAGGAGTTCGCGGCCGACGGCATCAAGGTGGAGTGGCTGTTCTTCAAGGGCGCGGGGCCGGCCGTCAACGAGGCGATCGCCAACAAGGCGCTCGACTTCGCGTACCAGGGCGACCTGCCCGCCGTGCTCGCACGGGCGAACGGGATCAAGACGCGCCTGCTGCTCGCCGCGAGCGTGCGCTCGGGCGTCAAGATCGCGGTGCCGCCCGACTCCCCCATCCGTTCGATCAAGGACCTGAAGGACCGCCGCGTGTCGATCTTCCGTGGCACGAACCTGCAGCTCGTCGCCGACAACGCGCTCGCGAAGAACGGCCTCAGCGAACGCGACCTGCGCGTGATCAATCTCGACGCCGCGAGCTCGCTCGCCGCGCTCGCGTCGAAGGGCATCGATGCGTCGGTGGGCGACTACCAGCTGTACAAGCTGCGCGACGCGGGGCTCGCGAAGATCATCTACGAATCGCAGAACGACGGCCCTCAGCTCACGCGCCAGACCCACCTGCTCGTGCTCGACGAATTCGAGCGCGCGCATCCGGACATCGTGCAGCGCGTCGTCACCGCACTCGTGAAGGGCGCGCAATGGTCGTCCGACGAAGCGAACCGCGACGCGCTGTTCAAGCTATGGGCGAAAAGCGGCGTGCCGGTGTCGTCGTGGCAGGCCGACTATGCGAACCAGCGGCTGAAGGATCGCCTGTCGCCGCTGATCGATCCGTTCTTCGTCGCGCGCTACAAGTCCGTTGCGCAGGATGCGCTGGCGCTGAAGCTGATCCGTCAGCCGGTCGACGTCGACGGCTGGTTCGAGCCGAAGTATCTCGACAATGCGCTGCGCACGCTGAAGCTCGAAAGCTACTGGCCACGCTACGACGCGGCCGGCAAGCCGCTTTCCTGACCCGGACCTGCCCCGATGAGCGACACCGCGTTTTCCCTTCCGTCATCCGAGCGTGACGCGCTCGCCGCGCCGCCGCACCGTGCGACGGCCGTGAAGCGGTGGTCGTGGCGGCTCGCGCCGTGGCTGCTGCCCGCACTGCTGTTCGCACTATGGAGCGTCGGCAGCGCGCGCGGCTGGATCGCGCCGCAGATCCTGCCGCCGCCCGAGCGCGTGTTCGATTCACTCGAGGATCTCGCGACGAGCGGCGATCTCGTGCGCCACACGTTGATCAGCCTGCAGCGCGTGCTGGTCGGCTTCGCCGCCGGCACGCTGCTCGGCTTCGCGACCGGCGTGGCGCTCGGCCTGTCGCGCACGCTGGAAGCCTACGTGCTGCCGAGCTTCAATGCGATCGTGCAGATTCCGGTGCTCGGCTGGCTGCCGTTCCTGCTGCTGCTCGTCGGCGTCGGCGAGCCGCTCAAGTACCTGCTGATCGCGCATGCGGCGCTCGTCCCCGTCACGCTGAGCACGTTGCAAGGGTTTCGCCAGACGCCACCCGCGCTCGATGAAGTCGCGCGCGTATTCGGCTATACGCGCCGGCAACGCATCGTGCACGTCGTGCTGCCGGCCGCGATCCCGACGCTCGCGACCGGCGTGCGGCTCGCGTTCACGAAGTCGTGGCTCGCGCTCGTCGTCGTCGAGCTCGTCGCATCGTCCGAAGGGCTCGGCTACCTGATCGTGTACGGGCGGCAACTGTTCCAGCTCGATCTCGTGATGGCCGCCGTGATCGTCGTCGGTGCGGTCGGCCTGCTGATCAACCGGCTGCTCGATGCGCTCGAAGCACGCTTGCGCCGCGGCGTGCCGTCCGCGTTCCGCGGTTGATCGGCCGCCGCTGCCCGCGCCACCGAAGGAGTCCCGCCCTTGACGTATCCTGCTGCCGCGCCTGACGCCACCCCGCCTGCCACCACGGCCACCCGCCGCCTGCGCGCGCCCGACTGGCGCGGCTTCGTGCTGCCGCTCGTCGCGTTCGCGCTGTGGTGGGCGATCGCTTCCGCGCACCTCGTGAACAGCGGGCTGCTCGTCGGCCCCGCCGACGTGCTGCGCACCGCCTGGGCGCAGGCCACGAGCGGCGCACTCGGCCGTGCGCTGTCCGCGTCGCTCGCACGTGAAGCGTGCGGCTTCGTGCTCGGCGCGACGGGCGGGCTGCTGCTCGGCGCCGTGCTCGGGCTGTCGCGCGTCGCGGCGCGCATCGTCGGCCCGAGCTTCGACACGTTCAAGCAGATCTCGCTGTTCGCATGGATTCCGCTGATTTCCGTGTGGTTCGGCCTCGGCGACGTCGCCAAGGTCGTGTTCCTGTCGCTCGCCGCGCTGCTGCCCGTTGCCGCGCACACCTGCGACGGCATTCATGCGGTGCCGCGCGCGTATGTCGACGTCGCTCGCGCGCTGCGCTACTCGCGGCTCCAGCTCGTGCGCTACGTGATCCTGCCGGCCGCGCTGCCGTCGATCTTCACCGGGCTGTATCTCGGCCTGATCTATTCGTGGCTCGCGACGCTCGGCGCCGAATACCTGCTGGTCGCCGGCAGCGGGATCGGCAACACGCTGATCGACGGCAGCGAACAGTTCCGGATGGATCTCGTGCTGTTCGGGATCATCGTCGTCGGCGTGACCGGCTGGGCGCTGAACGCGGTCGCGCGCGCGATCGAGCGCAAGGTGCTGGCCCGGCGCGGCGACCTGGCGCGCTGATCGCCTGATTCTTCCTCGTCCCCCTTTTCCTCGCACCGCCATGACGACTCTCGCCTCCGATTCGCTCGACATCCTCCATGTGAGCAAGCACTACGCGCAACGCGGCGCGGCGCTCGCCGTACTCGACGACGTGTCGCTGCACGTGCGCGCCGGTGAATTCGTCACGATCGTCGGCTCGAGCGGTTGCGGCAAGTCGACACTGCTGCGGCTGATCGCCGGGCTCGATACCGATTACGCGGGCGAGATCCGGGCCGGTGCCGAACGCGTGCACGACACGTCGCTGCAGCGCGGGATCGTGTTCCAGGATCACCGGCTGTTCCCGTGGCTCACCGTCGCGCAGAACATCGAGGCCGCGCTGCGCAACGCGCCGCTCGACGCGGCCGCGAAACGGCGCGCGGTTGCCGATCACATCGCGCTCGTCGGGCTGAACGGCTTCGAGCACGCGTATCCGAACCAGCTGTCGGGCGGGATGGCGCAGCGCGTCGCGATCGCGCGCGGCCTCGTGAACCGCCCGCGCGTGCTGCTGCTCGACGAGCCGTTCGGCGCGCTCGACGCGCAGACGCGCGCGCGGATGCAGAACGAACTGCTGCGCATCTGGGAACAGGAGCGCATCACGATGATCCTCGTCACGCACGACGTCGACGAAGCCGTGTATCTCGGCGACCGCGTCGTGACGATGGCGCCGCGCCCGGGCCGTATCGAACGCATCGTCGATGTCGCGTTGCCGCGCCCGCGCCGGCGCGATTCGCCGGCATTCGCGCGATTGCGCGACACCGTGCTCGCCGATTTCGACGATCACGAACCGCTGGGCGACGACCGCCCGGGCGGCCAGCGCATCGACACGCCGCGCCCGCACCGGATCGGCGAATGGCGGCTGGCGTGGTAGCGCGCACGACGCGCCGCATTGCTCAGCATGACGATGCATATCGATCATCGCTGCGCCCACGCTAAGGTTGTGACGATTCATCGGTTCCGATTGCGCGCGGTCCCTGCTTGAATGGAGACTCGACCGATCCGACTCCAGGAGACTCCCGATGTCCGAAGTCCAGCACGCCGCTCACCCGTCTTCGCATGCTTCGCACGCCGCGCCGCGCACGGCCGCCACGCCGCTCCAGCTTCGCCAGGTCGCCGGCCGGATCGGCGCCGAGATCGCCGGCGTGCGGCTGTCGGGCACGCTCGACGACGCGACGTTCGACGCGATCCAGGCCGCGCTGCTGCGCCACAAGGTGCTGTTCTTCCGTGGCCAGCAGCATCTCGACGACACCGCGCAGGAAGCGTTCGCACGCCGCTTCGGCAAGACCGTCGCGCACCCGACCGTGCCGTCCGTCGACGGCAGCGCGCACCTGCTCGAACTCGATTCCGCGCACGGCGCGCGCGCCAATTCGTGGCACACCGACGTGACTTTCGTCGATGCGTACCCGAAGATCTCGATCCTGCGTGCCGTCGTGATTCCGCCGTTCGGCGGCGACACCGTGTGGGCCAACACGGCCGCCGCGTACACCAACCTGCCCGACCCGCTGCGCGCGCTCGCCGACACGCTGTGGGCACTGCATACCAACGCGTACGACTACGCGTCGACGCACGTACACGCCGACGATACGCAACTGAAGCGCTACCGCGAAGTGTTCACGTCGACCGTCTACGAAACCGAGCACCCGGTCGTGCGCGTCCACCCGGAAACCGGCGAACGCACGCTCGTGCTCGGGCATTTCGTGCAGCGGCTCAAGGGGCTGTCGGCGCAGGATTCCGCGCACCTGCTGCAGGTGTTCCATGAACATGTGACGCGTCTCGAGAACACCGTGCGCTGGAGCTGGCAGGAAGGCGACGTGGCGATCTGGGACAACCGCGCAACGCAGCACTATGCGATCAACGACTACGGCGATGCGCGCCGCGTCGTGCGCCGCGCCACCGTGCACGGCGACGTGCCGGTCGGCGTCGACGGCCGCCAGAGCGTCGTGCTGAAGGGGCCGGGGGCGACGCTGCAATAACGCCCGCGTCGCGCGGCGGCGGTGCTCCATGCGCGCCGCCGCGCCTGCCCCGCTTTCCGCTACCGGACACCGACCATGCACTTCCCGCCTCCGGACCGACGCGCACCCGCGCAACGATGTCGGCCCTCCGTCCCCTCCACTTCCGCCAGGAGCGTCACATGAGCGCCCTACTCGAACCCGCCGCCCAGCCGGTCGACGTGATTCCGCTGTCCGCCCATATCGGCGCGGAAATCCGCGGCGTCGACCTCACGCAACCGTTGACCACGCCGCAGATCTCGGCGATCCGCGCCGCGCTGCTGAAATGGCGCGTGATCTTCTTCCGCGAGCAGTTCCTCACGCACGAGCAGCACGTCGCGTTCTCCGCGCAGTTCGGCGAGCCGACGGTCGGCCACCCGGTGTTCGGGCATGTCGACGGGCATCCGGCCGTCTATTCGATCGCGAAGCATCGCAAGGCGACGCGCTTCGAAGGCGAACCGGTGCGCCGCCCGTGGACCGGCTGGCACACCGACGTGACGGCCGCCGTGAACCCGCCGTGGGCGTCGATCCTGCGCGGCGTGACGATCCCGCCGTACGGCGGCGACACGCACTGGACGAACCTCGTGCGGGCGTACGAAACGCTGTCCGCGCCGCTGCGCGGCTTCGTCGACGGCCTGCGCGGCATTCACCGCTTCACGCCGCCGGCCGGTGCGCGCGCCACCGGCGCGTTCGACGAGGCGGTCGAACGCCGGCCGCTCGTCACCGAGCATCCGCTCGTGCGCGTGCATCCGGAGACCGGCGAACGCGCGCTGTACGTGAGCCCGAGCTTCCTGAAATCGGTCGTCGGGCTGACGCCGCGCGAGAGCCAGGCGCTGCTCGAACTGCTGTGGGAACACGTGACGCGGCCGGAATTCACGATCCGCTTCAAGTGGGAACCGCGCAGCATCGCGTTCTGGGACAACCGCGCGACCGCCCACCTCGCGCCGGTCGACATCTTCGATCTCGACTTCGACCGCCAGCTGTATCGCACGACGCTCATCGGCGACGTGCCGGTCGGCCCGGACGGACGGCCGTCGGTCGCGCTCGAAGGCTCGCCGGTCGAGGCCGCGGCAGCGGTCGCGCTCAACTGAACCGACGCGACCTGCCGGCAGCCGGCGCACTGCATCGCGCCGGCTTTTCCCGTCATCACACGGCGCGGACGAAAACACCCGTCCGCGCGACCCGCTCGTCAATCCAGCCAGACTCCGTCGAAGCGATGCCCGCCGAGCGGCGAGAACGTCAGCCCGTGCACGCGCTTGGACACCGGCAGCGACACGATCGACGTCGCGATCGGCGTGAACGGCACCTGGTCCTTGAACACGACCTGCGCCTGCTCGTACAGCGCCGTGCGCTTCGCGACGTCCCCATTGGAGCGCGCCGCGTCCACCAGCTTCTCGAAATCCTGGTTGCACCACTTCGCGAGATTGCTGCCGTGCACCGCGTCGCAACCGAGCAGCGTGCCGAGCCAGTTGTCGGGGTCGCCGTTGTCGCCCGACCAGCCGTACAGGATCGCGTCGTGCTGCCCGTCGTGCTTCGCGCGGCGGTTGTATTCGCCCCATTCATAGCTGACGATCTTCGCGCGCACGCCGATCTTCGCCCAGTCCTGCTGAATCAGCTGCGCCATCAACTGCGCGTTCGGGTTGTACGGGCGCTGCACCGGCATCGCCCACAGCGTCAGGTCGAAGCCGTTCGGAAAACCGGCCTGCGCAAGCAGCGCCTTCGCGGCCGCCGGGTCGCGCGGCGCATCCTTCAGCCGCGGGTTGTACGACCATTGCGCGGGCGGCATCGGGTTCGTCGCGATCTTCGCGTCGCCGTTGAACACGGTCTTCACGATCGCCGACTTGTCGATCGCGATGTCGAGTGCGCGCCGCACGTCGACGCGATCGAGCGGCGCATGCTGCGTGTTGTACGCGACGAAGCCGACGTTGAAGCCCATTCCCGAGAACAACGTCAGCTTCGGGTCGCGCCGCACCGTGTCGAGATCGGCCGGCCGCGGGAACGCCGATATCTGGCACTCGCCGGCCACCAGCTTCTGCAGGCGCGCGGCCGGATCGGGCGTGATCGCGAACACGAGGCGCGAAAGCTTCACGTCGTCCGGTTTCCAGTAGTCGGGATTCGCGTCGTAGCGGATCAGCGCGTCCTTCTGGTACGTGCGCAGCAGGAACGGCCCCGTGCCGACCGGGAACTGGTTGATGTCGGCCTCGCGATGGCGCGCCGCGAGCTGCGACGCATACTCGGCCGACAGGATCGACGCGAACGCCATCGCGAGATTGCGCACGAACACCACGTCGGGCGTCTTCAGCGCGAAGCGCACCGTGTAGTCGTCGACCTTGTCGATGCGCTCGATGTTGCGGTCGAAGCCGAGGTCGCTGAAATACGGGAAGCTGACCGGATAGGCCTTGCGGAACGGATCGTCGGGATCGAGCATCCGGTGGAACGTGAAGACGACGTCGTCGGCCTGGAACGGCCGCGTCGGCTTGAACCACGCGGTGGTCTGGAATTTCACGTCGCGCCGCAGGTGGAACGTGACCGTGCGCTGGTCGGGCGACACGTCCCAACTCGTCGCGAGCGCCGGCTCGAGATCGAGCGTGCCGCGCTTGAACTGCACGAGCCCGTTGTAGACCGGGTACGTGCTCGCATCGAAATCGGTGCTCGTCGTATGCTGGCCCGGATCGAAGCCGGCCGGGCTGCCTTCGGTGCAAAACACGAGCGTCTTGCCGGACGGCGCGGCGAGCGCCTGCGTGGCCGCGCCGGCGAGCAGCAGCGACGCCGCGATGCAGCGCAGGGCGGCGGCGACATGGGGTGTGCCGCGCGCACGGCGCGCAGCTGACGAAACGAAAGCATTCTTCATGGTGACGGAGACAGGAAAGAGCTGTCATGCAAATGACGACGGCCGATCTTCGCGCGCCTCCCGGCGATCGCTTACCAATTAATTTCGCGTTGCTTATCGTCGTGGATGCAACCCGCTGCCCGTGCATGGAAACGTCCACGCGAGCGCCGGGCGGCCGTCTCGCGCCGCCGTCTTCCGGCCCCCTGCAGACTTGCCCGAAATGGCGCATCGTATCGGCTGGCCAACGCCGGCACGGGCGCGCCGGGATTCGCCCGGCGCCGCCGCGTCGCCGATTCCAGGAGGACACACGATGCCTGTCAGCTCCGATACGTCTGCTCGCCCGGTGAAGACGCCGGGCCCCGATCACCCGATCACGGTCGAACTGCACCCGCGGCGCGTCGTGGTCAAGGCGGCCGGCCGGGTCGTCGCGGATACGCGCCGCGCGCTGGCGCTGCGCGAAGCCGCCTACCCGGCGGTGTTCTACATCCCGCGCGAGGACGCCGACCTGACACTGCTGCAACGCACCAATCACGCGACGTACTGTCCGTACAAGGGCGACGCCGCCTACTACTCGATTCCGGTCGGCGGCGAGCGCGCGGTCAATGCCGTCTGGACCTACGAGGCGCCGTATCCGGCCGTCGATGCGATCCGCGGGCACCTCGCGTTCTATCCGGATCGCGTCGATTCGATCGAGGAAATCCCGGCCGGCTCCGATTGAGGGTCGCGGCAGTCGTGCGTCGAATGCCGGGCGGCTGTGCGTGTGCGTGTGCGTGTGCGTGTGCGTGTGCGTGTGCGTGTGCGTGTGCGTGTGCGTGTGCGTGTGCGTGTGCGGATTCGCCGGCGCGGCGCGCCGCGCCGGCGGGTTCCCGTGCCGATCACCGGCCCGAACGAGGCCGCCTGGCCCGCCGCTGATTTGCATATGCGGATTCGTTGGTTGGCCGCCGGCCTGCACGGCCGTATCGTCCTGAATCCGGCGCGGGCCGGCCCGTGGCGCGCATCGCCCGCATCGGGGCCGCCGTGCGCCGGCCGCGCCGTCTTTCGCGCGCGGCCCGTGAACCCGCACGCAGGACACCTCGATGAACGACACACCGCACGCTGACGTTGAACCGACACCGGCGAACCCGCATCGCCGCCAGTGGCTGCAAGGCGCGGCCGCCGGGCTGGCCGGGCTCGCGCTCGGCCCGCTCGCGGGCCTGCCTGCACATGCGCAAGACAGCGGCACGCGGCTGCGCGTCGGCTTCCAGAAATACGGCAACTTCGTCGTGCTCAAGGCGCGCGGCACGCTGGAGAAGCGGCTCGCGAGCCAGGGCGTCACCGTGCAATGGCTCGAATTCCCGGCCGGCCCGCAATTGCTCGAAGGCCTGAACGCCGGCGCGATCGACGTCGGCACGATCGGCGAGACGCCGCCGATCTTCGCGCAGGCGGGCGGCGTCGATTTCGTCTACGTCGGCAACGAGCCGCCCGCGCCGCAGGGCGAGGCGATCGTCGTGCTGCCCGATTCGCCGATCCGCAACGTCGCGCAGCTGCGCGGCAAGAAGGTCGCGTTCAACAAGGGTTCGAACGTCCATTATCTGCTCGTGAAGGCGCTCGAACATGCGGGCCTCACGTATGCCGACATCCAGCCGATCTACCTGACGCCCGCCGACGCACGCGCGGCGTTCGTGCAGCGCAACGTCGATGCGTGGGTGATCTGGGATCCGTACCTGGCCGCCGCCGAGCGGCAGATCGGCGCGCGCGTGATCGCGAACGGCGAAGGGCTCGTGCGCAATACGCAGTACTACCTCGCGGCGCGCAAATACGCGGCCGCTCACCCGCAGGTGGTGCGCGCGCTGCTCGACGAAGTCGACGCGGTCGACCGCTGGGCGCGCGACCATGTGCCCGAAGTCGCCACGCAACTGTCGCCGCTCGTCGGCCTCGACGCGCCGACGCTCGAAGTCGCACTCAAGCGCGCCGGCTACGGCGTGCAGCCGATCAGCGACGCGACGCTCGCGTATCAGCAGAACATCGCGGACGCATTCAGCGCGCTGAAGCTGATTCCGGGCAAGCTGTCGGTCGCGAGCGCACGCTGACGCATCGCGGCCAACGCGCGGCGGCGCGGTGATACGCGTGAATCAGCGTGTGGGGGCCGCGCCGATGCGCCGCCATTCGTCGTAGTCGGTGACGAGACCCGCTTCGTCAACTGCGATATCGGCTGCATACGTGCCGCTTTCGTAGCGGTACACATGCTCCGCCGTGCGCGTATAGCGCTGCTCGCCGCGCACGAACGTGAAATCCGGAAAGCGCAGCCACGCGGTATGGATCACGGCCGCTTCGCCGACGGCCAGCCCGAGCCGCCGGATCGGCAGCGTATTCGTCGACGGGCTGAAACCGAGATCGAGGTCGGTCGCGCCCGCGAGCGCCGGGACGTCGACGCCATCGATCGTCCATCGCCCTGCATCACAGCGGATGTCCCACCGCCGCGGCGGCTGCGTGCCGCCCCACTGCGTGATGCGCGCCGAGCGCGTGAGCCAGTCCGTGCCGCATGCGATTGCGTAATCGATGCGAAACGGCGAGCCGTCGATCGCACCCGACACCGATCCCGACAGGTCGACTCCCGTTCGCGACTCGCCGAGCCGGCACCATTCGGCTGCCTGCCACGTCTGCAAGACCTGCCATGCGACGCAGCGCGTGCGCACCGCTTCATCCTGTTGCGTCATGTCATCGTCTCCGGTCGAGCGCACGGAAGCCGATTGTCCCCCATCGCACCGGCGAACACACGCGGCCTCGTCAACCGATGGTCAGTATCGGTTCGTCGCGCACCTTCCGGCAGTGCTGCTTTGGTACCATCCGTCGATCGGCATCAACCGGAACCGGACAAGGGGCGCGACTTCATGGATTTGCTGGCGACGATGCGCATCTACGTGAGGGTCGTCGAGCGCGGCACGATGTCCGGCGCGGCGCGCGATCTGGACATGGGCCAGCCGGCCGTCAGCGAGCGCATCGAGCGACTCGAGAAGCATCTCGGTACACGGCTCCTGTTGCGCAGCGCGCGCACCCTCACGTGCACCGAAGAAGGCCGGATCTTCTACGAACGCAGCAAGGCGCTGCTCGAAGCGGCGGACGATGCGGTGGCGTCGGTGTCGAAGACTGAAAACGCGCTCGACGGCACGATCCGGCTCGCGGCGCCGCAATGCGTCGGCGAGGTCGTGCTGCCGGGTGTGCTGATGCATGTCCGCACTGCGTATCCGAACCTGCACATCGATCTGGTCCTGAACGACGACATCGTCGATCCGGTCACGGAAGGCGTCGACATCTCGATCCGAGTCGGGCAACTCGGCGACGGCGGGTTCGTCGCGCATCCGGTCGGCACGGTCGGCCGCCGGCTCGTTGCCGCGCCGTCGTATCTCGAGCGGCACGGCCCGATCGACACGACGGCCGATCTCGCGAACCACCCGTTCATTCGCGTGAAAGGCGTCTTCGCGAGCGAACGGCTGCCGCTGCAGCGCGACGGCGACGCGCTCGACTACGCGCGCATCCGCACGATCATGACGACGAGCCACTGGCGCCCGATGTTCGACACGATCGTGGCCGGCGGCGGCATCGGCGTGGTCCAGCAGCCGGCCTGCGCCGACGCGCTCGCGGCCGGCACGCTCGTCGAGCTGCTGCCGCGGTACGTGATTCCCGATTTCGCGCTCAACGTGCTCGTGCACGCGCAGCGGCCGCTGCCGCCACGCGTGCGGGCCGTCGTCGACCTGCTGAAGCACGACCTTCCGCCGCTGCTGGCCCGCCCTGCCCGATGACGGCGGCGCTTGCCGCCGCCGGTATCACGCCTGCAGCGACTTCCCCGGCTCCTTCACGTGGGCGTCGACTTCCATCTGGTAGAAGCGTGCGCTGACGAAGCCGAACAGCGTCCAGCCCAGGAACACGCACAGGCCGCCGAGCATCAGCGCCTGCTCGCCCGAGCTGAACAGCGCATAGAAGCTGTACGCGGTGGCCACCATCGCGATCACGTTCGTAAGCAGCGCCTTCGCGGGCGGCACCTTCGCGACCTTCTGGATCGTGATCAGCGCGGCCATCGACATCACGTACGGCACGAGGTTCGTGACGACCGCGAGATCGACGATCTTCTGGAACTGGCTGCTCAGCTCGGGGCTGATCGTCATCAGCGCCAGCGCGACCTGCGCGACCAGCAGGATCACCATCCCGACGATCGGCGTGCCGGTGCGCGTCGCACGCGCGAACACCGGCAGGAAGTAGCCGACGTCCGCCGAACTCTTGAACACCTGCGCGACCGTGAACTGCCAGCCGAGCAGCGAGCCGATGCATGCGATCACCATCAGCGCGGTGACGATCGTGCCGACCGTCGGCGTGAACATCGTCGCGAACGCGATGCCGAACGGCGCATTCGATTTCGCGAGGATCGCATTGGGCACGATCCCCGCGATCACGTTGGTCGACACGATGTAGAAGATCGCCGACGCGATCGTGCCGCCGAGCACGGCGATCGGCACATTGCGCTCCGGATTCTCGACGGCGTCCGAGTTCGCGCACGCCGATTCGAGCCCGAGGAACGCCCACAGCGTCACCGCGATCGAGCTGCCGACGGCCGGCCCGAACGGCAGGTTGTTAGGATTCCATGCGGCGCCCCAGGTCGCGCCGCTGAACCAGAACCAGCCGATCAGCGACACGACGACGACCGGAATGATCACGCCCCACACCGTCACCGCGCCGATCCGGCCGGTGATGCGCGAGCCGCCGAAGTTCGCGACCGTCGTGAGCACGAGCAGGAAGATCGTCCACAGGCCGGTCTGCAGCGGCGACAGCGTCGCGTCGAACAGCACGGTGCCGTAGCCAACGGCCGTCACACCGATCGCGACGTTCGCGATCACGAGCGACAGCCCGTACGTGTAGTTCGCCATGTAGTTGCCGGCCTTGCCGAACGCGTATTCCGCGTAGCCGCCCATGCCGCCCGGCTTGCGGCTCAGCATCCCGCAGCGCGCGAATGCATAGGCCAGCGCGAGCGAGCCGCCGGCCGTGACGATCCACGACAGCAGCGAGATCGTGCCGACCTGCGCGAGCTTCGACGGCAGCAGGATGATGCCGGAGCCCATCATGTTGACCGCCGTGAGGATGGTCAGCTGCCAGACGTTCATCCGGTTCTTCGGCGCGGCCGCGGTGGCCGCGTCGGACATGCGCGCTGCGTTTTCCATGATGTCGATCCTTCGATGTGAGGCCGCCGCGCGGCCGGTCGCTCGTTCAGGCCGTCAGGCAATACACGCGGTACGTGCCGTCCTCGACTTCCACGCCGTGCGTATCGTGCGCGAAGCCCGGGAAGCGCCGGTCGTACGCTTCGAGCGCCTTCAGGTAGCCGAGCACCGGGCCGCCCGCCGGCCCCGCGTTCTCGCCCGGCATCAGGAGCGGAATGCCCGGCGGATACGGCACGACGCCGGTAGCGACCGTGCGCCCGGCCAGTTCCTCGAGCGTGACCTGCTCGACGCGGCCCTGCACCAGATGCTCGTACGCGCGCACCGGGCTCATCTCCGGCTTCGGCAGGATCGAGAACGCCTCCGACATCAACCGCGTCGTGCCGAGCTGCTCCATCGCCGCGAACATCGTGTCGGCCAGGTCCTTCAGCCCCATGCCCGCATAGCGCGAGCCGTGCTCCTTCGCGAGCGACGGAATCGCCATGTCGAGCGGCAGGTTCGCATCGTAGTCGCGCTTGAAGTCGCACAGCGCGCTGACGAGCGAGCCCCACTTGCCTTTCGTGATGCCGATCGAGAACAGGAACAGGATCGTGAAGTCGGTGGTCTTCTCGACGACGATCCCGCGGGCATCGAGATACGCGGTCACGACGCTCGCCGGAATGCCGACCGGCATCAGCCCGCCGGCCGGCGCGACGCCCGGCGTGACGATCGACACCTTGATCGGATCGAGCATGCAGTAGCCGTCCTCGATATTGCCGAAGCCGTGCCATTGCGCGCCGGGGCGCAGCACCCAGCACGACGGGTCGCTCGCGAGCAGCTCGGGCGATACATCGTGGAACGGCAACGTGCGGCCGGTGCGCGTCTCGAGCACGGTGTCGGGCTGCCAGCACTCGAAGAACCAGTCGCCCTTCGCGCCGAACTCGCTGTTCATCCGCGCGATCATCTGCCGGAACGCGACGGCTTCCTCGATCGACTCGTGCGTGAGCGCCGCGCCGCCAGGGCCGTCCATCATCGCGGCCGCGACGTCGTTCGACGCGATGATCGCGTAGTTCGGCGACGTCGACGCGTGCATCATGAATGTTTCGTTGAACTGGCCATGCGGAATCGGGTTGCGGCCGTCGCGCACGTGGATGTACGACGCCTGCGACAGCGCGGTCAGCAGCTTGTGCGTCGACTGCGTCGCGAACACCGTCGGGCGGTCCGCATGATGGTCGCGCGGGTCGCCGTGCATCGCATGGCGATCGCGGTAGATCGGGTTGAAACGCGCATAGCCGTACCACGCTTCGTCGAAATGCAGCCGGTCGACGCTCGCGCCGAGCAGTTCCTCGACGCGCGCAACGTTGTAGCACAGGCCGTCGTACGTCGAGTTGGTGACGATCGCGTGCTTCGGCTGGCGATCGGCGAGCCCGGCCGTGAGCGGGTTCAACGCGATCGCCTCGCGGATCGCCGTTTGCGTGAGACGCTCGGACGCGATCGGCCCGATGATCCCGTAGCGGTTGCGCGTCGGCACGAGGTAGGTCGGGATCGCGCCCGACATCGTCATCGCGTGCTCGGCCGACTTGTGGCAGTTGCGGTCGCACAGCGCGATCTGGTCGCGGCTCACGCTCGCCATCAGGATGATGCGGTTCGACGTCGACGAGCCGTTCGTCACGTGATACGTGCGATGCGCGCCGAACACGCGGGCCGCGTAGCGCTCGCTTTCGCCGATCGGGCCCGAGTGGTCGAGCAGCGAGCCCAGCTCGCCGACCGAGATCGACAGGTCGGAACGAAACAGCGCTTCGCCGAAGTACTCGAAGAACGCGCGGCCGACCGGCGATTTCAGGAAGCCCGTGCCGCCGGTGTGGCCGGGCGTATGCCATGAGTATTCGTAGACGCGCGAGAATTTCGCGAGCGCGCCGAACATCGGCGGTAGCACGGTCGCGCGGTAGCGTTCGATCGCCGCGTGAATGCGCCCGCCGATGAAGTCGGCCGTATCCTCGAGCAGCCACACGAAATCGTCGACCTGGCCCATCACCTTGGACGGCACCGACGATGCGACGCTGCGGTCGGCCAGCAGGAAGATCGGCACGTTGGCGTTGCGATGCCGGATCGCGTCGACCACGGCCTCGGACGGCCCGTGGCCGTCCACGCCGAGATCCCAGTCGAGCAGCACGCACTGGATCGACGGGTCGGAGCGGGTCAGCATGATCGCATCGTCGGCCGACGTGGCCGTGAGCACGTCGATGTCGCGCTGCACGAGCTCCGCGCTCAGCGTGCGGACCGCACGCCCGGTCGCGGTTTCCTGCGTGATCTCGTCGTCGACCAGCAGCGCGCGCATGCCGAGACGACGAATGCCACCGACAGAAGTGTTCATCAGAATTTGCTCCGAGAAATCCCGCCATTGATGGCGGGAAGGAAAGGAATGCTGTTGACAGGCAGCTTCTTCCACAGATTAGGATCACCGGTATGATTCTCGTCTACCGCTACCGCGTAAAGTCGCTCAACGGACTGCTCAACAAGCAGAGCCGTGCGGTGAACTACGTCTGGAACTTTTGCAATGACACGCAGAAGCACGCGCTCAAGTGGCGCAAGAAGTGGCCGACGGGATTCGACCTGAACGTGCTGACGACGGGGAGTAGCAAGGAACTCGGCATCCACTCCGGCACGGTCAACGCGACGTGCGAGCAATATGCGAAGTCGCGCAGTCAGCACCGTCGGCCCTACCTGCGCTATCGCGGCAGGAAATCGCTCGGCTGGGTGCCGCTGAAGGGCCGCGACCTGAAGCGCGAAGGCAACGCATTTCGCTTCGCCGGCAACACCTTTCGCGTGTTCAACAGCCGGCTGCTTCCCGAAGGCAAGATCAAGGACGGAACCAGCTTTGCGCAAGATGCGCGTGGCAACTGGTTTCTGAACATCGTGATCGAGACGCCGGATGTTCCGGCCCGACCTATCCGTTCCGGTGTCGGCATCGATCTCGGCCTGAAAGACTTCGCCACACTTTCGACCGGCGAGAAGCTGCCCAATGACCAGTTCGGTCGACGAGCGGCGGAAAAGCTGGCGAAAGCGCAACGGGCGCGAAAGCACAAGCGACATATCGCGAAGCTGCACGCCAAGGTGGCGAACGCCCGTGCCGATTTCCAGCACAAGCTCGCGCTCGATCTGGTGCGGCGCTTCGATTACATCGCGATCGGCAACGTATCGGCTGTCAAACTCGCCAGAACCAGGATGGCGAAGAGCGTCTACGACGCATCCTGGTCGTCCTTCCGAAACAAGCTCCGCTACAAAGCGATCGCGCACGGAGCCACGTTCGAGGAAGTCGACGAAAGCGGTTCGACCCAGTCCTGTTCGGCGTGCGGATCGAAAGACAGCACGACGCGGCCGAAAGGTATCGCGGGGCTGCGAATAAGAGAGTGGGCCTGCAGTGACTGTGGTGTCGTGCATGATCGAGATACCAACGCTGCGTTGAACATTCTCCGATGCGGACGTGCATCGCCAGATGTGGGAATCTTTCGCCTTTAGGCGCGGGAGGACGTCAAGTTTTTGCCCTCGTTGTTGCGTTGCTTCGATTGGTATCGTCCGTCTCACGAGCACGCGGACAGCGCGTCACGGGCGGCGGCGTGAGACGCTCGCAAATCCGGTTTGATTCGCCATCCAATTCGGAGCCGACTATGCCATAGATGCCATTTGATGAAAAGCAGACGATTCGGTGAAACGATCGGTCGTTTTCAAATCGCGTTTCACGAACGGTTCATTTTGATGTGCATTGCAGCATGCCGATTCCCGATTATTCGATCATCCTCGCCCGGTAATCGGGGAGTCGATTCCGGGCGATTGAATTCGTCAGGTTTTGTTGCTACGATCGGCTGCGCCGTGCGTTGCCCGGCGGCGGCCGGGCCGCACCGTACAAGGCTTTTTCGTGCGCCGCGCCATTCGGCATTCAGCATTCGCGGGAGCGTTTCAATCGGCTGCAGCGCGTGCCGGATTTCACGGCTTACGCGGATTACTCGCCCGTGCGAATGCCGCTCCCGTTTTCCGCACATTTACGGGAGAGTTCGCGTGAGCCTGTTGAAAATCGCAGTCGAGCCGGCGCTGATCGGCGCCTTCGTCACCACGCACGAACAGGTCGACGTATTCCAGACCGATTTCACGAATATCGCGGCCATCGTCGTCGGAATCGAATCGGCGCAACAGGTGCTTGAAACTGTCGAAAGAACCGGGTTCGCGATTCCGTTCTTCGTCGCCGTCGAGCCCAACCAGGAAGTGCCGTCGTCGATCCTGCCGAGCGCGAGCGGCGTGATCCAGCTCCGCCACGGCGGGCGCCACTACTACGGCCGGCAGATCTCGGCCGCCGCCGACATCTACAGCGAAAACCTGCTGCCGCCGTTCTTCAAGGTGATGCGCGAATACGTGCAGCGCGGCTATGTCGAATTCGACTGCCCCGGCCACCAGGGCGGCCAGTTCTTCTCGAATCACCCGCTCGGCCGGATGTTCTTCGACTTCTTCGGCGAGACGATCTTTCGCGCCGACCTCTGCAACGCCGACGTCCGGCTCGGCGACCTGCTGATCCACGAAGGCCCCGCACTGGAAGCGCAGCGCAATGCCGCGCGGATCTACAACGCGGACAAGACGTACTTCGTGCTGAACGGCACGTCGACGTCGAACAAGGTCGTCACCAGCGCGCTGCTCGCGCCCGACGATCTCGTGCTGTTCGACCGCAACAACCACAAGTCGGTACACCTCGGCGCGTTGGTGCTGTCGGGCGCGCGGCCGGTCTACCTCGAGACCGCGCGCAACGCGTGGGGCCTCATCGGCGGCGTCGACAGCGCGGCACTCGACGAAACGCGCATCCGCGACGCGATCCGCGACGTCGCACCGGAGCGCGCCGGCCTGCCGCGCCCGTTCCGGCTCGCGGTGATCCAGCTCGGCACCTATGACGGCACGATCTACAACGCGCGCGAGATCGTCGACCGGATCGGGCACCTGTGCGACTACATCCTGTTCGATTCGGCGTGGGTCGGCTACGA
Source organism: Burkholderia sp. 4NA327C6 (assembly GCF_005502655.1). Taxonomy (NCBI): domain Bacteria; kingdom Pseudomonadati; phylum Pseudomonadota; class Betaproteobacteria; order Burkholderiales; family Burkholderiaceae; genus Burkholderia; species Burkholderia sp. 4NA327C6. Next base: position 10,229 of record NZ_SCNZ01000069.1, on the reverse strand, counting down.
GCAGTTCATCCCGATGATGCAGGACTGCTCGCCGCTGATGCTCACGCTCGGCCCCGACGATCCCGGCATCTTCGTCACGCAGTCGGTGCACAAGCAGCAGGCCGGCTTCTCGCAAACTTCGCAGATCCACAAGAAGGACAGCCATATCGAAGGCCAGAAGCGCTTCTGCGATCACCGGCGCTTCAACAACGCGTACATGATCCATGCGTCGACGAGCCCGTTCTACCCGATGTTCGCCGCGCTCGACGTCAACGCGCAGATGCATGCGGGGCCGGCCGGCAAGCGCCTGTGGCGCGACTGCGTCGCGCACGGCGTCGATGCGCGCAAGCTGCTGCTGAAGACCTGTCGCCAGATCCGGCCGTTCGTTCCGCAGAGCATCGACGGCCGCCCGTGGGCCGATTACCCGACCGAGCAGATCGTCGACGACCTGCGCTTCTTCCGCTTTCATCCGGCGGACACGTGGCACGGCTTCGAAGGCTATGCGGACGATCAGTATTTCGTCGACCCGTGCAAGCTGCTGCTGACGACGCCCGGCATCGATCGCGACACGCACGAATACGCGGCGTTCGGCGCGCCGGCGCCGATCCTGGCGCGCTACCTGCGCGAGCACGGCGTCGTGCCCGAGAAGGCCGACCTGTACACGATCCTGTTCCTGCTCACGCCTTCCGAAAGTTTCGGCAAGCTGCAGCATCTGGTCGCGCATCTCGCGCAGTTCGAGCGCCACCTCGACCAGGACACGCCGCTGCGCGAAGCGATTCCGTCGCTGTGCGAAGCGTATCCGGAGCTGTACGGCAACATGCGCCTGCGGCAGCTGTGCCAGCGGATGCACGACTTCTACCGCAGCCACGACATGAAGCATCTGCAGAAGCAGATGTTCCGGCGTGCGCAGTTCCCGAAGCAGGCGATGCTGCCGCAGGCCGCGAATACCGAGCTGATCCGCAACAACGTCGAGCTCGTCACGCTCGATCGCATCGAAGGCCGGATCGCGACGGAAGGTGCGCTGCCCTATCCGCCCGGCATCTTCTGCGTGGTGCCCGGCGAAGCATGGGGCGGCCCGGCGCTCGACTACTTCCGTGCGCTCGAAGCCGGGATCAACGCGCTGCCGGGTTTCGAGCCGGAAATCCAGGGTGTCTATCTGCAAGCGCGGCCGGACGGCACGAAGCAGGCTTCGGCATACGTGGTGGCAGCCGGCGCCGACGCGTCGAACGCATGACGGCGGCGTGGCGGGCGGCCACGCGCCGCTCGCGGTCCCGAGCACATCGTGAATGCATGGCGGGCGGCACGACGCGGCCGCCGCCTCACCACGCCTGCCGATAGATCTCCAGCGCGTCGGCCTCCGTCACCTCGCGCGGATTGTTCACGAGCAAGCGCGTCTGCAGCATCGCATCCGATGCCATCCTCGGCAGGTCGCCCTCCCCGATGCCGACCTCGCGCAGCGTGCGCGGAATGCCCGTCGCGACGATCAGCCGGTCGATCTCGGCGATCAGCGCGTGCGTGCGCGCTTCATCGCTGCCCGTCGCCGACGGCGCGACGATCGACGCGAGTTCCGCATACAGCGGCGCGGCGGCCGGCGCGTTGAAACGCAGCACGTGCGGCAGCACGAGCGCATTCGACAGACCGTGCGGCACATGGAAGATCCCGCCGACCGGATAAGCCAGCGCATGCACGGCCGCGACCGGCGCATTCGCGAACGCCTGCCCCGCGAACATCGCGCCAACCAGCATCGCCTCGCGCGCGTGGCGGCTCCGGCCGTCGTCGCACGCCGCGAGCAGGTTGCGCGACAGCAGCGTCAGCGCGTGCACGGCCAGCATGTCGGATACTGGGTTCTTCAGCCGCGCGGACGTGTAGGCCTCGATCGCATGCACCATCGCGTCGATGCCCGTCGCGGCCGTGGCCGCACGCGGCAGGCCGAGCGTCAGTTCGGCGTCGAGGATCGCGACGTCCGCGAACAGGTGCGGCGACACGACGCCCATCTTGCGCGCCTCGCCGACCGTGACGATCGACACGGCCGTCACTTCCGAGCCGGTGCCGGCCGTCGTCGGCATCTGCACGAGCGGCAGCCGCGCGCTCGCGACCTTGTCGACGCCGTACATGTCGGCCAGCGCCTGCTGCCCCGGCGCGAGCACCGCGATGAGCTTCGCGACGTCCATCGACGATCCGCCGCCCAGGCCGAGCACGATCTCGGCATCGGCCGCGACGGCCCGTTCGGTCGCGTCCAGCACCACGTGCTCGGGCGGATCGGCGATTACGTCGTCGATCACGGTGACCTGCCAGCCGTGCGCGGCGAGGCTCTCCAGCGCGGGCGCGAGCACGCCGCTGCGATGCAGGAACGCGTCGGTGACGACGCACAGCCGCACGAGCGCCGGAAAGCGCTCGCGCAACAACGCGCCGAGCCGCCGCGCGGCGCCGAATTCGACGACCTGCGTCGGAACGCTACGGAATTGAAACGGGTTCATCGGGCGCCTCCCGGTGGCGTCGCCGTGCCGGTGTCCGGCTGCACCATGTAGCTGGACACTTCGCGACGATCGAGCAACGGGATGATCGCGCCGAACCCGATCCGCTGGAAATGCGGCGTTTCCCGATGCACGTCGAGGCCGTCCGCATCGCGGTAGCGTTCGAGGATCACGACGTGGTCGGGATCCTCCGGCGACCGGAAATACGCGTAGTCGAGATTCTTCGGCTCGGCGCGCGTCAGGGGCGCGAGCTCCGCGAGCAATTCGACCACGCGGTCGCCGTTGCCGGGCTTGGCGTAGAAATGCGCGATGACCTGCAGGTAAGGTTCGTTCATGTTGCGCTCCGTGTTCGACTGGGGGCCGTCACGACGGGGACGCACGCAATGCGCGGCGAACCGGAAGGATTCGAACGCGACGGCGCAACGCCGTGTCACTGGCGGGTCGTCGCATTGTATTGAATCGGCGCGACCTTCGCAGTGCCGCCACCGCGCCGCGAACGACACGGCGGATCGCCAGTGGCCTCTACTCGCGCGACGCGCCGGCTACCACGGCACCGTCCTCCCCAGGTAGTCGAGATAGTCGAGCCCCGGGCGCACACGCTTTGCGATCAACACGTTCACAAGACTCGGCACGCTTTCCTCGATCGTCAGGCGCGCATCGGGCCCACCCAGTTCCGTACGGACCCAGCCGGGCGCCATCAGCACCATCGCACGCCGCGTATCGGCCTGACGCGCCGCGAAGCTGCGCATGAATTGATTCAGCGCGGCCTTGCTGCCGCGATAGACCTCGCGCATCCCGCTGACGTTGTTCGCGACGCTGCCCTGCCCCGACGACATCGCGCCGATCAGGCCGTCCTCGGTCACGAGATCCTGCAGCGTCTCGATCACACGCATCGGCGCCAGCGCATTCGTGATCATCACGCGCACGAACTCGTCGGTCGTCACTTCGCCGATCGTTTCGGTGGGTTCGTTCGTCGTGCCCGCATTCACGAACAGCATGTCGAAGCGCCGGCCCGACAGCCGCTCGCGCAGCGCGGCCAGTTGCGCCGGTTCGCAGATGTCGAGCGTCTCGATGTCGAGCCGGCCGTCGAACCGGTCGGCGAGGTCGTGCAGCTTCGTGCGCCCCGCTCCTGCGCGCACGGTGCCCGTCACGCGCCAGCCTTTGTCCAGGAACGTCTCCGCCATCGCGAGCCCGAGGCCGCGTGACGCCGCGACGAGCAGGATCGCGGGCGCATTTCCGTTCGATACAGTTGATTGCATGGTTTCCGCCTTTGCCGGGTTTCGTCATGCAGCCACTATAGGTGCGCACCACGACAGGCGCCAGACGCACTGGATTCAACTTATAGTTGCATCCAGCGCCATGTCAGATCGCTCAGAGGCGTATCCTGTCTCCATGGAAGACATCGACCTGAATCTCGTCGCCGCGCTCGACGTGCTGCTGTCGGAAGGCAGCGTGACCGGCGCCGCGCGCCGGCTTGGCCTGAGCACGTCCGCGATGAGCCGCACGCTCACGCGGCTGCGGATCTCCACCGGCGATCAGTTGCTGGTGCGCGCCGGGCGCAAGCTCGTGCCGACACCGCACGCCGCCGCGCTGCGCGACCGCGTGCATGCGATCGCAAGCGATGCGCGCGCGGTGCTGCGGCCGGCAACCGCCGACGTGGACATCGCGACGCACGCATCCACGTTCACCGTTCGCGCGGCCGCATCGTTCATGGAAATGCTGTCCGGCCCGGTGGTCGCCGCACTCGGCGAAATCGCGCCGCTGGTGCGCATCCGCTTCGTCCCGAAGCCCGATCGCGATCCGCAGGCGCTGCGCGACGGCACCGTCGATCTGGAAATCGGCAAACGCGGCGACGATGCCCCCGAGTTGCACACCCGCATGCTGTTTCACGACTGGCACGTCGCCGTGGCACGCGCCGGGCATCCGCTGTTTGCATCGGGGAGAATCACGCCCGCGCGCTATGCGGCCTGCCGTCACGTGATCGCGTCGCAGCTCGGCGATTTCGGCGGGCCGGCCGACGACTCGACCGACAAGGGCGGCCCGAGCCACACCGTGCATGTGGTCGTACCGGGCTACCCCGATGCGATGCGTGTCGCGGCCAGCACTGACCTGATCGCGCTCGTGCCGCGCTCGAGCCTCGGCAACGCGTTCTCGCCAGGGCTCACGGAGGCCCTCGGGCTGCGCAGCTTCGAGATCCCGGCGCGCCTGCCCGAGATCCTCGTGTCCGCGCTGTGGCATCCGCGCATGCATGGCGACCCCGTGCACCGCCGCTTGCGCGATGCGGTCATCGCTGTCTGCCAGCGCGCGTATCCGGATGGCCGCGCGCCGCGCCCGCCGGCACGCCGCACCGGCACGCGCGCGGCAGGCTGACACGCGGCTCAGACCAGCCGGCCGCCGCCGTCGATGTGCAGGATCTCGCCGTTCATGAAGCCGTTGCCCAGCAGGAACGCGATCGCTTCCCCCACTTCATCGGCGCGCCCGACACGGCCGCCGGGCAATGCCGCCGCCGCGCCCGCGAGGATGGTGTCGCGCGCTTCCGGGCCGAACGCGTCGTACAGCGGCGTCTCGACGAAGCCGGGCGCAACCACGTTGACGCGGATCGGCTTCAGTTCCAGTGCGAGCGACTGCGCCAGCGCCTCGACCCCGCGCACGGCCGCGGCAATGACCGACGTGCCTTGCGCGGCCGGACGATCCGACAGTTGCCCGCCGGTCAGCACGATCGAACCGGTCGCGGGCATCAGCGGCAACGCAGCGCGGATCGCATAGACCGGCCCGGCGATACGCTCCTGCAGCGCGGCGAGCAGGTGATCGGGATCGGTGTCGTTCAGCTTGCCGGCAATGAACCGGCCGGCCGTGACGACCAGGTGATCGACGCGCGTGATCGTGTCGAATACGGCCTGCACGGCATGGCGATCCGCGATGTCGGCCACCGCGACGCGCGCGCCGCCGATCACCTGTGCGGCAGAGTCGAGTTTCGCGCGGGTCCGGCCCACCAGCGTGACACTGGCGCCTTTTGCCTTCGCGGCCGCTGCGGCCTCGAGGCCAATGCCGGAACTCCCGCCGAATACCACGACGTGCGCACCGTCCAGTGCCGAAGATTGCGTTGCCTCGTTCATGTCGACTCCTCATCAGGGATTGAAGGTTCGCGAACGTTAGGTCATTCTCCATTGCACAGGAATGTGGGAGACTCGAATAAGGTTCATTCCACGAAGGAATAAGATGGATTCGCTGCGATCCATGCGCGTGTTCGTCCGCGCCATCGAGCTCGGCAATTTCTCGGCGGTCGCGCGCGAGGAAGGCACCGGCCAGCCGACGATCAGCAAGATCGTCGCCGCGTTCGAAAAGGAACTGGGCGTTCGCCTGCTCGAACGCTCGACCACGAGCCTCGCGCCCACCGACGAAGGCCGCCGGTTCTACGATCGGTGCAAGCGCGTGATCGACGAATACGCGAGCGCGGTGGCCGAAGTGCGCGGGCAAACGGTGCGGCCGGTCGGCAAGCTGGTCGTCAATGCGCCGCTGGGGCTGGGCGAGCTGAGGCTGAACGCGCTCGTGCTCGAATTCCTCGCCGCGTGGCCGGAGATCGAGGTCGAACTCCAATTGACCGACCGCGTGATCGACCTGGTCGAGGAAGGCGTCGATGTCGCCATTCGCCTCGGCCAGCTGCTGCCGCCCGACGCCGTGGCGCGCCACATCGCGTCGTCGCCGCGCCTGCTGGTCGCCACGCCGGCGTACGTGGCGCGGGCACCGAAGCTCCGCCGGCCGGACGATCTCGCGAAGCACGAGTATGTCGGCTACGCACGCGCGGACATCGGCAACGAACTGGCCTTCGCGCGCGGCGACGAGCAGGTCGTCGTTCCGGTGCGCGGCCGGTATCGCGTGAACAGCTCGATGGCGCTGCGGGAATGCTTTCTTGCCGGAAACGCGGTGGGCAGCGGGCCCGCGTGGCTCGTTCAGGACCTGATCGACAGCGGTCGACTCGTCCGGTTGCTGCCGAAGTGGGACATGGTGCCGCCGCATGCGCTGCACCTCGTCTATGCGTCGCGCCGGTATCTGCCGCTCCGGACCCGCACGTTCCTGCAGTTCATGGAGCAACGGATTCCCGAGTTGCCCGGGTTCCACGCGATCACCGCCCCGACCGCCATCCCGACCTCGCCCGCTTTGCGACCGCCCCGCTGACCGACGGGCGCCGCGGTCACGGCCGGCCCGGGCACCGATCCGCCACCGTTTTCCCGATCCGCCGAATCCGCGCCATTGCAGCGGCGCCGGCGGGCCGTTCGGCTAAAATGCCGCACTTTCCACCCTGTCCGGCCCGCTCGCCATGCAACCCGCCTCCTCCGCCCAACCCGCCGCTCACGGCGCCGACGCCGCAGATTCGGCGCGCGACCTCGTCTACGGCCCGAACGACCGGCCGGCGCCGATGGTCGCCTTCGTCGCCGCGCTGCAGCACCTGCTGGCGATCATCGTGCCGATCGTCACGCCCGGCCTGCTGATCTGCCAGGCGCTCGGCGTATCCAGCCGCGATACGACCCTGATCGTGTCGATGTCGCTGGTGATTTCCGGCATCGCCACCTTCGTCCAGTGCAAGCGCTTCGGCCCGCTGGGCGCCGGCCTGCTGATCGTCCAGGGCACGAGCTTCAACTTCGTCGGCCCGCTGATCGCCGGCGGCAGCCTGATGGTCAAGCAAGGCACGCCGGTCGAGACCGTGATGGCCGCGATCTTCGGCGTCGTGATTGCCGGGTCGTTCGTCGAGATGGGCGTGTCGCGCATCCTGCCGTTCGTGAAGCGCCTGATCACGCCGCTCGTCACCGGCATCGTCGTGCTGCTGATCGGCCTCACGCTGATCAAGGTCGGCCTGATCAGCATGGGCGGCGGCTATGGCGCGATGGCCAAGGGCACCTTCGCGAGCACGGAGAACCTGACGCTGTCCGGCCTCGTGCTCGGCACGATCATCCTGCTGAACCGCGTGCCGATCGTGTGGGTGCGCAGCACCGCGCTCGTCATCGCGCTCGTGATCGGCTATCTCGCGGCCGCATTCCTCGGCCGCCTCGATTTCACCGGCATGCACCAGGCCGCGCTGTTCCAGGTCCCGACGCCGCTGCATTTCGGCATCGGCTTCTCGTGGGCGCTGTTCGTGCCGATGCTGATCATCTACCTCGTCACGTCGCTCGAAGCGATAGGCGACGTCACGGCCACCAGCAAGATCTCGAACGAGCCGGTCGAGGGCCCGGTGTGGATGCAACGGATCAAGGGCGGCGTGCTCGTGAACGGCGCGAACTCGCTGCTGGCCGGCGTGTTCAACACGTTCCCGAGCTCGGTGTTCGCGCAGAACAACGGCGTGATCCAGATCACCGGCGTCGCCAGCCGCTACGTCGGCATCTGGATCGCGGGGATGCTCGTGGTGCTCGGCCTGTTCCCGGTCGTCGCGGGCGTGCTGCAGGCCGTGCCGGAGCCCGTGCTCGGCGGCGCGGCGATGGTGATGTTCGGCGCGGTGGCCGCATCGGGCATCAACATCCTCGCGGGCGTCCATCTCGATCGTCGCGCACTGCTGATCATCGCGGTGTCGCTCGCGCTCGGCCTCGGCGTGTCGCAAGTGCCGGACATCCTCAACAGCCTGCCGCACGCGCTGAAGAACGTGCTGGAATCGGGCGTGGCGACGGGCGGCATCTGCGCGCTCGTGATGAACTGGTTCCTGCCGGAGAAGAAGTAAAAGCAATCGCGGTGCGAACCGCATGACAACGTGGCACGCGTGATGGGCCGCGTCGGTCGTCGTGCCAATCGGCATCGGCGGTCCGGCGCACGGCCCCGCCGCCGGCCGTGTGCTTTGGGCGCGCACGCAGCGTGCCGGCCGCGCATCGGCGGCAATCAATCGTCAAACCGGGTCAAGCGGCCTTGGCCGATCGATTTGTGCTGGTTAGAATCGCAGCATGCCCCAAACCCTCGCGCCCGACCAAGCCCCCGAAACGACTGCCGTTCCGATCAAGGAACGCGCGACCGTCGTCTGCTATCGCGAAGAGCGCGTGTTGCTCGTCACGCGTGCGGCGTCGCGCTGGGCCCTTCCCGGCGGCACGATCAAGCGCGGGGAAACACCGCTCGAAGCCGCGCATCGCGAATTGTGCGAAGAAACCGGCATGACCGGCCAGGATCTGGTGTACTCGATGCAGTTCACCGGGCTCGCGAAGATCCATCACGTGTTCTTCGCGGAGGTCGGGCCGGACCAGATACCGCAAGCGAGCAACGAGATCGAGAAATGCAAGTGGTTTCCGATCGACAATGTCGACCGCCTGCGCGCGAGTATTCCGACGAAGCGAATCGTCGAACTCGTCTACAACCACGAAATCCGCAAGACGTAACACACGTGCGAGCCGTCGCCCGGCTCGCGTCGATCGTCGGGAATCAGCGGCGCGCGAACGCTCAGTGCACGCGCTTTCTTCGCAATTCGCGCGTGGAATAGACGACCAGGAAGATGCCCAGCATCGCGGCGCCTGACGCCATGAAGTCGTTTGCGCTGCCCGAGCTGCGCAGCGCCGCCGGGAAAATACCAAAACTCAATCCCGCACCAGCAAGAAGCAATCCTGCTGCCACACCCCAGATCGGTCCGACGGTCTTGTCGATTTTGTTTTTCATATAGCACCTTTCTACAGTCATGACCTGGCCAGCAGCGATACCGCAACCGTGACCAGCCATTCCACTATAGCGGGGAAAAAATTCGGTTCATCGCGGGAAACCGTGGAGCGTTTGAGGGGGATTGCGTAACCTGACGCCTGACTTTAAGGACGTCAGGAGGAGCAATTGCTCGATCGCAAGGCACTTCAGGCACTGGGCTGCTGGACGGGCTATCGGTTAGAGCGGGTGGAATGGCCGGAAGGAGAAGGCCGTACGCTATCGCTGCATTTGAAGCCGGTCAGCAAGGTGATGTACTGCGAGCAATGCGGTGCACGGTGCCATCAAATCCACGAGACGACGGTTCGCCGCGTGCGCGATCTGCCGCTGTTCGAGTACCGGGTGGTGCTGCACGTGCCCCGCCGCCGGGTCTGGTGCGAACGCTGCGGCGGTCCGCGACTGGAGAAGCTGGCGTGGCTGGGCCGTTACCAGCGAGTGACGGAGCGATTTGCCAAGGCCTGCGAGAAACTGCTGCAAGCGGCCAGCGTACAGGCAGTGGCGGCCTTCTACGATCTGGGCTGGCACACGGTCAAATCGATCGACAAGATGCGCTTGCAAGCGCGTGTGGCTGAGCCGGACTGGTCGACGATCCGCTATTTGGCGATGGACGAGTTTGCACTCCATAAAGGCCATAGGTATGCCACGGTGGTGGTCGATCCGATCGGCCGGCAGGTGCTCTGGATTGGATCGGGACGCTCACGCGAGACGGCCCGCGCCTTCTTCGAGCAGCTTCCTGAGGGTGTCGCCGAGCGCATCGAAGCAGTCGCGATCGACATGACCACGGCCTACGAGTTGGAAATCAAGGCGCAGTGTCCGCAGGCCGAGGTGGTCTACGACCTGTTCCACGTCGTGGCCAAGTACGGGCGCGAGGTGATCGATCGGGTACGTGTGGATCAGGCCAATCAGTTACGCCATGACCGGCCGGCCCGCAAGGTATTGAAATCCAGTCGCTGGCTGCTGCTGCGCAACCGCCACAACCTGAAGCCCGAGCAGTCCGTGCATCTGAAGTGTATTAGCCGGGACTTGATCTGACAGGTAGTCGGGCCGACAAAGAACGAGTCATCAATGGGGGATGAGTTTCTCCTTGGCGAGATCGAGCGAATCGAGGAAAGTGCG